>JACRBQ010000019.1 GCA_016213135.1 Chloroflexota bacterium | reverse complement strand
GCGCCGCTGGCTCGGCTTGGAGCCGTGGAACGAAGAAGCCCACCGGCGCATGATGGAACTGCTGGCCCGCACCGGCCAGCGTTCCGCCGCCCTGGCCCAGTTCGAGGCTTGCCGCCGCGCGCTGGCCGACGAATTGGGCCTTGAGCCTGCGCCCGAAACGACCGCCCTCTACGAGCGCCTCCGCACCGCGACCCGCCGCTACAACTTGCCCCCGGCAGCCACGCCTTTCGTGGGCCGCGCCGAAGAACTGGCGCAGATCGCCCGCCTGTTGGCCGATCCCACTTGCCGGTTGACTACGCTCACCGGGCCGGGCGGGAGCGGCAAGACGCGCCTGGCTCTCGAATCCGCCGCGCGCGCCGCCGACGCCTTTCTGAACGGCGTGTGTTTCGTGCCGCTGGCCGCCGTCAGTTCGCTTGAAGTCGTCCCCAGCGCCATCGCGGAGGCGCTGGGCCTGGCCTTGAGCGGCAAGGCCGACCCGCGCGATCAACTCGTGGCTCACCTGCGCCACCAAGACCTATTGCTGGTGCTGGACAATCTGGAGCATCTGCCGGGGGCCGACGAGCTGCTGGGCCGCATCGCGCTGGCCTGCCCCGACGTGCGCTTGCTGGTGACCTCGCGCGAGCGATTGAATCTGCACGGCGAGCAATTGATCGAATTGAGCGGGCTGGACGTGCCACCGGACGCAGACGGCGAGTCGATCACTGAATACAGCGCCGCGCAACTATTCCTCAACAGCGCCCGGAGCGCCCAGCCCGATTTCGCGCTCGACGGCGAGAATCGAACCGGTGTGGCGCGCATCTGCCGGTTGGTGAACGGCTTGCCGCTGGCGATTGAACTGGCCGCAGTCTGGGTGCGGCAATTCTCATGCCGCGAGATCGCCGACGAGATCGCGCGCAGTCTGGACTTTCTGGCGACGACGCAGAAAAACGTGCCGGCCCGTCATCGCAGCCTGCAGGCCGCGTTCGAGCATTCGTATGCCCTGCTCTCGGCGGACGAGCAACGGGCCTTTGCCTGGCTGTCCGTCTTTCATGGCGGCTGCGAGCGCGAGGCGGCTGCGGCAATTACCACTTACCAGTTACCCGTTCTCGCCGCCCTGTGCGACAAATCGCTCATCCGCCGCGACGTGAACGGGCGCTATTCGATCCACGAACTGCTGCGGCAATACGCCGACGGCAAATTGCGCGCCGAACCGCAGGTGTTCGGCGAGGCGCAGGCGCGGCACTGCGAATACTACATCGGCTTTCTGGGCGCGCGTGAAGACGCACAGAACGACGCGCGCCAGAACGAGGCGCGGCGGGAGATCGCCGCCGAGATAGATAACATTCGCGCGGCCTGGGGTTGGGCGGTCGCCCAGCCACAACTCGACGTGCTCGAGCCGTCGCTGGAGAGCCTGCGCGTGTTCCTCGAAAACGCGGGGTGGTACACCGAGGCCGTCAAGTTGTTCGGGGCCGCCGCCGAGGCGGAGCGAGCCCGTGCCGGCGACGACAGCCCGCTGTTGGGGAAGCTGCTTGCGCGGCAGGCTTGGTTTTATCACCGGCTCGACCGCTTTGAGGCGGCGCGCCCACTCATTCAACAAAGCCTGATGATTTTTCGCAATGCCCAGCCACCCCTGCCAGCCGAGGAGGCGCTCTGCCTGCAATGCCTCGGCAACATGGCCCGGGCGGTGGGCGATTTCGCCCAAGCGATAGAATATGCTCGGCAGAGTTTGTCTCTGCACCGCGTTGCCGGCAATCCACGCGCCATCGCCGCTTCACTTAACACCCTGGGCACGGTGCATACCGAGCGGGGTGAGTTTGAAGAAGCCCGGCGGCTTCAAGAGGAGAGTCTGGCGATAAAGCGAGAGATTGGCGATCGAAGGGGGATGGCCATCGCGCTTGTCAATCTGGGCAACGTGGCGCTTGCGCAGGGTCAGTATGCTGAAGCGAAGCCGTTTGAGCGAGAGGCACTCGCTATTTTCCGCGAGATTGGCTATCCGATGGGCGAGGCGGTTTCACTCAACAATCTGGGTGTTGCTTGCCACATGTTGAGTGAGTATGCCGAAGCTCGGCTCTTGCTCCAAGAATGCCTGACGCTCTGCCAAGAACTGGGGCACCGTCATATTGCCGCCCATGCGTTGGGGAGTTTAGGGGGCGTGGCCGGCGCGCTTGGCGAATACCGCGAGGCCTGGAAGCATACGTTCGGGGCCTTGCAGATGGCGAGGGAGATTGGCTCGGTCTCGGCGACGCTGTTTGGGTTGGTGAGCGCCGCCGTTCTGCTGGCCGGGCAAGAGGAAAGAGAACGGGCGGTTGAAGTGGCGGCGCTTGTACTTCACCATGGCGCGGCCAACCACGAGACGAAGGGCCGGGCCGATCAATTACTCGTCCAACTGGAGGCGCACTTGTCCGCGCCGATCATAGCCGCCGCGCAGGAAAGAGGGCGGGCGAGGCAACTGGAAGAGGTGGTGGCGGAGATTCTCCGCTCAGATTTTGCCTCAGCCTATCCTACGTGGTGACAGTTTCAGCGGAAATGGGGGTGGTTTCCTCTCGTTGAAGACCTGAGCGTGCGGTCATCTCGATGACGTGCCGATCAAGGGTGATTGAAGAACCCAATCGCTAGGCCAGCCCCGGCGACTTTGGAAACTCGCGCTTCGAGTTCCCCGGCCAGCGCGTCGAAGTTCTCGGCGTTCAGGCCGGTGAGCGCGGCGTGTTCGGCCTCGGCCAGGTCGTACCCGGCCAGCGCGGCGGACGCGTTGCGGAACAACAGCCCCCGGAACTCCGGTTCGGCCACGGCGCGGCGGATGATGGTGGTGACGGTTTCAGCGGACATGGAATAGGTCTCCTGATTTGTTGCTTTTCTGATTTGTTGCTCCCATCGTAGCAGGCGATCGTGAGGAGATCGTTTATTGGGCCATCCCGTAGAGACGTTCCACCGGAACGTCTCTACCTTAGCCCCTTCAACGCCACCGGGTCCTCCCGCGGCTTGCATTGCCCACAGTACAGCGCGTCCTCGACGACCACTGCTTTGTGTTCGCCGTTCTCGCCCTGATAGATTTCCATAATATAGGGCATCTTCCGGGCATGATCCCGGCACGTCGCCCGGCCACAGAACCGGCACACCCCGTGCGCCGGTCGGTCACATTGCCAGCAGTTCATTGCGCCTCCTTCATAAATTGCTCGTTGGACAAGGCCCGCCGCGACCCGGCCCGCTCCAGCGCCAACTTCGCGCTGCGCGACTCGCGCACCAGTTCGTTGAAGGCCGCCGCATTCAGCGTCAACAGCCGCGCCGCCCCGACCGCAACCACCGAGGCCACGCGCGGCACGTCCATCAACAGCGCGATCTCGCCGAAATAGTCGCCCGGCCCCAGCCGCGCCCGCTCGACCTCCGCCCCATCCGGCCCGCGCAGACGCACCGCCGCCTCGCCCGCCTCGACGATATAGAACTTGTCGCCGACCTCGCCCTGGCGGATAATCGTCGCCCCGGCCTCGGCCTCTTGCGTTTCGAGCTGCGCCGCGACGAGTTTCAATTCGTAACTCTCGAAATCGGCGAAGAGCGGAATGCGCCGCAGGAGGCCGATGCGTTTGAGCACGGCGTCTATCTTGGCCCCACCCTCGAACCCGGCGCGCACCAGCCGGTCGAAATCGCGCTTGCTCAACGACAGCGCCTCGACCGGCGTAAGGGCGCAGACGGTGGCGTTGCGCGGCTCGCCGGTGAGCAGCGCGGCCTCGCCGAAATAGTCGCCGCTGACCAACTCGTTGACCGCGCGCTCGTCCCCCTCATCGTTGCGCACCAGCACCTTCACCCGCCCGCGCCGCAGAAGGTAAAACCGATCCCCTTTCCCGCCCTGGCGGACAATGTCCGCGCCCGCCGCGAACGTTTCCGAACGCAGGCGGCGGGCCACGGCTTGTATTTCCTCCGGCGTGAACGACACGAACAGGGGCGCGCGCTCGAGCAGCGATGTCACGTCGTGGCGGGTCTCACGGAACATCTCGGCCAGCCCGGCGGCCCAGCGCATGCGCGCCAGAATATATTCGCCCGCGATCTCACGGCCCTCCCAATCGAGCGCGTCGTAGCCTCGCGCCAGCGCCCGGCGGGCGAACGAATCCCCGGCGACCATGGCCGCTGCGTCGAGCAGGCTGGTGAGCGCGGCGGCGTACACTTCGGCGAGGTCGGCCGCAGTCATCGCGGTGAACGCGGGCCTGGCCGGAACGGATTGCGCCCGCAATTGGCCCTCGACGAAGGCCAGCGTCCAATGCTGCGCGGCGGAAGCGCGGTTGAAGGCTGTCTCGACGCGACGCGCCGTCCCGCGCCCGTAGGTCGAGCGCAGTTCGGCCAAGGCCGATCTCGCCAGCAAATCGAACGCAGTCATCAGCCGGTCGCGCGTCGTGGCCGGTTGGGCGATGAGCGGTTCGAGCGTCCCGGAAGTAACGATGGCATAGCGCCAGTGAAGCAACCCGCCGAGGATCAGCAGTCCGGCGAAAGCATGCGCGGCAGCCTGGCCTCCGGCGACTCGTTGCGCGACCAACGCCGCGCCGCCCAGCGCCAGGGTGAGCGCCGAGACCGCCCGCCAACCGCCTCGCAAGCCGGCGACGAGCCGCCCGGAGAATATCAGCGCCATCAGGCCGGCCACCGCGCCGGCAACGTCGAGCCACAAGGCCGGCCCGGCGACCGGCGCACGCAAGGCCGGCATGATCTGGGCCAGCCCGAGCAGAGTCAGACTGGCGGCGATGGCCGGCCAGGCTTTGGCGTGCATCGAGCCGCGCATTTCGGCGGCCAGAGCCAGCGCCAGCCGGACGCCCCACGCGAATGCCAACAGGCCGAGAGCGGCCACAATGATCGGCGCCGCGTCCGGAGCGACGATCTGCGGCAGCAGCGCGAGCGTCGCTGCTCCAATGGTGACGGCCAGCCCGGCCCGACCCGGCGTCCCCAATAATTTGCGGCGAACAGCCCAGGCCACGGCCAGTCGAACCAGTCGAACCAATTGAAAACCGATCAACGTGAGAAATGAAAGCGCCAGCAAGATCAGCAGAAGGTTGACGAGGAGCGCCCCAATGTCGCCCGGCTGGCTGAGGATGGCCTGCACGCTCTGCGCCACCCGCCGGTTCCAGACGATGAGACTCACGTAAATAATGTAGACCGTCCACAGTCCCGACAGCACGCCGAAGACGACGAAGATGATCTCGTCGCGCGTCCAGTTTCTCTCGCGCTTGAGGACTTTGGGGACCAGCTTGTGGCGCAGGAAGGCCAGCGAGCGCTCGCGCAATTGGGCGATCTCCAGCGCGTCCGAGAGCAGGTAATAGCCGTCGAGTTTGAGCAGGGGGTTGAGATTCATCACCGTGGTGATCATGCCGACGGCGGCCACCTGAAAGAGAAGCGGGGCAAGCCCGAGGCCGGGCCACAGCCAGATCGTGATCGAGCATAGCCCGCCGATGATCAGGCCGGTGTACGGCCCGGCCCACGTCACCGCCAGCCGCGCGCGCTTGCCCTGCGTCCAGATGTCGGTCGTGTCCACGAACGCCGCCGGCATCCCGAAGTACAGCATCAGCCCGCCCTGATGCACCTCGCAACCGAAGTGTTTCGTCGTCAGCGCGTGAGCCAGTTCGTGAATCACGATGGGCAGGATCGCCGCCACCCACAACAAGGCCGCGCTCTGGCCGAGGCCGCCGCCGCCGAACTTGAAGCGCGCGTCGCCGAGGATGCGCGTGAATAGATACAGGCCGACCGCGCTGACGAGCAAGTAGATGATCTGCGCCGGGAGCGTGTAGAAGACCCAGCCGCCCGCCCGGTGCAGGCGCGTCATCCAGCCGTCCAGCCCGCGGATGACCCACTGCCGCGTGAGCAGAACGAGCGCCGGGGAAGAGAGTTTGTGGGCGGTCGTCGCTTCGGCCACGGCGCGGCCCACTGCCGAGAAAACGAACTGCGGCTTCTCGCGCAACATCTGTTTGAAGCCCAGTTGCGCCACCAGCCCGGCGATGAGGCCGAAGGCGAACGAATGGTATTGAAGGAAGTAGGCGACGACCAAATCCTGCACCGTGCGCGTCCCGTCCATGCGCTGCCACAGCCAATGCTCACCCGGCGAGAGGCGCTGATAGGTGCGCGTTCGCGGGTTCTTGAGCACGACGTACGGCCCGGTGCGGTCGCTTAACTCGTGCGTCAGCACGCCCTCGGCCTGCGCCGGACGCGCCTGGGCGAGATCGATCTTGGCTTTGAGTTCCTGCCACAGCGAGGCGGGGGTCGAGGCGGTGGGGGCCGGGGTGGCCGACGGCCACCAGGCGGGGAAGGTCATGGGCTGTGTGTTCCTCTCGACCCTCAGCCTATCAAACGAACGTGAGGAGATCGTGAATTGGGATTCCGGGTCACCTCACGCCCCACACCCACACCACACTCTCCGCCGATGCCAAGGCCCGCCCGTCGCGTGAGAAGGCCACCCGCAACATGTCGCTCGTGTAGCCGCTCAGAACCATGAGTTCTACTCCGTGGGTCACATCCCACACCCGCACCGCGCGATCCGCCGAGCCGGAGGCCAGCAAGCGGCCATCCGGCGAAAAGCTCAACGCCCACACACCGCCGGTATGCCCGGTGGCGGGTGCAACCCGCTCCCACGCGCACAGGCATGGCCTTTTGTCAATGGACTTTGGAAAGATCCTCCCAAGCCAGAAATATGTTTGGGCGATAGTGAAGCCTACGATTGCCGTTATTACGCCGGGCGAGACTCGGCCAGGGACGCCCGCTTCATCCGACGGCGTGAGCCAGCCGGCGATCAGCCCGGCCAGCCCGCCGACGATGACCGCGACGATGGGCAAGAAGACTCTTGGAAGGCCGCCTGACCCAAGGCGAGGATGCCGAAGAGCATCACGCCGAGGCCCGGCGGGTAGGACTCCGTCAATGATGGATCGGGCGGGGGCGCGAGCAGAGAGGCCAGGGCTATGCCGAGCAAAGTTAACGCGAGGACCACCAAGACGGTGGCGATAGGAGTCAGCACAGCCGTGAGACCGGCGGCGCGCAGGGCGCGGCGCAAGTCCGCCTCGCTCAGAGACTGCGTAAGGCTGGAGATGACGCCCGCCGCCGCGCCGATGAGTGCGCCCAATACAACGGCGGCCAGCACGAGCGCCGGAGCATTAAGCTGGAAGTCAAAGGGAAACCAACCGGCGAGCAAAATTATCATCAGCGCCAGGCCCGCACCCAGCCCCGCTTGTGCCACTGGGTTGGGCCAGCGAACAGCCAGCCACACCATCGCCGCGCCGACCATGGCCCCGGCCAACGGCGCGACAGCGAGTGTGTTGAGAAAGGGCTGAAAGAGCGGCGTCGGCAGGCTGACCGGGGCGGAGAAGGCCGGCCCGATGTTGAGGCCGAAGGTGGCAATGGCCGCGCCGAAACTGCCGAGGATGAGGAAGCGTTTCATGGCCTAGCCGCCAGCCATGGCCCCCACAATCCGAAAAGGCTCTGTTCCCATCGTGACCGCATCGGGCAGCGAGGCAGCCGACGGTTGATGGGACAAATCCTGCCCGCAGGCGAAGAACCGAATGAAGGGCCGACGCTGTTGCGTGAGGTGGTCACGGATCGTCCCGCGCAACATCGGATACCGGGCCTCCAGGGCATCCAGAACCGCGCCCAGCGTCGTCGGCCCTTCGATTTGAAGGTGAACCTCTTTGCCGGCTTGCGCCAGCGTCCGCAGATGATGCGGGAGCACAACGCGGATCACGGTAGTGTCTGAACTTCAACGGACAATACGGCGGGAAGATCGCGGACGATGGCCGTCCAACTGTCGCCGGAATCGGCGGAGGCGTACACCTGCCCGCCGGTGGTGCCAAAGTAAACGCCGCACGAATCGAGCGAGTCGACAGCCAGCGCGCTGCGCAATACGTTCACATAGCAGTCGCTTTGCGGCAGGCCGTTTGTGAGCGCCTCCCACTCATTCCCGCCCGTGCGACTGCGATACACGCGCAGCTTGCCATCGGGCGGATAGTGTTCCGAGTCACTCTTGATCGGGACGACGTAGACGGTGTTTGGCTCGTGCGCGTGCACGGCGATTGGAAATCCAAAGTCGCTCGGCAAGTTACCGCTGACCTCGCGCCAAGACTCGCCGGCGTCATCAGTCCGCATCACGTCCCAATGCTTCTGCATGAATAGCACGCCCGGACGCGATGGATGCATCGCGATGTTGTGAACACAGTGGCCGACCTCGGCGCTCGCGTCGGGGAGTTCGTAGGGGGACTTCAGGCCGTGGTTAATGGGTCGCCACGTCTGGCCGCCATCGTCGGTGCGGAACGCGCCCGCGGCCGAGATGGCGATGAAGATCCGTTTGGGGTTGCTCGGATCCAGCACGATCGTGTGCAGGCACATCCCACCGGCGCCTGGCTGCCAGAGATGCCCTTTAGCGGCGCGTAGCCCGGGAAGCTCCTGCCACGTCTGCCCGCCGTCGGCGGAGCGGAACAGGGCGGCGTCTTCCACCCCGGCGTACACCGTGTCCGGGTCGGTCAGCGACGGTTCGAGACGCCAGACGCGCTTGAACTCCCAGGGGTGTTGTGTGCCGTCGTACCACTGGTGCGTGCCGGGGACGCCGTCGTACACAAACTTGTTGTCCACCGCCTCCCACGTCTTACCGCCGTCATTGGAGCGCTGGATCAACTGCCCGAACCAGCCGGTGGATTGCGAGGCATACAGCCGGTTCGGGTCGGCGGGCGACCCGTTGAGGTGGTAAATCTCCCAGCCCGCAAAGTGGGGGCCGCTGATGTCCCACCTCTTGCGCTTGGCGCTTGAGGTGAGAATGAATGCGCCCTTGCGGGTGCCAACCAATACTCGTACTCTGTTCATGATCTTGTTCCTTTCTGAGCTTCGGGGTGGTCTATAACGAGACTGGTTATTTCTTTTTGCCGCTGGAAAGATTGTAGGCCACTAATCTGCCTCGCTTTAGACTTTCGTCAGGAGTTCCGCCAGGAGGTCGTCGAGACGATCATAGCCTGCATTGACGCCTCTTTCCAAGCCAGACTAATAGTCCGCCAATGTTAGAACGCTGTGTAGCTTAGCGCCTTGTGCGCGTGCGCCGCCCACAAGGGGCTAGGCTACGACTATGCGATCCAAATTTGGTGAACTACCAGAGTTCAGCATCCCGGTCCGCTGCCGACCCGAAGACGGGTTGAGATGTTAGCTGTAATATAGAACATATATTCTGTTGTGTCAAGATGGGAATAATCTAATTTCCGAATTCACCAAAGTCGCCCAAC
Organism: Chloroflexota bacterium; assembly: GCA_016213135.1. Taxonomy (GTDB): domain Bacteria; phylum Chloroflexota; class Anaerolineae; order Anaerolineales; family VGOW01; genus VGOW01. Next base: position 40,394 of record JACRBQ010000019.1, on the reverse strand, counting down.
GGTCATGCGCGTCAGCAGCGTTGCGGGTGCAAACGACTGTTTCGCGGGGACGACTCGGTGAAATCGCACGGAGCTTCGCTGGGCCGAGGCGTTTGCCCCGGCTCAGCGCCACAATTCGCCCCGCTCTCAGGGCCAGATGACCGCCCGGAAGCGACTGAACTTCCATTCCGTCCCGGTGGTGTGATTGCGCAGGGCCACCACCTCCAGCCCGCCGGAGCGCGGGTTCGGCGCACCCATCACTTCCACATCGTCGCCCTCATTAAGCACAGGCAGGGTCTTGGCTTTCATCGCCATCGCCCCGCGCTCGCCGACATTAAAGGACAGGCTATCGGCTTTGTCCACGCTCTTTGCGGCGCGCAGTTGGCGGCCATCCATCACGATGTATTGGACGTTGGAGGCGATGCCGCGGAGGGTGAGAAGGTCGGGCATGATGTTCACCTCGAGTGGATAAAAGTCAAACCGAATCTGTCGCCGGCGCAGGCACTAAATCGATGATAGTTTACTTCAGTCCCGCCTCCCGCGCACGCGCGAAATCGGCATGTTGCGCGCCGTGGGCGCCACCCGCCCGCAAGCGCGGCGCATCGTACTGCTCGAGGCGCTCACGCCGGCCGCCCGGTTGATTCATCCGTGGGAGAACGCCTCTACTTCTTCCCTTTGCTCTGGGGTTGGCTGTTCTTCGCCTCCGGCATGGGCATAAACACACGGTCGTAGAGGAACGCCGCCGCCGCGCCGCCCACCACCGGCCCCACGATATACAACCACCAATATTCGAGATGTCCAGTGGCCAGCGCCGGGCCAAAGGTGCGCGCCGGGTTCATGCTGGCCCCGGTCAGCGACCCGCCCATCAGAATATCCATTGTCAACACCAGGCCAATGGCTACCCCGGCCAAATTGCCGTTGCGGCCGGCCACCCCGCTGGCGTACACCGCCATCACGAGGAAAAACGTCAGCACTGCCTCGAGCGCCATCGTCTTGAGCGGATCGCTTGCCGTCAAACTGCCGACAGTTGCGCCCAGCCCGCCGACGTCACCGCTCGGGCCGACCACGTAGGCGAGCAGATACGCCGCCAGCGCCCCGCCGATCAACTGGGCCGCCACGTAAAACGCGGCCCGGTCCCACTTCACCTTGCCGGTCAGCGCCAGACTGATCGTCACCGCCGGGTTCACGTGCGCCCCCGAAACGGCCCCCAGCGCATAAACGGCCACCATCAGCGCCAGCCCGTGGGCCAGCGCCACGGCCACAATGCCGCCGCCGTTGGTTGCCGCCAACGCCCCCGCGCCCGCGCCGATAAACACCAGCGTGAACGTGCCCACCAATTCGGCCAAAGCAGGTTTGAGATGTTCGTTCATAGTGTCCTCCGTGAGTGAGTGATTGAGTGATAGTGCCCGATTGGTGAAAATTATACGCCCGATGGCTCCGCCGCGCATCTCAGGCAAACCCGTTGTTGACTTCATTTACCCGATCTGGTAAAGTGGGTGCGCTGAACGCCGAAAGACTTCTGCATGGCACAACTCCTACTCGGCACTCCGGGCAGGATTATTTTTTTCAAGGGCCCCTTTAATGACCAATAAACTGTTCGTCGGCAACCTCAATTACGACACCACCTCAGACACGTTGCAAGCACTGTTTGCCACAGTGGGCCCCGTGGCCTCCGTCGCCGTCATCACCGACCGCGACACCGGCCGCTCCAAAGGCTTTGCCTTCATTGAAATGCAAACCGAAGAGGACGCCCGCAAGGCCGTCACCCAACTCGACGGGCGCGAAGTCGACCGCCGCAACATCAAAGTGAGCGAAGCCCGCCCCCAGCCCGACCGCTTTGCCGGCGGCGGCAGCCGCTTCGGCGGCCCACGGCACGAGGGCGGCGGCGCCAATCGCGGCAGCAAGCGCGGCCCTCGCCCCGGCGGCAAGAACGACGGCCGGCGCTTTTAGCCCGGCCTCGCACCACCCCGCTACACCCTGGCGCAGGGGGCATCCCCTGCGCTTTTTGATTCTCGCGAGCCGCCTTCGTCGTATAATATCCCCATGACTACCCACCCCCTCGCCGGCGTTTACGTCGCCGCCATCACCCCGCTGTACCCCAACTATTCGATAGACCTGCCGGCCATCGCCCCGGTACTGGACCATCTGGCCCGCCGGGGCTGCCACGGCGCGCTGCTGCTCGGCACCACCGGCGAAGGCCCCTCGTTCTCCTTCCCCGAACGGCGCGACATCTGCCGCGCCGCCCTGCAAATACGGCAGGCCCATCCCGACTTTCACTTGCTCGCCGGAACCGGCACCCCCAGCCTCGAAGAAACCATCGCCAACACCCGCGCCGTCTTCGACGTCGGCCTCGACGGCGTTGTCGTCCTGCCACCTTACTACTACCGCAAAGTCACCGACGACGGGCTGTTCGCCTGGTTCGCCGAAGTCATCCGCCGCGCCGTCCCGGCCGACGGACTCCTATTTGCCTATCACATCCCGGCGGTCTCCGGCGTGGGCCTCTCGCTCGACCTCATCGCCCGCCTCCACGACGCCTTCCCCAAGCAATTCGCCGGCCTGAAAGATTCCTCCGCCGACCTCGACTTCGCCACCCAACTCGGCCGGCGATTCGGGAACGACCTCCTCATTTTCAACGGCACCGACTCCCTGTCCCAGCCCGCTCTGCAAGCCGGGGCCGGGGGATGCATCACCGCCCTCGCCAACCTCTTCTCGCCCGACCTGCGCGCCGTGTGGGATGCCCACCAACAGGGCACGACGGCTCCCGGAGCTTACGCCCGGTTGCAAGCCGCCCGGGCCATCAGCAACCGCTACCCGCCCGCCTCCGCCACCCTCAAAGCCCTCTTCTCTCGCCTCAACCGCTTCCCGCACTGGCCGGTGCGCCCGCCGCTTGTGCCCCTGTCGCGCGACGTTGAAGAGCGCGTTCTCGCCGAACTGCAAACCGCCGGGCTGCTCGCCGAATACTAACCGCCCTCTCCGCGTCCGATGAAGACCGCCGACATCGCCATCTGCGGTGCAGGCATCGCCGGCATCGCCGCCGCGCACGCCCTCGTGCAGCGCGGTCACAAGCGCATCGTCGTCCTCGACGACCGCCCGCCCCTCACCCTCACCAGCGACAAATCCACCGAGTGCTACCGCAACTGGTGGCCCGACCCGGCCATGGTCGGTCTGATGAACCGCAGCATCGATCTCATGGAAGACCTCGCCCGCCGGAGCGGCAACCGCTTCCAACTCAACCGCCGAGGCTACGTGTACGCCACCGCCAACCCCCGGCGCGTCAAACGCTTCCATCGCGCCGCCGAGCAAGCGGCCCTGCACGGCGCGGGTATCCTTCGCACCGGCGGCTACACACCGGCTCCGCCGCACGGTTTCGAGGATCAGCCCGACGGCGCCGACCTGCTCACCGATCCCGCCCTCATCCGCTGGCACTTCCCCTACCTCACCGAGCGCGCCGTGGCCGTGCTGCACGCCCGCCGCGCCGGGTGGTTCAGCGGCCAGCAATTGGGGATGTATTTGTGGGAACGCGCCCGCGCGGGCGGCGTTGAACTCATCCCCGCCCGGGTGGAGGCCATAGACGCCAAAGAAAAAATCCGTGGACTCCTCCTCGCCAACGGCGAACGGATAGCCACGGACACTTTGATTCTCGCCGCCGGGCCGCTGCTGCCGCGCGTGGGAACCATGCTCGGCCTCATCCTGCCCGTCTATTCCGAGCGGCACGCCAAACTGGCCTTCGCCGATTCTCTCGGCGTCATCCCGCGCGACGCGCCCTTCCTCATTTGGGCCGACCCGCAAACCCTGCCGTGGTCGCCCGAGGAGCGCGACTTCCTGGCCGAGTCGCCCGACACGCAATGGATGCTGGGCAGCTTTCCGCCCGGCGTGCACACCCGGCCCGAAGGCAGCCGGCACGCTCTCATGCTCTGGGCTTACGACGCCCGCCCGGTCGAGCCGCTCTTCCCGCCGCAGTTCGACCCCTCGTTCCCCGATATTGTGCTGCGCGGGCTGACCACCATGCTGCCCGGCCTGCAGGCCTACCTCGGCCACGCCCCCCGTCCCAACCTCGACGGCGGCTACTACACAAAGACTCGCGAGAACCGCCCGCTCATCGGGCCGCTGCCCATCCCCGGCGCGCACGTGCTGGGCGCGCTATCGGGCTACGGTCTCATGGCCGCGTGCGGCGCCGCCGATTTGCTGGCCGCCCACCTCAGCGACGACCCACTGCCCGATTACGCCTCCGCCTTTGCCCCCAACCGCTACGACGACCCGGCCTATTTGGAATGGCTCGAAGCGCTGGACGACACGGGGCAATTGTAGAGACGTATCATCTCAACAAATTGGGGTGGGGGCAGACCTATGTGTCTGCCCTGGGCGAACACGCAGGTTCGCCCCCACGATTTTGAGAAGATACTTCACACCGCCCGCGCCACCGCCGTGAAAAACAGCACCACCAACGCGCAGACAAAATTTATCCGGTTCAACCGTTCCTCGCGCCGGCGCAGGGCGTCCAGCGCCTCGCCCGCCGGTTTGCCTTTGGCCTCCAGCATCGCCAGCCGGTTGAGCGCCGGAGTGATCCCCCACACGGAGTACGCCCCCAGCCCGGCCATCGCCAAATAGGCCATGTGCTTGAGCAGCAGCGCCACCGCCCAACTGTTGTTGATTTGCAGAAAGCCGTTGTAGTGCGTGTTCACCGACATCTGCGCCAGCCCGGTGACCCCCAGCGCCGCCAGTGAAATCATCGCCAGCGGCGAAAAGCGGCGGTGCAGTTCGGCCATCACCGCGCCGGCCTGCGGTCCGGCCCCCAGCACCCGGCGCACGCCGGGGTACACCACCAGCGCCATCAGGGTGATGCCCCCCACCCAGACCACGGTGGCAACCATGTGAACAAAGAAAGATGCGGCAATGACCCAGTTGACCATGCGGGGATTATATAACGGCTGTCGGTCGTTGGCCGTTGGCGGTTAGCCATCAGCGCCCACCCAGCTGCCAACCGCCAGCCGCCAACTTCCCTGTGGTATGATCGCGGCGCACTTCATTAACATGAAAGGGATCGCGCTGTGAAAAACATTTGTGTCGTGGGGGTCGGCTATGTCGGGCTGGTGACGGGCACGTGCTTTGCTGATCTCGGCAACCGCATCACCGGCGTGGACATCGTCGAAGAACGCATTGCCAACCTCAACAAGGGCATCCTGCCCATTTACGAACCGGGGTTGGAGGAAATGGTCAAGCGGAACGTCAACGCCGGCCGCCTCAAATTCACCACCTCGTATGCCGAAGGGCTGAAAGACGCCGATTTTGTGTTCATTGCCGTGGGCACGCCCGAGGGCGTGGATGGCGAGGCCGACTTGCAGTACGTGCGGCAGGCAGCCATCGCCACGGCGGAGGCCATGACCAAACCGCTGATCGTGGTCAACAAATCCACCGTGCCGGTGGGCACCGGCGACTGGGTGGCCGACATTATTCGCCAGAGCCAGCCCTCGCCCATCCCGTTCTCCGTGGTCTCGTGCCCCGAGTTTTTGCGCGAAGGCTCGGCCATTGTGGATTTCATGAATCCCCATCGCACGGTGCTCGGCTCGCTCGAGGCCGACGCCGCCGACAAAGTGGCCCAGTTGCACTTGCCACTCCGCGCCCCCATCGTGGTCACCGACCTGCGCACGGCGGAGATGATCAAATACGCCTCCAACGCCTTCCTGGCCACCAAAATCTCGTTCATCAACGAAATCGCCAATATTTGCGAGGCGCTCGGCGCGGACGTGAAGGAAGTGGCCGCCGGCATGGGCTACGACGGGCGCATCGGCAAGCAGTTCCTCGATGCCGGGCTGGGCTACGGCGGCAGTTGCTTTCCCAAGGACGTGAAGGCGCTGGCGCACATGGCCTCGGTGCAGGGCAAGCACCCGCAACTGTTGCAGGCGGTGATGGACATCAACGGGGATCAGCGCAAGCTGGTGGTGAACAAACTGCGCGAACTGCTGGGCGAGTTGGACGACAAAGTGGTGGGTCTGCTGGGGCTGGCCTTCAAGCCCAATACCGACGACATGCGCGATGCGCCCTCGCTGGAAATTGCCCGCGCCCTGCAAATTGCCGGGGCCAGGGTGAAGGGCTACGACCCGGTGGCCATGACCATGGCCGGGCGCATGTTGCCCAACGTGCAACTGGTGGATGACCCTTACGAACTGGCCGAGGGCTGCGACGCGCTGGTGGTGATCACCGAGTGGAACGAGTTCAAGAATCTGGATATGGAGCGCATCAAAGCCAGCATGCGCGGCAGCGCGGTGGTGGACGGGCGCAACCTGTACGATGCGGCGCAGATGGGCCAACTGGGCTTCCGCTACCGGGGCATCGGGCGCGGCTATAACGGAAAGTAGCGATTGGCAACTGGTTGTTGGCTGTTGGCAAACAACTAACAACCAACAACCAACGGCTAGTGACTTACATGAACAACGGCATTCTCAAAACCCGGCTCAAGAACGGCATGACGGTGATCTTGAAAGAGGCCCATGTGGCCCCGGTGACCACGTGGTGGGTGTGGTATCGGGTGGGGTCGCGCAACGAGCGCACCGGCCTCACCGGCGCCTCGCACTGGGTCGAGCACATGATGTTCAAAGGCACCAGGAAATTCCCCGCCGGTTTGCTGGATAAAGCCGTGTCGCGCGATGGCGGCGTGTGGAATGCCATGACGTGGATCGACTGGACGGCGTATTTTGAAACCATGCCCGCCGACAAGATCGATCTGGCCTTGCGGCTGGAGGCCGACCGCATGGCCAACAGCCTGTTCCAGCCCAAAGAGGTCGGCTCCGAGCGCACGGTGATCATCTCCGAGCGGCAGGGCCACGAGAACGACCCCACCTTTTTGCTCAGCGAGCAGTTGCAGGCGGCGGCCTTCACCGTGCACGGCTACCATCACGAAACGCTGGGCGACCTGGCCGACCTGCAGCGCATGACCCGCGACGACCTGCACACGCACTACCGCACCTATTACGCCCCCAACAACGCCGTGGCCGTGGCCGTGGGCGACTTTGACTTGAAGCACATGCTCAAGCGGATCAAGGAATTGTACGACGGCATTCCGCGCGGCCTGCCCATCACCCCCTTTGCCCGCCCCGAGCCGCCGCAAAAGGGCGAGCGCCGGGTGACGGTGGAAGGCGACGAAGACACCGCCTACCTCGAAGTGGGCTACCACGCCCCGGCCGCCACCGACCCCGACTTCTATCCGATGGTGGTGCTGGATTCCATTCTCGCCGGGGCCAGCTCGTTCAATCTCTTCGGCGGCGGCACCAGCAACAAATCCAGCCGCCTCTACAAAGCGCTGGTGGAAACGGAACTGGCCGTGGGCGTGGGCGGCGGACTCTCGGCCACCGTGGACCCCTACCTTTATTCCATCGTCGCCACCGTGCGGCAGGGGCGCACCCTAGCCGAGGTGGAACGGGCCCTCGACGCCGAGCTGGATCGCGCGGCAAGCGAGCCGGTGAGCGAGGCCGAATTGTCCAAAGCCATCAAACAGGCCAAAGCCATGTTTGCCTTCAGCGCCGAAAGCGTGAGCAACCTCGGCTTTTGGTACGGCTTCGCCGAAATCCTCGACACCTACGAGTGGTTTGAGAATTACATCGAGCGCCTGAGCGCGGTGACCGTGGCCGACGTGCAGCGCGTGGCGCAAAAAGTGCTGGCGCGCAGCAACCGCACGGCGGGGTGGTATCAGCCGAAGTAGGAGTTGAGCCGCTATGGCATGTGCGAAACTAAAAGCCGCCGTTTAGAATCTCTCCCATGATCACAGAATCAACCGTTTCCAAGACTTATGCCAAAGTGCATATTCGCAGTCAGAAAAGCGACTTCGCCTATTGGCAAGAGCAGTCCTACCAGACGCGTCTAGCAGCTTTGGAGCAACTCCGGCGCGAATACCACCAATGGAGGTACGGTGCTGAACCAAGACTTCAAAGAGTTTATACAGTCACTAAACGATAACCAGGTTCGCTATTTGGTGATTGGCGGCTATGCGGTCGCGTTTCATGGGCATCCACGTTACACCAAAGATTTGGATGTGTGGATTGCCATGAACCCGGACAATGCCGCGAAGGTGGTGAAGGCCCTCGAGCAGTTTGGCTTTGGGTCACTCGGCTTGAAGGCGGAAGATTTCCTTGTTCCAGACCAGATCATTCAATTGGGTTATGCGCCCAACCGCATTGATCTCCTTACGACCCTTGAAGGCGTCGAGTTTGAGAATTGCTATGCCTCGCGGGTGGAAGTGGAGATTGACGAAATCAAGGCGAACTTCATTGATTTGGATAACCTCAAACGGAACAAGAAGGCAACCGGGCGACATCAAGACTTGGCAGACTTAGAGAATTTGGAATGATTGTCACATCGGTAGGCCGCCCAATACCGTGTGCAGCGCGTGGCGCAAAAAGTGCCGGCGCGCAGCAACCGCACGGCGGGATGGTATCAGCCGAAGTAGGAGTTGGGCCGCTTTGCCATATTGCAATGGCGTAGGAGATCATGTGAAACCACAGAGTAAGCCTCGGAAGTTCAAAGTGGTAAGTACTCGCCTGAGACCTGTAAGCATCAGTGAGCGCGATGAACTCGAGCCGATTATTGTAGATAACCCAGAAGCAATTGAGAAAGGCTTTAAAATAGTTTCCCGCCAGTTGCAGACACCTTCAGGGCCATTAGATCTTCTCGCAATAAGCGAAGACGGCACACTTGTTGTTGTCGAACTCAAAAACGAACCCACCGATGGTCATTTAGGTCAAGGCTTGAGATACTATGATTGGTGCAGACAAAACCTAGCGTGGATTGCTCAAGCCCATGCTGACAAGAAATTTCCAATCAATGTAAAAGCACTTCCTCGTCTCTACTTGGTTGCGCCCTCCTTTACTGATACTGTAAAACAAGTCGCCAAGTATATAGCCGTTGGTATAGACCTAAAGCTTTTTGAGTATCAGGCTGTAAAAAACGAAAAGAACGAACTCGGCGTGATATGCAAAGAACTGGACCTGGGGGAACCTCCTACTCCTCCATCAATCACATCTGTCGAAGAGAAAATGAACTACTTCAAGGATGGGAAGGTGAAGAACCTCTTTGAAACGATACGAGCCGAGTTAAGAGAGAAAGGGATAGAAGAAAAACCCATATCAGGTTTAACCATTACGTTTTGGTACAACGGGAAACGATTTATGTGGATGGCTCCCCGCCAAAAGTATTTTGTCGCGAATGCTCTTATTCCTGGCGAAAAATCTTGGGGCGGGTTGCAAAGCATTTCTACACGAAATCAGTGGAATAAGTTCAATGCCTCTCAAATCAAGAAATATTTGGAGTATCTAGACTCAACGGAGTGAAGAGTGTCTTGTCAAAGCCAGTGGCGGGCTAACCCGCGCATGCAGGCGGTTTGTCCGCTACGCTTCGCAAACGCCTGACGCAAGCCGTTGGCGCTAGCGGTCGGAGGATCAGTTTTCAACCGCGACAGCAGAAAGCAGAACATGGCTAAAACCATTTTGAAGAAGAAAGTCAAACGCAAAACCTCAAGCGCCAAACGCGTTGCGCCCAGACCCGCCGCCCCCGGCTTCGACGCCTCGTCGCTGCCCGGCCCGGACGACATCCTGCGCGTCGAACTGCCCAACGGCATGGTGGTGCTGGCCCGCGAAAACTTCACCAGCCCGGCGGTGGTCCTCAACGGCAGTTTGCGCGCCGGGTCGCTCGACGAATCGCGCGCTCGCGCCGGACTGGCCCGCTTCACCGCCGCCGCCCTCATGCGCGGCACCGAGTCCCGCACCTTCGCCGAAATCTATGAGCAAATCGAATCCCTCGGCGCGCGCCTGGGCATGGGCGGCGGCACGCACACCAGCAGCTTTGGCGGCAAAGCCCTGGCCGAAGACCTGGACACGCTGTTGGGCCTCGCCGCCGACGCGCTGCGCCGCCCCGCCTTTCCGGCGGAGCACGTGGAAAAGCTGCGCGGGCAACTGCTCACCGGCCTGGCCATTCGCGCTCACGACACCGGGGCCATGGCCTCGCTGGCCTTCGACGAAATGCTCTACCCCGACCACCCCTACGGCCTCACCGAAGACGGCTACCCCGAAACCGTGTCGGCCATCACCCGCGACGATTTGGTGAACTTCCACCGCGCGTATTACAGCCCGCAGCAAATGATCCTCGTGATCGTGGGCGCGGTGAAGGCCACCGACGCGGTGGCGCTGGCGCAAAAGCATTTCGGCGATTGGCAGGCTGCGCGGCCCGCCCGCCCGGCCCTGCCCCCCGTGCCGCCCCTCGGCGAGATCAAAAAGCGGCGCGTCGCCATCCCCGGCAAAACCCAGGCCGACCTCGTGCTGGGGTGCGTGGGGCCGCAGCGCAGCGACCCCGACTACATCGCCGCGCAAATTGCCAACAACATCTTTGGCGTGTTCGGCATGTACGGCCGGCTGGGCGACGTGGTGCGCGAGAAGCACGGGCTGGCCTATTACGTGTACGGCCAGATCACCGGCGGCCTCGGCCCCGGCCCGTGGCAAATTGGCGCCGGCGTGGCTCCCAGGAATGTCGATCTGGCTGTCGAGTTGATCGTGCGCGAGATGGAGCGGCTGACTCAAAAGAAAGTGACCGCCGCCGAGCTGGCCGAGAACCAGTCCAACTTCGTGGGGCGCTTGCCGCTCACGCTGGAAACCAACGAGGGCGTGGCGGCCATGATCGAACGCATGGAACTGTACCAACTGGGCCTCGACTACCTGCGCCGCTACCCGGCGCTGGTGAACAGCATCACCCGCGCCGACGTGCAAGCCGTGGCCGCCAAATACCTGCACCCCGCCCGCTACGTGCTGGCAGTGGCGGGACCGGGGGAGAGCAATGACCTGCACCGCACTGGTGCAGTTGCAGTGCGGGCGAATGCGGAATGACGAATGACGAATGGCACTTCCCACTTCCCACTTCCCACTTCTCACTTCCCACCACCCCCATGCTCACCAGCGGCATCGACATGATCGAAGTCTCCCGGATCGACGCGGCCATTTTGCGGCACGGGGATCGATTCTTCCACCGCTTCTTCACCGAGCAGGAACTGATTGATGCCAACGGGCGCACCCCGGCGCTGGCGGCGCGGTTCGCCGCCAAAGAGGCCGCGGCCAAAGCCCTCGGCACCGGCATCGGCGATGTGGAATGGAAAGAGATCGAAATTCTGCGCGGCCCGCGCGGCGAACCCACGCTGCACCTGCTGGGCAAAGCGCTGGCCCTGGCGCAGTCGCTGGGCTGGCGCGAGTGGTCGGTGAGCATGAGCCACACGCACGAACACGCGATAGCAGTAGTGACGGCGAGAGATTAAAGGAGTACGCAATGAACATCATCGTTGAACTCAAAACCGACGACGGCAAACCGTTGGGCGTGATGACCGCCGCGCCCAAGGATTTCAAAACCGGCTCCAAAGGTTTTTACGCGAACGGCAAGCTGGAACTGGATGGCAAGCGGTATCAAGTGCAAATCCAGTTGGTCGAAATCGGCAGCAAACCCGCCGCCGAGGGGAAGTAGTCGTTCCCCCGCCATACGCCGGCATGACTCGTCATCGCCCGCTGCTATGGTTGCTCGCCGCCTATCTGGCAAGCAGCCTGCTCTACGCCTTTGCCACCCCGCCGTTCGAGGCCTCGGACGAGGTGTTTCATTATCCGGTGGTGCGCCACATTGCGCTGGGGCAGGGGTTGCCCGTTCAGAAAATCGGCGTGAAGCAAGCATGGGATCAAGTGGGCAGCCATCCGCCGGCGTATTATTTGCTCTCGGCAGCGCTCACGTTCTGGGTCCGCACCGACGACTTCGACTCGGTTTACACGCTCAACCCGTTTGCCCGCATCGGCATCCCCGGCACGCCGCAAAACGCCAACCAGACTCGCTACCCGGCGGAAGCGCTCGGGCCGTCGTTTCCGCCGCGCGGCGCCATACTGGCGGTATGGATCATCCGGCTGTTCTCGCTGTTGCTGGGCGCGGGCACGGTCACGATGACCTATCTGCTGGCCGCATCCTTGTTTGACCGTGGCCCGGCCTCTACCGCAGTGAAGCCTTTGCCGTTGCTGGCCGCCGCGCTCGTGGCCTTCAACCCCATGTTTCTTTTCATCAGCGCCTCGGTGAACAACGATAATCTCGTTTGGCTCGAAGCCGCTGCCGCGCTGTTCCTGTTTGTCAAAATCGTGCGCGGGCCGTCGCCCCTCGCCGGGCGCGAGTTTGGCGACGGGCGTTGGGACGCGCCCGCGCTCGGCGCGCTGATCGGGTTGGCCGCCCTCACCAAACTGTCGGGGCTGGTGCTGGCGCCGGTGGCGGCGCTGGCGCTGTTGGCGCAAGCCCTCCGCACGCGGCAGTGGCGGCGGTTTTGGGTGAACGGTTTCATCATCGGCCTCCTCGCCGCGCTGGTAGCCGGGTGGTGGTACGCCCGCAACCTCGCGCTGTATCACGAGCTGCTCGGCCTCAACACCATGGTCGCCATTGCCGGGCCGCGCAACCCGCCGGCAACCTTGCTCACACTGTTGCCCGAATGGCGGAGCTTTTGGTATTCGTACTGGGGCCTGTTCGGCGCGTTCAGCGTGCTGGCCTCGCCGTGGGTGTACGGCCTATTCACCGCGCTGACCGCCGTCGCCGTGGCGGGCAGCCTCGCCCCCCTCTCCCAGCGAAGCGCATCGGGAGAGGGGCCGGGGGTGAGGGCCGGGGGTGAGGGAGCCGCCCACGCCCTCCTCATCCTCTTCATCCTCCTCACCTTCATCAGCTTCGTTCGATGGACGCTGATGACGATGGCCTCACAGGGCCGGTTGATGTTCACCTGCCTCGCGCCGCTGGCAGCGTACCTCGCCGCCGGGTTGCTGGCCTGGGTTCCCCGCCGGTATGCGCGGTTTGCCGTGGCCGCCCTCGTTGGCCTGCTCGGTTTCACCGCGCTATTCACCGCCGCCCGAAACGTAGCCGCCGCCTACCTGCCGCCCGCGCCCGTCGCCGAATCGCAACTGCCTGCCGACTTGCGCCCCGTTCATGCGGACCTGGCCCCCGGCGCAGAACTGATCGGCTACACCCTCGGCTCCACCGAGCGCCTCGCTCCCGGCGACTCGTTGCGCGTCACGCTATACTGGCGCGCCCTCGCGCCGATGCCCAAAGACTACAATCTGTTTCTGCACGTGCTGGGGCAGCACCGGGCGCTGGTCGGCAACATTGACACGTGGCCCGGCGGCGGCCTGCGCCCCACCTCGTTTTGGCGACCCGGCGAAATTTACCCTGACCCATATGTGATCGCCCTCGACCCACGCGCCGGCGTGCCGACCCAATTGTGGCTGGACGTGGCAATGTGGGATACCGATCCGGCGCAGCCGATCCCGATCACGGATGCCGGGGGGCGCATCCTCCCCACGGTCATCGTGCCGGTGGGGCTGCTGGATTCGTCGCAACCGCCCGCCGCTGCTCCCACCACCCGACTCGATTCGACGCTGGAAGGCGGCCTCGCGCTGTCCGGTTTCGATCTCCCGTCGGCCATCGCTGCCGGGCTACCGGCCACCCTCACCCTCTACTGGCAGACGGCCAACGCCCTGTCTGCCGATTACACCGTGTTCATTCACGTTCTCGACTCGGCGGGGCAACCTGCGGCGCAGGCCGATGGCCCGCCGCTCGACGGCGACTGGCCGACCTCGGCCTGGCTGCCCAATCGCGCCATAGTCGACTCGCACACCTTCACGATTCCCGCGCCCGGCCGGTACACCCTCCGCGTGGGCCTGTACGACCCGGCCACCGTCATCCCGCTCATCGCCTTCCGCGCCGACGGCTCCGAATGGCCCGACCGCGCCATCGAGCTACCGGCTATCACGGTAAAATAAAGCTGCCCGCTCACTCATCACTCATCACTCATCACTCACCACTACCCATGCCCACCCTCGAACAAGCCCGGCGCTGGTACGCCGCCGCCGACCCTGTGCACGACTTCAACCACATCCAGCGCGTGCTGGCGCTGGCCGAGCGCATTGCCCGCGCCGAAGGCGCCGATCTTGAGATCGTCCGCGCCGCCGTGCTGCTGCACGACGCCGCCGACGCTGCGCCCGACGGTCAATCGGATCGCCCGACTCATCACCTCTCCTCCGCCGAATATGCGCGCGGGGTGCTGGCGGCCGAGGGCTGGCCGCCGGAGCGCATCGAGGCCGTGGCCCACTGCATCCGCGCGCACCGCTTTCGCGGCAACGAAGCGCCGCAAACACTGGAGGCCAAAATCCTGTTCGATGCCGACAAGCTCGACGTGCTCGGCGCTATTGGCGCGGCCCGCGCCTTTGCCTATGCCGCGCTGGCGGGCCAGCCGCTCACCGGCCAACCCTCCGACTCGTTTCGGGCCAACTGGCAAAAGCAGCCCGGCGAGCCGCACACCCCTTACCACGAATTTCTATTCAAGCTCTCCCGGATAAAAGACCGCATGCATACCCCTACCGCCCGGGCGCTGGCCGAAAGCCGCCACCGCTACCTGGCCGATTTCTTCGATCGACTGGCGCGCGAAGTGAACGGTGAAGCATGACCGCTGCTCACAAACCTCCGCGGGCCGGCCGCGTCAACTGGCGCAAGGTCGTCCTGTTCATCGTCTCGCTGTTTTTATTCATCCTCGCCCTGCAACTACTCAAAAGCGGCGCCAGGGCCCTGGCGCCGTTTGTGCGCGAAACCCTGCAGGTGAAGAACCCGGCCAACGCCCTGGGATTTGGCTGGCTGTTTGCCTACGCCGTGCTGTCCGGCTCGCCGGTGGCGGCCACCGCCCTCACCTTTTTCGACGCCGGGGCCATCGATCGGCTGGGCACCTTTGCCATGATCGCCGGGAGCCGCTTCGGGGCCTCGTTCATTGTGCTGGCCCTCGGCTTTGTGTACACCCTGCGCGGCCACGACCGCAAAGGCAGCCTCACCATGGGGCTGCTCTCGCTCGTCGTCACCTTCACCATCTATGCCCCGGCGCTGGCGGTGGGCTACTGGCTGCTCAAGGTCGGCGCGTTCGACTGGCTGCACGCCACCGCCAACGGCAACGCCGTATCGCTCATCGACGTGATCTTCGATCCCCTCGTGGGTTTTGCGGAGACTCTCCTGCCACGCTGGATCATTTTCGTGTTGGGCTTTGCCGTGTTGTGGTACAGCCTGAGTCTCATCGACCACGCCCTGCCCGACATGAAACTCAAAGCGAGCGCCTTCGGCGGCATGGCCCGCCTGCTCTATCGCCCCATCGTCACCTTTGGCCTGGGGCTGGCCATCACCAGCATCACCATGTCGGTGTCGGTGTCGCTGTCCATGCTGGTGCCGCTCTCGGCGCGCGGCTACATCCGGCGCGAAAACGTCATCCCGTACATCATGGGCGCGAACATCACCACGTTCATCGATACGCTGGTGGCGGCCATGCTGCTCAACAATCCGGCGGCGTTCACGGTGGTGCTGGTCGAAATGGCCAGCGTCACCATTGTCTCCCTGCTGATTCTCGTGCTGGTCTACCGCCCCTACGAGCGCGCCGTGCTGCGCGTGGTTGAAATCATCGGCAACTCGCGGCGCAATCTGGCAATCTTTTTGCTGGTCATCGTCGGCATTCCGGTGGCCCTGATGATTGTGAGGTGACCATGAAATTTCTGATTTGCGTTGACGGTTCCCCTGCCGCGTTGGAAGCCGCCCGCCAGGGGGCGGCCCTGGCCGCAGCGGCGGGGGCGCAGGTCACCCGGTTGAGGGTGGCTCGGCAGCCACGGGAAACAGCGCCCGATGCGTCCATCCGTTTGCGCGTGGGCGAGCCGGTGGAGCAAATCCTGGCCGAGGTGTCCGAGGGGGCGCACGATCTCGTCGTCATCGGCACCAGCGGCGGGCGCGGGCTGGCCAAACTGTTCATGGGCTCCACCTCGTCGCGGCTGGCCAAGCGCTCGCCCGTGCCGCTGCTCGTCGTCAAAGGGCGGCGCGAGTCGGTCAAACGGATTTTGGTTTGCACTGGCGGCGAAATGTTTGGCGAGCAAAACGCGCGCTGGGGCGGGCAGGTGGCCGCGTGGACGGGAGCGCGAGTCACCATTCTGCACGTGATGTCGCAAATGCCGTTGAGCGAACGGGCGCGGCTGGAGGATTTGGACGACACCGCGCCGGAGGCCATTGCCCAGAACACCCGCGAGGGCGCGATGCTGCAAAACGCGGTGGACGCCGCCGTGGCGGTGGGGGCCGCTGCCGAAGTGAAACCCAAACTGCGGCACGGGCTGGTGCTGGACGAAATCCTGGCGGAGATTGAGGCCGGCGATTACGATCTGGTGGTGATTGGCGCGCACTATGCCCCGCCCGGTATGCCGTGGCGCGGTCTGCTGCTGGACGACGTGGCCGATCAGATCATCGAGCAAAGCCCGCGCTCGGTGCTGGTAGTGCGGCCCGTTTCGTAGCGGCAGACCGACGCGGTTCGCTGCGCGAAATCGCGTCGGTCTGCCTTGTTTGGCAATCGCGCGAGCAGAGTATAATCTTCAACGAGAGCATTCGGTAATTGTTTTTTGCGCGTCTAATCCGCCCCCAACCATTTTTCTGCGCCCACCCAACCATTTGCGGCGACGCGACAGGCTGCCAGGCAGAAAAAGGGCAACTAGCGGATTAGACAGCCAAACCTTTCGGAGCGCCCATGCCCATCTCTTCCCGCCTGCAACGCTTGTGCGACCTCGCCGCCCGGCGCCGCCTGACCGCCGTGGCCGTAGTGCCCGGCCCCAATATGGTGTACCTCACCGGTCTGCAATTCCACCTCAGCGAACGGCCCACCGTGGCCCTGTTTGCTCCGGGCCGGACGCCGGCCATCATTCTGCCCGCGCTCGAAGCCGACAAGCCCGACGGCGCGCCGTTTGAAATGCAGAAGTTCACGTACACCGACGAGGCCGGGCCGGGCGCGGCCTTCGGTGAGGCGTGCGCCGCGCTGGGCCTGCGCGGGGGGGCGTTGGGCGTCGAGGGGCGGCGCATGAGGGTGCTCGAAACACAACTGCTCGACGCGTGCGCCCCCGGCATCCGTTACGAAATTGCCGAGCCGATCATCGCCCAACTGCGAATGAAGAAAGACGAGGCCGAGTTGGCCCACATGCGGCAGGCGGTGGACATTGCCCAGCGCGCCCTCAGCGCCACCCTGCCGTTCATCAAAGCCGGCCTGACCGAGCGCGAGATCGCCTCCGAGTTGCAGATTCAATTGCTGCGCGCGGGCACGGGCGAAATGCCCTTTCAGCCCATTATTGCCGGCGGCCCCAATGGCGCGCTGCCGCACGCGTTTGTCACCGACCGCAAAGTGCGGCCGGGCGATCTCATCACCATTGACTGGGGGGCTTCGCACGGCGGATATTTCTCCGATCTCACCCGCACCTATGCCCTCGGGGAAATTGATCCCGAACTGCGCCGGGCCTACGATGCGGTGCAGCAAGCCAATGCCGCCGGCCGGGCGGCGGCCAAGCCGGGCGCCACCGGGCAGGATGTGGATCGCGCGGCGCGGGCCGTGATCGAAAAGGAGGGCTTCGGCCAATACTTCACCCATCGCACCGGGCACGGGCTGGGGCTGGAAGGCCACGAAGAGCCAGACATGAAAGAGGGGGAGACGATGCCGCTGGAAACGGGCATGACCTTCACCGTGGAGCCGGGGGTGTACATTCGCGGCAAGAGCGGCGCGCGCATCGAAGACGACATGGTGATCACCCCCGACGGCGCAGAGAGTCTCACTACCCTGTCGAGAGATTTCACGCAGCTTGACGAGTAAGCCGCAGGCGCTTCGCGCACAGATAAAAACAACCTCTGCAAAATTCTGCGCACCCTGCCAGTAACCTTCAAACAAGGACGACCTCTTGAAACTCAGCCGCGATCTCCGGTTCCTCGGCCTGGCCCTGTTCTTGTGGGCCTCGGGCGAGGGCATGTTCATTTACATCCTGCCGCTATACATGCAGTCGCTCGGCGCGGACTCGGTGAAGATTGGGTTGCTGTATTCGCTGGGGGCTGTGACCACCGCCTGCACGCTCATCCCGGCAGGCCTCATCACCGATCGGCTCGGCCCCAACGCTGCCCTGATATCCGGTTGGCTGGTGGGCGTTGTGGCCGGGGTGCTCATGGCTTTTGCCCGCGACATGACGTGGTTCACCGTGGGCTGGTTGTTGTACGCCGCCGCCACGTGGGTCACACCGGCTATTGCCGCCTATGCTGCCCGCGGGCGCGGCGATCTGCCGACGGAGCGAGCCATCACCTCGGTCAGTTCCATGTATCACGCGGGACTCATCGTGGCCCCGGCAGTGGGCGGGTGGCTGGGGCAGCATCTGGGCGCCCGCGCCCCGTTTGTGGTGGCCACCTTCATGTTCAGCGTGTCTACCGTCGCCATCCTGCTGCTCACGCGCCAGCCGCCGCATCCCGCGCACGAACACGCCCGTGCCGTCGACCTGTTATCCAACCGCCATTTCGTGGGTTTCATGGTGCTGGTGTTCGGCGTCATGGCCGCCATTTACCTCGGGTTTGCCCTCGCGCCCAAATTCCTCAGCGACGTGAAGCATGTTTCGCTGGAGCAGATCGGCCTGCTAGGCTCGGCCAGCGCCGTGGGCGGCTTTGCGCTCAACCAATGGCTGGGCCGGCGCGCGCCGCGCCGCGCGCTTATGGCTGCCGTGGCCCTGGTGTTCGTGTCGCTGGCGCTCATGCTCGGCGCGCAAAGCCTCGCTTGGTTTGCGCTGGCCTATTTTCTGCGCGCCGCGTTCAACGTCTCGCGTGGTTTGGTGGACGCGCTGGTGTCGCGCATCGTGCAGCCGTCGCAACTGGGAGTCTCGTTTGCCGTGGCCGAGACCGTAGCCACAGCGGCCACCGCCCTGTCGCCGTATGCGGCGGGATGGTTGTACGCCGCCTCGCCGTATCTGCCGTTTCAACTGGCTCTGGCCCTCATTCCGATCGCCATTGGCTGCATTGCCCTATTTGCCCCGCGCCACAGCGCCAGCGTTGCCGGCCAACCTGCCGCCGCACCCGCCGACTAGTGTAACTACCCCTTGGAGGCCCTATGGTTATTTTGCTGCAATGGCAACTCTCGCTCATCGCCGCCCTGCAGAATCTGGGCGGCCTCGCCGGATTGATGAAGCTGTTGAGCTTGTTGGGTGAGGAACAGTTCTTCCTTCTGCTCATGCCGCTGGTTTACTGGTGCCTCGACGCCGGGGTGGGCGGCAAGCTGGCCGTGGTGCTGCTGGGCAGCAACTGGCTGTCGTTTTCGCTCAAGCTGGCTTTTCACACCCCGCGCCCGTACTGGCTGGGCAAGGTGAGCGGCCTAGCTTCCGAAACCTCCTACGGCCTGCCGTCGGGCCACGCGCAGAACGCCACGGCCATTTGGCTTTACCTTGCTTACGCGATCAAAAAACGCCGGGCTTGGGCGGCGGCCATTGCGCTGGCGCTGCTCATTTCGCTTTCGCGCCTCTACCTCGGCGTGCATTTCCTCACCGACGTGATTGGCGGCTGGATCATCGGCGGCGCGTTTCTGGCACTATTCATCTGGCTGGAGCCAAAGGTCAGTCGGTGGCTGGGCGGCCTGCCGCTGTGGGCGCAGGTGGGCGCGGCAGTGATCGCCAGCCTGATAGCTGCGCTATTACCTGTGGCCTTGCGCGGCAGCCTCGCCTCCGTGGCCGACCCTGCCGAGTGGGCCGCTTTCGCCAAAGACGCGCGCAGCCTCGAAGGCGCCTTCACCGTGGCGGGGGCGCTGCTCGGCGTGGGGGTCGGGCTGGCCATGGCGGCCCGGTGGGCGCGGTTCAGCGCCGGCGGCCCCGTGGCGCAACGGGTCATCCGGTTTGTGGTCGGCTTCATCGGAGTGCTCATCCTGTGGCTGGGGCTAAAGGCCGTGTTCCCGGATCAGCCCGAAGCCCTCGCGCTGATTTTTCGCTTCATCCGCTACGCGCTGACAACGTGGTGGGCCATCTTCCTGGCGCCGTGGGTGTTCTTGAAAACACGCCTTGCCGATCCCGCCAACCGCTCGGCGTAAAACAGATCGAAGGATCGGGAAACAAAAAAGGAAGCGGATTTTCATCCGCTCCCTTTTTGTTATCCGTTGTATCCATTCAATCCGTTGACGAAAAAACTATCCCTTCGCCAGCACCACCACTTTCGCAAACGCCGCCGCGTCGCGCACGGCCAGGTCGGCCAGCATTTTGCGGTTCAAGCCCACGCCGGCTTTGTGCAAGCCGTCGATCAGCCGGCTGTACGACATGCCGTTGAGGCGCGCCCCGGCGTTGATGCGGGCAATCCACAGGCGGCGCAGGTCGCGCTTGCGGTTGCGGCGGTCGCGAAAGGCATACTGCCCGGCGTGCATCCACGCTTCGTGGGCCTTCTTCCACAAACGGTGGCGCGAGCCGTAATAGCCTTCGTTCGATTTGATGAGTTTCTTGCGGCGCTGGCGGGTAACAATACCGCCTTTTACACGAGTCATTCTGACATCCTTTGCTTTCCCCTATCGCCCGCCGGTGGTTGCCGGCGCGTTATGCGATAGACGATTGCGCTTGTCGTCGGGGCGTTGGGGTGTGGGGGCGTAGTAGGGGCGTTCAGTTGAACGCCCTTACAATGACCACCCGTACGACGGCCCCTTACGATGACGGGTTCAATTTGTGGCGGCGCAGGTAGGGCGCCAGCCGCTTGACGCGCTTGACAATGCTTTTGCCTTTCACTTCCACCATTTCGGTGAACAGCGCCTTGGTGCGCTTAGAGGTGTTGCGGCGCAAATGGCCTTTGCCGCCTTTGGTGCGCATCAGCTTGCCGGAACCGGTCACCTTGAAACGCTTGGCGGTGGCCCGGTGCGTCTTGAGTTTGTATTTGCCTTTCGGCGCTTTACGGGGCATTTCCTTCTCCTGGCATTTGCAAAAACTCGCCGGGGTCTTGCGCTCCGGCGGATACTGACTCGCTATTCTACTTCCTCTGTTGCCGCATCCTGCTTAAGAATCTCTTCCAGTTTCGCCAATTCTACAGCCGACACTTTTTCAACTTTGGCCGGCTTCTCAGCTTTTTCGCCGGCGGCCTTGCCGCCCCCGCTCTTCTTGCCGGGGGCCAGCACCATCAACATGGTGCGCCCTTCCATATCGGGCGAGCTTTCAACAAAAGAAATATCGGCCAACTCGTTGGCCACCTCTCGCAGTTCACTGCGAGCAATTTCCGGATAAGTGATCTCGCGCCCGCGGAAGCGGATGCGCACCTTTACCTTCATCCCGTTGCCCAACCAGCCGCGCGCCGCGCGCACCTTGAACGACCGGTGATGGTCGGTGGTTTTAGGGCGCAGGCGGATCTCTTTGACCTCGATGGTCTTCTGCGCCCGGCGGGCCTCTTTGTCCTTCTTGGATTTCTCGTAAAGGAATTTGCCGTAATCGAGAATGCGGCAGACGGGCGGGCTGGCGGTGGGGCTGACCTCAACGAGGTCTTTTTCTGCCTCGCGCGCAGCGCGGAGAGCCTCGGCCACGGTAATAACGCCGAGGTTCTCACCGTTGGGGCCGATGACCCGGACTTCGGGCACACCCCGGATGCCGTCGTTGATGCGATAATCTGATGCGCTGATGTTTGTCTTCCTTTGAGTAAATGAAACAAAACCGCCCGAAACTGCCGGACGGCTTACTGGCGGGGCGATGATACCATACCTCGCCCGGAGTCGTCAAACAAGGCGCGATTTCAATTGAGCCGCACAATCTCTTTCAGCTTGCCGGCCATGCTCCGGCGGATGGCTTCGACATCCGGGGCATCGGGCCGCAGCTCCACATAGCGTTCCAGGTATTGCACTGCCTGCCGCAGCGATTTGTTGCGGACGTGCAGCAGCCCGAGGTCGCGCAAATGCTCCGGCGACTCCGGTTGCAGCAGCGCCAGCCGTTCCACCACGGCCACCGCCTCGAGCCACGATTCGGTTTCGATGTATCCCGCGCGAAGATTGGCCAACATCCGCGCCACAATGGCCCGTGGGGGAACCGGCGACAGCCACTCCCGGCGAAACGGCCCCGGGTCGCCCGTGCTCTCACGCACCAGCCGCACCGCGTCACCGGCCGTGATCTCCGCGCCCCCGTGGAAGGGGTCCAAATACCGGTAACTGCCGCCCACCTCCACCGCCGCCACGAAGTGCCCCGGCAAGCCAATGCCCGCCGCCTGCAACCCCAGCCGCGTGGCCACTTCCACGTAAATGACGGATAGCGAAATGGGCAGGCCCAGGCCGCGCTCCATCACCTGGTTGAGATAGCTGTTGCGCGGGTCGGCATATTCCTCGCGGTTGCCGCGCAGGCCGATTTCGGAAAATAGAAAATCGCCGAGGCGCTGCGCCTGCTCCCACGGCGGCTCACCGGCGGGGATGCGCCTCTGCACCTCATCGGCCCACTGGTCGAGACGGGCCAGCCATTCGGAGGGGCGCAGTTCGGGGTAGGCAATCTCGCGGGCAAACAGCAGCGCGGCGCGAGCCAGGCCGGGGCCGTGGGCGGCGCGCGCTTCCTGCTTGAAGCTGGATTGGTCGATCGCGATCATGCCCGCGTTTCACCATGCCGCGCGTCGTACATGTGCTCCAGCTCGACGCGAATGCGGCGGGCCACGGCCTCGCGCTGGTCGTCGGGCACGGGAAACTCTTTGAACAACTCCGCCGCCAGCGCGGCCACGTCGGTGCGGGGACGCTTGTTTTTGATCAGCGCATCCATTTTTCGCTGGGCCAGTTTCAGGTAATTGGTGAGCGGCTTGAGGCCCTCTTTGTCCACGGTCTTGCCGCGCCCGGGCACGATGGCCCTGGCGGCAAACCTGGCGCGGCGCAACTCGGCCAGCGAGTCCAGCCACAGGGGCACGTCGGCATCGGCCAGAAACGGGTGCATGCCCACCACCACGGTATCGCCGGTGAACACCACGCCGACCTCCGGCACAATGACCCAGGCCGCGCCGGGCGCGGCGCCCGGCTTGTGCGTGATCAAGATTTCCCGATCACCCTTCATCAAAGTCATCTCGTGCGAGAACACAAGCTGGGGCGGCACAATGTGCACCCCGGCCAACTCCTTCGCCAACTCGAACCCCGAGCCGACATCCGTGCCGCCGCTCTTGAACAATTCCGGGTACAGCCGCAGGCGTTCGCCCGTTTGCTCGTGAGCAATCACCGGCACATTGAAGAAGTGATTGCTGGCAATGCGATCTTTGTGGTGATCGGTGTTGATCACGTAGAGGATCGGCCTGGGCGACAACTGCGCCAGCTTTTCGCGCCACTTGTGCGCGTCGGACAAATGGGTGGGCGTGTCCACGCAGATGATGCCCTGCCGGGTGACGATGGCGCCCACCGTCACGCCGGGAAACGCCGATTCGATATAAATGTAACTGTTGATTTTGTGCATATCTTTGTCGGTTACTTGCGCAACTCGTTTTCCGCCTGCTGCAACGCCGCCGCCACAGCCTCCCACGGCGCGCTCATTCCGCCGCCCTGGGCCAGGCGCGCATCGCCGCCGCCGCGCCCGCTGCCCAGCGCCGCCAGCGCCGGAAGCAGCAGCGCCTTCATATCCACTGGCACGTCGTCGGCGCGGGCAAACACCAACTGGGCTTTTTCGCCCGCCGCGCCCAACAAGGCCACAGTGCCCGCCGCGGCCGCGAGGCGCGCCGCCAGCCCACGCAGTTCGGCCATGTCGCGCTGCGGGTAGGCTTGCCGGATCACCCGCCGCCCGTCCACTGCCGGGATCGAATCGAGCAGCGTTTGCGCTTCGTGATCCATCACCGCTTCGCGCGCCGCCCGCAGATCCTTCCGCGCCGCCTGCGCCTCGTCGCGCAACTTGCTCACCGCTTGCGGCACCTCCGGCACACCGCACGAAAAATCGGCGGCGAGCTGAGTCAGCAATGCGTTCTTGCGGCCGTAGTCGGCCAGCGCCCGCGCCCCACAGCGGAACTCGATGCGGGTGGCCTTCTTTTGCTTTTCAGTTTTGATGATTTTGATCAGCCCCACCTCGCCGGTGGCCGCCACGTGCGTGCCGCCGCAAGCGTTGAAGTCGAAGTCGCCAATGGCCACCACGCGCAACGGGCCGTCCACGTCGGGCGTTTTGCGCAGGGGCAGCGTCGCCAGTTCATCCGCTGCCGGAAACCACGCCCGCACCGGCAGGTTCCCGGTCACGGCCCGGTTGGCAACCTCCTCGGCCCGCTCCAGCGCCGCCGGGGGCAGGCGCGCCGGTTCAACGTCGAGGTCAATGGTCACGCTGTCGCCGCCGAGGTGAAAGCTGATGGTAGCGGCATTGGCCGCGCGCAAAAACGCCTGCGAGAGAATATGCTGCCCGGTGTGCTGTTGCATGGCGTCGAATCGGCGCGCCCAATCCAGCTCGCAGGCCGCCTCGCTCTCGGCCACCGGCCTCTCCAGCACGTGCAGCACCGCTTTGTCGCTCTCGCGAACGGTCACGTCCAGCACCGGCACGCCGCCGATGGTTCCCCGGTCTGCCGGTTGCCCGCCCGAGGCCGGGTAAAAGAACGACCGATCCAACACCACCGCCGACTGCCCGTCCACCGTCAGATGCTCAATCACCCGCGCCGCAAACTGCCGCGTGTAGGAATCGGAATAGTACAGCCGCTGGGTCATGGCTGTGGAGTATAGCATTGAAATGAGATTTATTTGGGGTTCTGGCCGGTCATCGGCACAGAAAAGCTGAAGGTGGCGCCGTGGCCGGGCTGCGAATCGACCCAGATGCGGCCGCCGTGCGCCATCACCGCCCACCGGCAAAAGGCCAGGCCCAACCCCATCCCGCGCGAAACTTCATCGGGGTTGAGGCGGGTGAATTTCTCAAAAATGCGATCTTGATCGGCATAGGGGATGCCGGGGCCGCTGTCGGTAACCGACACCACGATGGACACTTCCTCCAGCCGCGCCGCCAGCCTCACCACCCCCTGCCGGGGCGAATACTTCACCGCATTCTCCAAAAGATTCACCAGCACCCGCCGCAGAAGGCCGGCGTCAACCCGGGCCACCGGCAACTGTTGCGGCAAGCGCGACTCGAACGTCACCAACCGGCTGGCCGCCGCCGGGCGCACCAGTTCCGCCGCCTCGACGATCAGGTTGACGAGCGACACCTCTTCCTTGTTCAGCGCCACTTCGCCCGCCTCCAGCCGCCGCAGCGTTAACAGCGACTCGACCAGTTGCGAAAGCTGCTGCCCGGCGCGCTGGGCAATGTTCAGCACCGAGCGGGCGGCCTTGTCGTCGGGCGGGGTCGCGCCGTCCAGCACGGTGAGGCTGGAGAGCAAGTTGTTCAGCGGCGTGCGCATGTCGTGAAAGATCATCGAGACCTGCTCGCTGCGCTTTTCGTCGGCTCTCATCTTGTCCGTATTGTCGCGCACGATCCACTGGATAAAGACCTGATCGGGCATGGCAATGCGTTTGGCGCGCACCTCCACCGGGACGATGCGGCTGTCGTGGGTGGTGAAACGGGTGTCGAAAGCCAGTTCCGCCCCGGCGGCCAGGTCGGGCAGGCGGTTCACGCGCAGCGGCCCCGTGGCCGGCCGGTGAATGGCGTTGATGGACATGCCCACCAGATCCATGCGGGCATACCCCAGCATCTCTCCCGCTTTGCGGTTGGCTTCCAGAATAAACCCTTTGAGATCGGTGATCAGCACCGCATCGAAGCCCTCTTCGAACAGGCCGCTGTAGCGCGTTTTGGCCGCTTGCGCCGAGGTGTATTGCTGCACCCGGGCAATGGCGTTTCCGGCGAGGTTGGCAATGTTGGTCAGCAGGGGCAGCGTGTTGCGATCCAGCGTGCCGGGCGCCGGGTTGATGCCCTCCAACACGCCGATGATGCGGCCCTCAAACTGAATGGGCGCGCACAGAATGGCCCGCGTTTTGATTCCCACTTGCTCGTCGATCAGCGAATAGAAACGCGGGTCGGCCTGGGTGTCGGTGACGACCACGCCCTGCCCGGTTTGCGCCACCCAGCCGGCGATGCCCTGCCCCAGCTTGATGCGCGTGCCCACCACTTTCGCCGCCGCCAGCCCGGTGGCGACGTGAAAGAACAGCTCCACCTTTTCGTGATCGATGAGGGCGATGGAGGCCGCTTCGAGCCGCAAATGCTTTTGAGCCTGGTTGAGCAGCAAGCGCAGTAACTTGTTGGGGTCCAGCGTGGAACTGAGCACCTGCGCGGTTTCGAGCAGGTTGCGCACGGTCTGCGTTTGCTCGCGGCTCTCGCGCAGCAGGCGCGCGTTTTCAACCGCTATGGCGGCCTGCTCGGCAATGGCCGTCGCCAATTCCTCGTCGGAGCGGCCAAAGTGTTCGGGGACGGAGTGGACGAGCGTGAGCACGCCCAGCGAGCGGCCGGCGTAGAGCAGGGGCGCGGCCAGCGCCGATTTGGCCTCCAACCCTCGCGTAGTGCCGCTGCGCTGCCAGCGCGAATCGGCGGCGGTGTTGACAACGAGCGCCGGGCTCTGGCGCCGCAGCGACCACCCGGCCAGCCCCCGTTCCAGCTGGCGGCTGAGTTGCGCCGAGGCGTCGGGCACCAGCACCCCGTTGACTGTGAGCGCCCCCTCGTACACCGCGCCATCCTCATTCACCAGAATGAGGCTGCTGTTTTCAGCGCCCACGCTCTCGGTGGTCAAGCGGAGAATGCGCTCCACCAATTCGTTCAGTTCGAGGTGGCCACCGAGTTCGCGGCTAATATGGTAGAGGAGCTGAAGGCGGGACGTTTCGACGGCGGGCGAAGGCAGACTTGTCATTAGCTATCTTCATACCCCTTCCGGCGGCCGAAAAGCAATGAGTTTTTATTACCACTCCACGCTTTCGCGTTTGGCCCAGTTCACAAGTGTCTCGTCCACCAGCGCCAAAAACGCTTCGGTTTCCTGCACCCGGCGGCTGAACTCCGCCCCGGAGGCTTTGCCGGTGGTTTGCAAGAATTGAGTCCATTCATCGGGGAACGGCCTGAGATCGCGCACGCAGACGGCAAATGTGTGCTCCATGAGCCAAAGGGTATTGATCGCGTGCCCTTCGGCCATGAGGGCGCGGATGCCGCGCTCGTAATATCCGCGTTTGAGGGGGTGAATGAGGGGGTTTGCCGTTCCCCTCTTACTGGCTGCTTTGTATTGGGTCAGCCAAGCGGCGAACAACGGTTCCACTTCGGCGGGGGCCAGGCCGGCAGCGCCCAGCGCGCCGAGGAAGCGCCCGTAGAGTTCCGGCCGCAATTGGCGCGCCGCGCCCTCGAAGCGCACCATCATTTTGCGCGGCCCGGTGGAATCCGGCTGGGCCGTGAGCAGCACCGCTGCGCTCGCAGCCAAATATAGAGTGTCGTGAAAGGCCATGAGCAAATCGATGGGCAGGGGCTCGGGCGCCGGGTCTTCGCGATAGGCTGCCAGCGGCTCGTAAGCGGCCTCGGCGGCGGCCTGCGCCGAGCGCGCGCGGGCGTAAATATGATCGGCGCGGCTGTAGGGCGCGCGAACCGAGGCCTGCAGGATGTCGAAGTAATGGCGAGGGTCGTACAACAACAGGGCGCTGTTGATCATGGGCCCCGTGTGATGGTGCACCCGAACCGCCTTGTGGTCGGCGTAGGCGGTGGGCGGCACGATCAGCGCGTCCACAAACACAAAATCCGACAGCCGCGCCAACTCTGCCTGAGGCGCAACAACGGAATCGTCCACCATCAATATGTCCAAATCCACGGCATCGCCCAGCGGCGGCTCGCCGCGGGCCACCGACCCGGTGAGCACGGCGCAGCGCAGAGAGGGGCGGGCGGCGGCTTGCCGGGCGGCGTAGTCTCTGGCCAGTCTCAGCAAATTGGTTTGTTCTATCTTTAGGGGAAGCATCGCGCGTATTGTACGTCTATTTGAGATCGGCGCGGTTCGCTGCGCGAACCCGCGCCGATCTTGGCAAACTCGGCGTAAAATGGTGGCATGATCACCAGCCCTCACAACCCCAAAGTCAAACAGGCCATCAAACTGCGCGAGCGCCGCCAGCGCGAAAGCGACGGGCTGATGTTGGTGGAAGGACACGATGAACTGGCGCTTGCGGTGGAGAGCGGCCTGGCGCCGCGCTTGCTGTTCTATTGCCCGGAGTTGTTCGCCACCCAACAGCCTGCCTTGCTGCTGGAGAGGCTGCGCCGCGCGAGTGTGGAACTCATCGAGGTGGACAGGCGGGTGTTTGAAAAGCTGGCTTATCGCGAAAACCCGGATGGCTGGCTGGCCGTGGCGCCCCTGGTGAAACATGAACTCGCCGCCTTAGCCCCCGGCCCGGCGCCGTTTTTTATCGTGGCCGAGGCGCTGGAAAAGCCGGGGAACCTCGGCGCCATTTTGCGTTCGGCGGATGCTGCCGGGGTGGACGGTCTGATTTTGTGCGACCCCATCATTGACCTGGGCAACCCCAACGTGGTGCGCCCCAGCCGGGGAACTTTGTTCAGCGTGCCGCTAGCTCGCGCCACCAGCGAAGAAGCTCTGTTGTGGCTGCGTCAGCAACACGTCACAGTGGTGGCCGCCACCCCGGAAGCAACCATGCTTTACACCGAGGCCGACTTGCGCGGGCCGGTAGCTATTGCGGTGGGCGCGGAGAGCACCGGCTTGAGTCCGCTGTGGCGTGCGGCCGCCAATGTGAGCGTGCGCATTCCTATGATGGGCCGCGTCAATTCACTTAACGTCGCCACGTCGGCCTCGTTGTTGCTTTACGAGGTCGTTAGGCAGAGAGCAAAGCGTTGAGGGTTGTGGATGGAAGAGGGAGCTATCAATCTCTTCAGAATATGTGTTAAGTAGTAGTCGTAGTAGGGCCTGGGGACAAGTGGACAGAGACGTTTAAGGGGGGACACTTGGCCCTGCCGTTGAGCAGCGAGCCACCCCTGCCGATTTAGGGAGCGCGCTCGATCCACACCCCGGCTGTGTATCGATTGTGGGGAGAGGGGATGGACACAGGCGCCAAAAAGGGGTTCCCCCATATGTGCCAAGCCTTGGGGTAAAGCGGCTACATAGGCCCAGATGCGCGGGACTCTACCTACTGGCTGATAAATTTGGTGGGGAACTGTCCCCAAAAGGGGAGCCTTATCCACAGTTTTCCCCAACTTATCCACACGGTGAGCAGCGTTATGTAAAAGCAAAGCCGCCACTCCCCGGCCCCGATCCGGAAAATGGCGGCTTTTTTGAAGAGGCAACACCAGTAAATCTACGCCGGGACCCCGCTCTCGGCATACAGGCGCTCGCGTATGGCTAAGAATTGCCGCCGGGTAGCGTCGTCCGTTTCGATGAGGTTGCTGATTTTGTCGCAGCCGTGAATGATCGTGGTGTGATCGCGCCCGCCGAGCATCTGCCCGATCTCCGGCAGCGAGGCGTCGGTCTCCTCGCGGACGAGGTACATCGCCATCTGGCGGGGCAACGTCACCTCGCGGGTGCGGTCGCGGCCCAACAAATCGTCAACGCTGATGGCATAATAGGAGGCCACCGTGCCGAGGATGTGATCCGAGGTGAGGCTGTGCCGACGGGGAAGCAGGTCGGCAATGGCCCCGGCGGCGGTTTCCAAATTGAGCGGTTGTCCGAGGATGTCGGCGTAGGCGCACACGCGGTTCAGCGCGCCCTCCAGTTCGCGGATGTTGCTTTGCACCCGGCGCGCAATCAGCTCGATGACTTCGGGGGGCACGGGTTGGCGCATGACCTCGGCCTTGGCCCGCAGAATGGCGGTGCGGGTTTCAAAGTCCGGCGGCTGAATGTCGGCGGTGAGGCCCCATTCAAACCGCGAGCGCAGCCGCTCTTCCAGGGTGACCAGCGCCTTGGGCGAACGGTCGGATGAAATGACGATTTGCTTGTTCTGGCCGTGCAGGGTGTTGAAGGTGTGGAAGAATTCTTCCTGCGTGGCTTCTTTGCCGGCGATGAACTGAATGTCGTCGATCAGCAGCACGTCGATGGTGCGATACTTGTCGCGGAAGAGTTCGGTGTTGCGGGCGCGAATGGAGTTGATGAGGTCGTTGGTGAATTCCTCTGCCGAAACATAAAGCACCACCAGCCCGCGCTCGGCGCAGGCGTTGCCTACGGCGTGCAGCAGATGCGTCTTGCCCAGCCCCACGCCGCCGTAAAGGAACAGCGGGTTGTAAGCGCGCGCCGGGTTCTCGGCAGTGGCCAGCGTGGCGGCGTGGGCCAGCCGGTTGCTCGGCCCCACCACAAACGAGCTAAAGTCGTATTTGGGATTCAGCCGCGAAGCGGGCGCATCCACGCGAGCGGCAGCGGCAGGCGCGCCCCCCAACGGTGTGGCCGCTTCGAGGTCGGGCGCTTCGGGCAACCACACCACAAAGCGCACTTCGGCGGTGCGGCCCGTGATGCCGGTGAGCGTGCGCTTGACGGTGGACAACAAACGATTCTCCAGCCAGTCTTTGGCGTAGGCATTCTCCACGCCCACGACAAACGTGCCATCCTCGTGAGAGATGAGCGACGTGTCGCGCAGCCAGGTGTCGTAAGTTGATTTGGTGAGTTGAAGCTGCAACTCTCCCAACGTGGCTTGCCAGACTTGATCGGGTTTCATGCATGACTCCAGATAAAAACACTGCCGCCGGAGACGAAAAAAAGAAGCCATTGCGATCGGTGCTGCAATAAACTTCTAGTTGCTTTCAGGCATCGCAGCGCAGTGCGATGAAAAGCTCGCGAGCCACCCACTCGCATAAATTTGAATTGGAAAATTCTTCTCGACGGTGACCTGCATTCTATCAGGATCGTCCGCCTGTTTCAATAGCGTTTGCCGCAACTCTCTAAAAAGATTCGATGTTTTAAGGAACACGATCCTTAAGCCCTGACGCAGTGCGCGCGGTGATTGCCATCTGTTGGGCGAGGGGCCGGAGACGGGCGACGAGGCGCCGATGCCCGCGGCTGTGCCCGTGGCGGGCGCGGCCCTCCCAAATATGGGGCAGCGGAGGGCCGGTGCGGACAAACAAGCGGAAGGCATACGCCGACCTTAAATGGAGTGAGCCTATCAACTCCAAACCTTGCGTGGCAACGAAGTTTTTTCTTTCGTGTGGACGCGATGTGGACGACTTGCTGATGAATTGTGGATAGAGCGGGGACAAACAGGATGAGTGACGGCAGTCGATCAGTTCAACGGCCCGGGCGATTGTGATCTCACACATCGATCTCCATGTGCACACCACCGAATCGGACGGGCGATGGACTCCGGCCCGGGTGGTGGAGCAGGCTGCGGCGCGCGGCGTGCGCGTGCTGGCCCTCACCGATCACGATACCACGTCGGGCTGCGCCGAGGCCGAGGCGCAGGCGCAGGCAACGGGGGTGAAGGTGATTGCCGGGGTGGAAATCAACGCCGAGTGGCCGACGGGCGAGGCGCACGTGCTGGGGTATTTTGCGCAACCGGGCCACGCCGAACTGCAAACCGCGCTGGGCGAACTGCGCGTGCGGCGACGGCAACGGGCGCAGGCCATTGTGTCGCGGCTGAACGAAACCGGAGTGCCGTTGAGCATGGAGCAAGTGCAAGCGCAGTCGGGTGTGGCGGCTATTGGGCGCTTGCACATTGCCCGCGCGCTGGTCGCCGGGCAGTGGGCCAACACCCCGCAAGACGCGTTCGATTTGTATTTGGGCGTTGGCCGCCCCGCGTTTGTGCCGCGATACGCCCTGACGCCGCAGCAAGCCATCGCCCTTGTACGCAAAGCGGGCGGCGTGGCGTCGCTGGCTCACCCGGTGCGGTCGGGGTGCGAGGCGCACGTGGCCGCGTTGGTGGACGCGGGCTTGAATGCGCTCGAAGTTTATTACTTCGATCACTCGGCGGAGGATGTGGCGCGGCTGAGCGCGGTGGCGGAACGGTGGGGGTTGCTGCGCACAGGCGGCTCCGACTTTCACCTGTGGCGTAAAGACGGGCGACGCGGCATTGGCTCGGTGTGGGTGCCCGAGGCCGATGCCGAACGGTTGCTGGCCGTGCTGGGGTTGTGAGGTTAAAGTTTGGGCAGATCGAGCAGCAACACTTCCATCGCCAGGCGGGCATTGGCGTTGCGGCTCAGCGCGGCCAGAGCGCGCTGCACGGCCGCCACCGCTTGCGCGGCGGAGTCGAGGCCAAGGATGGCGGCGACACGGCGCAGCGCCTCCACTTGATCGCTGTTGACGGGCAGAGCCGATGCGCCCGAGGCCACCAGCAGCACATCGCGCCACCAGCTCAACCACAGTTCCAAAGTTTCGCGCAGGGCATCGCGATCTTTCGCCAGGCCCTCGGCATAGGCAAAGCGCGCGCTGCGCGCCGCCGGGAGCAGTTGCTGCAAATCGTCGAGCCGTTGCCGGCGGCGCTCGAACGTGGACTCGGTGGCGGCCACGGCCCACCCCGGCCGTCCGCCCGAAAGTCGCGCCAGTAAATCGGCGCGCTCGGCGGGCGCGCGCCACCGCTCCGTCAACGCTTGCCGCAGCGCGGCCAGCGGCACGGGACGCAGGGTCACGGCTTCGCAGCGCGAGGTAATGGTGGGCAGCAACAATTCCGGCGAATCGGTGGTGAGGATGAGCAGCGCGTTGCCGGGCGGCTCTTCGAGGGTTTTGAGGAAGGCGTTGGCGGCCTCGTCGTTGGCGGTTTCAAAATTGGTCACCAGCCCGATGCGGCGGGCGGCCTCCACCGGCTTGAGCGACAATGCCCTGTTCAATT
The DNA here is from genome assembly GCA_016213135.1 of Chloroflexota bacterium. GTDB lineage: Bacteria > Chloroflexota > Anaerolineae > Anaerolineales > VGOW01 > VGOW01. Next base: position 7,951 of record JACRBQ010000019.1, on the reverse strand, counting down.
CGCGGATGCGGTCGATGGTGATCTTTTCGGTGCGAATGGTTTTGCCGCTGACGACGGGGGCCACGGTGATCACGTCGGGGTGGTTGCCGCTTTGCACAAGGCGGCACGGGCGGCAATGGCCGCAAGCGGCGCGGGTGTCGCACAGGATGGCTTGAATGAAGGCCAGGGCCAATGTGCGTTTGCCCACCGCCGCCGGCCCGGCAAACAGGTAGGCGTGGCGCAGACGATCGGTGTGAAGGTCGCGGTCGAGGGCGGCAACGGCGCGCGCGTGGCCGACAATGTTCCAGTGAGTCATGGGCGGCCCAGGGGTTGTTTGCGTTGCAGGCGCTCGAGGCGGTGCTGCACGTCGGCCCAGGCTTCGTCGCGCTTCCAGCCTTTGGGCCAATGGCTGAGGCAGAGCATGGCGTTGCCTGCCCACTCGCCGGCGAGGGCCGAGTCGGCGGCGTGCCACTCGTAATACTTTGCCAGTTCAATGCAGGGCGCGGGGTCGCCGGGGGCCAGGCGCGCCCACTGCTCCCACAGCGGCGCGGCCTCGGCGTAACGGTCGGCGCGTTTGAGAAGTGCGGCGTAGCGCTGGCACCACACGATCCGTTGGGTGCGCGGCAGTTTGCCGGACCGCGCAATGCGAAAGGCGCTCTCGGCTTCGGCGGGCTGACCCATATCATCGTGCCACAGGGCGAGTCGCAAACAGTCTTCGGCGGAGCGCGCCGGGTGAAGCGGATCGCCAAAGGTGTCGAGGATGTGCGCGGCGAGGGTCACCATCGAGAGAATGTCTTCGGCGTTGTGGTAGATCACGCGCTGCATCTCGCGGGCGTCGCCGGTGCGCAGGTAATCCACGTAGAGCTGGGGGATGGCCCAACCGGGCACGTCGGCATCGGTACGCTGCAGGCCGAGGATGGCGGTTTCGAGCGTGCCGAGCGAGCAATTTTCGGTGCGGCCCCGCCACAACCGGCGGGCGGGGGCCAGCAGGTCGAGGTTGGGCAGCGCGGACAGGTTGAAGCGGCGGCGGGCCAGGGTGAGCCGCGATTGCACGATGGGCACGTCGAAGGAGCGGCCGTTGTAGGTGACGAGGGCCTCGTGTGTTTGCAGCTGCTCGAGGAGTCCGTGCAGCAGGGCGTGCTCTTCGGCGGGGTCGCGCAAAAAAAACTGGCGCAGGATGAAGCCATCGTTTTCGAATGCGCCCACGCCGATGAGGAAAGCCAGCGTGCCCGCGCCCCCGGCGAGGCCGGTGGTTTCGATATCGAAGAAGGCCAGGCGCGAGAGGTCGATGCCGGCGAACGAGTCGTTGCGGGTGATGCGGGCGGCGGTGTTCGGGTCGCAGGCCAGCACGTCGGCCAGCGCGCGCGTGCCGTGGCGATGATGCACGGGGTAAATGGATTCGGCGACGAAGTACACGCCGGCGCTGGTGGCCAGTTCGCGGCCCGGGATGAGGCTATGGACGGGGGCTGGTGGCAGGGTTGCCCCCTGGCGAGGCGGCGGGGGGTTGACAAACGTGTCACGGCCCGTTTTCACGCCGAGGCGGCGCAATCGATCTCGCAAAGATTCGGCGGTCATGGCGGGCACACGATCGGGTCGAAGTAATACGATTGCGAGTCGGTTTGGCCGTCGGCGGAATCCACCCGCACGGTGTGCACGAGCGTGGCGCCGCAGGCAGTGAGGGCGTTCACCGGGTTGCCGCGCTGGCGCACGCCTTCTTCATAATAAGTGTAGGGCGAACGGCCGCCGGTGAATTCGATTTTGATTTTGGCGATGGCGCCGTTGGCCCGCGACGGATCGCGTTCCACCGATACGAGGAGGACGTTGGTGATGTTGAGCGGGCCGCCCGCGTTGGGGACGACGACGGGCCGCTGGGTGGGGGTGGGCGGCAGTTTGCTGGTGGACGTGGGCGTGGGTGTGTGGCCCGGCGTGGGCGTGAGGGTGGCCGTGGACGCCGGGGTGGTGGCGGAGGGTTGGGCATTGTTCGCCGGCCGCTCCGTGCCCGAGGGGGTGATGGTGGGCAGCGGGGTGCGCGTGGGCGGCGCGGCGAGGCCGGGGAAGTTGCAAGCCAGGGCGGCGGCGCTGAGGAGGAGGCCGATGAGGAGGGCGCGGCGCATATCCCCAATTATAGAACGTATTACGGGTGGCGGAGCAATCCGTCTATGGCGTCGAGCAAATCGTCGGCAGAGGCAAAGCGCTCGGCGGGTTCGCGCCTGAGCAGTTTGAGCAGAAAGCGCTCGAGGCCGGCGGAGATGTCGGGCAGGAAGATGCGGGGCGAGAGGGGCGCGCCTTGCAATTGCTGGGCGATCATTTGCTCCTCGACTTCGGCGGCGAAGGGATGGCTGCCGGTGAGGGCTTCGTAGAGCAGCACGCCGAGGGCAAAGAGGTCGGAGGCAGCCACGGGCGGGTGGCCGCGCAGTTGCTCGGGCGAGCGATAGGCGGAGGGCAGCGCGCCGCTGCGCGGAAAGAGCAGCGAGCGGGCGATGCGGGCGTGGCCGTTGTTGAACACAAAACATTCGGGACGGATGTCGCCGTGGACGACGCGGTTGCGATGGGCGTGGTCGAGGGCCTCGACGATTTCGCGCATCCAGCGCAAACCGGATTGCGGATCGGGGCGGCCGCCGTGTTGGGCCAGCCACTGGTTCCACGTTTCGCCGGCGGGGCGTTCGCCCACGAAGGCAACGAGGCCGCTCTCCTGAACGACTTCACGCCCGGGCACAAGGCGGGGATGGGTGAGGTGGCACCAGGCCCGGGCCGATTCGACGAAGCGCTGCTGCTCAACCGGCGGCACATCCACGCCGAGCACTTGCATGATGAGCGGCGCGGCGTCGTCGCGCCGGGCAGCCGAATAGATGGCCCCGAATTCGTCGGCGGCGATGGTGCTGCCCAACCGGTAGCCGCCCAGCATCTGGTCGCGCAGGTGCAGGTGCGCCGGGCCGACCATGGCCGCGACGGCGTGCGAGCGGCTGCGGAAGAGCGCACCGACTTGGCGGGCGTTGGAATTGTCGAGGGCGCGGCGCACAAAAGCGGCCGGGGCTACAAAGCTCAGTTGCGCGCCGGGCACCGCGCGGATGGCTTCGATGAGGGCGCGCACGCCCACGGCATCCACCGCGGCGATGAGTGTGAGGTCGAGGATGACGCGCCGGTCGGGGGCGTCGTTGAGGAAGCCGACGAGGGTGTACTGGGCGGCGGCGGCCGTGGCCACGTTCAGTTGACCGGCATAGGCCAGCATCCAAATATCGGCTTCGCGATCTTCCAGCACTTCGAGGCCCAGCGGCGGGCCAAGGAATAGTTCCAGTCCTTCGGTGCCCACGACGACTTCGACGCGCCCCGGCGTGGGGGTGATTTGCGAATAGCGGCGGGCGGCCTCGGCCACGCTGTAAATCTGTTCGTCGGTGTCGGCGGGGTCGTAGTGGGTGGTGATGAGTTTGCGCGCCCCGGCCCGTTCGGCAATTTCCACGCCGATCATGGCCGAGGAGTGGCCCCAGTCGGCTTTGGAGAGCAGCACGTCGCGCATCGAGAACTGGCAGTCGAAGAGGAGGGCGTTGGCGTTGGCAAAGAAGTCGGTGAATTTGCGCAGGCTGGCGGCGTCCAATGATTTGTATTCCCCGTCGGAGGCGAAGACGAACACGCTCTCGCCGTCGTCGAAACGGTAGGCGTAGGCCACCCCGGGGTGGTACAGGGCCAGGCTGCTCACGGCGGTGCGCCCGATCTGCACGGTTTCGCCTTCGCGCAGTTGGATGAACTGCATGTCGGCTTTCATTTCGTGCGGGGTGATGGGGAAGTAGGTGGGGGCGACCTGCTGGTGTTCGAGGTAATGCTGCGGGTCGTGATTGACGGCGTAGAAGATGAGTTTGTTGCCGGGGATATAGGCCGGGGCGAAGAAGGGGAAGCCCTGCAGGTGATCCCAGTGGGCGTGGGTGAGGAAGATGTGAGCCGTGCCTTGTCCGCGCCCGAACTCGTGCCCCATGAGCGACACGCCCAGCGCGCGCATGCCCGAGCCGCAGTCGATGATGAGGGTGTCGTCGCCGCTGTTCACTTCGGCGCAGGTGGTGTTGCCGCCGACCACGCTGCGAACGCTGGGCGGCAGGGTGGCAATAAAGGCCCGCACGGCCGCAGGATCTGAAAGGTCCAATCCCGTGGCCGCCGAAAGGGCGCGAAATAGCTTGTCCTGCAATTGATCGGTTGAGAGCGGGGTGGGAATAGACCCCCGCACCCCCCAGAATTTCACTCGCACAGGCGACTCCCCATTTATGGTACGGGGAAGTCTAGCACGGAGGGGGTTTGTTGGCGAGGGGCGATAAACCCGTGCCCATGCCAGGGTGAGCAGGTTTACAGCGGTTGGCGTTTCATGCGCCCCTGCAGGAAGGCATCGATCAATTCGTTGACCCGATCAGCTTCTTCATGATGCACCCAGTGACTCGCGCCTTCCACGAGAATCAGGCGTCCGTCGTCGCAGAGGTCGATGCTGGGTTGAGCCAACTCCCGCCCCAGGAACATATCCCGTGCGCCCCAGATGAGCAAAGTGGGCACCCGGATGCAAGAGCCGGCGGGTGGCCGAGACGGCTTCTGAACCAGAGCACGATACCAGTTGAGCATGGAGGTGTACGCTCCGGGCTGAGACCAGGCTTGTCGATATTGTTCCAGATCGGCCGGGGTAAAAGTGCCGGGACGGCTGCTGTGTTGCAGCGACCCCGCGACCTGCTTCCAGTTGTCCAGCCGGGCCAGCGCTTCCGGCAACCAGGGAAGCTGGAAGAAGAAGATATACCAACTCTTGAGCAATTGCGCGCGGTTGTGCCGGAGATTCCGTTGCATCACAGCGCCATGTGGCACGTTGATCACGGCCATTCGTTTCAACCGGTCGGGATATTTCGCGGCCACCCACCAGGCGACGGCAGCGCCCCAGTCGTGCCCGACGAGGCAGGCCTGATCCTGACCGGCCGCATCCATCAGGCCAACCACATCGGCCGCCAGTGTGTCGAGGGTGTAGGCAGAGATTCCGACCGGCTTGTCGCTCAGGCCGTAGCCCCGTTGATCGGGCACCCATACCCTGTAACCGGCGGCTGCCAGATAAGGCAATTGATGTTGCCAGCCGTACCAGAATTCGGGAAAGCCATGGAGCAAGATGACCAACGGCCCGTCTTTCGGGCCGTCCTGGACTACATGCAATTGAATTCCATTCGTGGCGATCTGTTGATGCTCCATTTCACCTTTCCCTTGGCCGCAGACAGACCCTAAAGGCGCTTCGCGAGACCTTTAGGGTCTTCGGATTAATCTTCGTCATCTGCTGCAAACCAGCGGCTTTCCGCTTCTGTAACCCACTGGGTGTGCAACTCCACGTAGCGTTGCGGGCCGCCAAACCATTCCAGCACCGCCGCGCGTTGCAGGCGCGTGGGCTGTTCGGATAACAGTGAACCGTAGGATGACCATTTCCATTCGCGAAAATCATCTACGAACTTGTGCTTGCGCGGGTTCTGGTGAATGTAGGCGATGACGTTCCAAAATTGGCGGTCGTTGGTCACTGGCACACGCCCAAAAGGATGCTGAAACAAACTGCCCGTCCGCCCGTAGGCGTGGTTGATGGCTTTGGCGTAGGCGTTGAAGAAGTCGGCGAATTTCTGGGAGGGAGACCAGACCCTAAAGGTCTTTGAGACCTTTAGGGTCTCCGCCCGAATTTCCTCTTCCGACTTCACCCTGACCAAGACATGAAAATGATTGCGGAGCAGACAATAAGCAAACGTCTCGGCCACCGGCTCGATGTGTTTGATATAGAGCTTCAGGAAGTATTCGTAATTGCGCTCTTCGCGAAAGATATTCTCGCGGTTCGTGCCGCGATTGTAGATGTGATAGTAGGTGTCGTAGAGTAGCGAGGGCGGGCTGGGCATGACCTATCTCCGATACCGTCAGACCCTAAAGGTCTTTAAGACCTTTAGGGTCTGAACTTCACTTCCCTTGCGTCTCCCCTTCGCGCGGATGGTCGCAGCGCCCAACGCCGGAGTTCAGCGGCAGCGGCAGCTGAGGCGCGAGAAACCTAAAAAGCAGATTCGCCCTCAGACAGCTGGCCGCGTCTCCCGCAACGGCTTGTTAGGCGCAGACCCCACAATCAAAACTTGCGCGATCCACAGATTACCTGCGCGCCAATCTCAGATTTTAGAACCTTAAAGCATTTTCCTATAGTCTGGATGAGAATAGCCATAAGTCAAAATCCCACCTTGACCATAAACCGACGACTTCATTTGCTGAAACATGTTGATAAGTTGTCCTAGCATCCAACGCGCATGTGTGTAGGATGGTGCCTTGTGAAGGCATTCATATAATTCTTGTTTTGCCTGCCTCTTCGCTTGTTCGTCCTCTGGTTGATCCTTCAGATCTGGCCGTGTATTTCTAATGTATAACGGCGGGTGGCTCTCGTTTACCTTTTGAATAAGAAAATTAAGCTCCTTCAGCGCAGATGTGCATTGTTCAATGTCGCGGGTTGCTTCCTCGGGAATTATGCCAAAGTTCGCGAACGGTATACTTCGAGATGATTCGAGCCATTCCCAGCGAAATTCTGGTACTCCACGGTACCGATCATCATGATCTTCATAAATCATCCAATCTATGGAATAGTATTTGTATGTAATCCAGTCATGTAATAGTTCATCTAGGATTTTCGATACCGTTGCTTTGTGCCTATTACGTACTGCACAATTGTCAACGTAATTATGATCATGGATTCCGATTAGCGCTCGACAGTACCCAACAATTGCGGTTCTGAGGAGGAAGACCTCGTTTTCTCGCGCCAAAACGGTCCGTTCCATCTTTTTGTTTGGGTTATCATCTTGATAAAAGAATAGTGGTGTCCATCCTTTCCTTGTTTGCTCTTCCAATGCATCTTGTGGGGAATTAGCACTGCGTGCCCAAGTGGTCGGATACGTCTTTCCAGCATGCGTAAAATCATTCCGCCGATATTTGAAAAGGTAAAGCGCAATTTTTTGTAACTTCTCTTGAAGCGGCAATAAAATCCACTTGTCTTGAATTATCGGATCAAGAAACACTTCATCGCCATCAAAGAGCATATAAGAGTCTGCAAGAAACTGCTGAACATCGTTCGGCAGATTTACAAAGAAATGGCCAAATTTTCGCTGGGTGCCGTGATGCTGCGAGTAAATGGTGTGCAACTCATTGATAAAAGTAAGCACTGTGCTTAAATCGGATACTGCGTTCAATTCGGATTGTAAATCTGTAAACTTTTGCTCTCTTTCCGATATATGGTATTTCTCGTTGCGAGTTCGCACCCAGTCATGGAAAGGCAACCAATCAGGATTCGAGAGAGAGTCTATGCATGTACACAATAAGTACAATTGAAGTGAATCAAGCTGCGGATCAGATGGCGTGATAATCTTTTCGTCCAAGTGGTCGGCAAGATCTATGCGTACTGCTGCGTTTGTCAGTAATGTTATGACGTCCTCGCGAAGTGCAGTCATCATTGGTGAGAACTGCACCAGATTAAGCCCATCACCAAAAATCTGGAAATGCAGCCCGCTAAAAGGTATATCAGAAAGATCTGCACCTATTGTGATAGAACCGTCTGAATGACGAATTATGCCCATAGACCTATTTCAAGAGTTGATTCTCAGGCCTCACTCATAACTTGTGGCTGATAGTATTGCGCCCAACACTGTATAAACGAAAGCATCTCGTCTACGCCCTGCTTGGGAGTCAATTGCGGAAACCGCGTTTTCCTCCCCCGCTACCAGGGCCTTTCCAAAATCCATTGATAAAGGCCCGCTATGTCATTCCGAGCGGCGAAGCCGCGAGGAATCTCAGGGCCAGCCACGGGATGCTTCGGGGAGCGCTATTCAGAAACTTAACTCGGCGGCGCTACGGGCGTGAGTTGAAGTCCGAGCATGGCGGCGCGTCGCTGCAATGACTTCAGCTCCCGCTGCCGCTGTTGCTCGTCATAATCGGCGGCCGACATCGGACGATAAGGTTG
>JACRBQ010000018.1 GCA_016213135.1 Chloroflexota bacterium | reverse complement strand
CTCGCAGGCGATGGCAGTGGCAGTGCGCGATCCGCAGGGCCGCATTCAACTGCATACGGAGCCGCTGGGCAAATTGTATCGCGGGCCGTTCAGCAAGGTTCCGTTTTTGCGCGGGCTGCTGGGGTTGTGGGATGCGCTGGGGCTGGGGATGCAGAGCCTGACGTTTTCGGCCAACGTGGCCGGGGGCGAGGAGACGGCGCTGGAAGGCCCGGCCGTGTGGGGCACCATAGCGGTGTCGTTGACGTTTGGCCTCGGGTTGTTCTTCCTGGCGCCCGCGGCGGCCGGGGCCGGGGTGGAGTGGCTGCTGCACACGCTTGGCGGGCAAGCGGCCACCGGCTCGGCGGGTTGGGTGGGCAACCTGGCCGAGGGGCTGATCCGGTTGGCGCTCATCATCGGCTACGTGTGGGTCATCGGTTTTGTCCCCGACATCAAACGGCTATACGGCTATCACGGCGCGGAGCACAAGACTATCAATGCCTATGAGGCGGGCGCGCCGCTCACGCCCGAGTCGGTGGCGCGGTTTCCGCTGGAGCACCCGCGCTGCGGCACGGCGTTTTTGCTGGTGGTGGTGGTTTTGTCGGTGCTGGTGTTCAGCCTGCTGGGGCCGCTGCCGCTGGCGCTGCGGCTGGCCTCGCGGTTGCTGCTCATTCCGCTGTTGGCGGCGGTGGCCTATGAATATTTGCGGTTCACGGCGAAGTACATCGCCAACCCGGTGGTGCGGGTGCTGGTGGCGCCCAATTTGGCGATGCAGCGGCTGACGACGCGCGAGCCGGATATGCAGATGTTGGAAGTGGCGATTGCGGCGTTTGAGAAGATGCGAGGGATGGAGACCGGGGGGGCGCAGGGTTAGCCGGAGGGCAGTTGACTCACAACCTCCAGCAACATCCTCACCATCCTGGCCGTTGCGCCCCAGATGATGTGGCCCTCGTATTCGCGGTAGTAGTGCACCGGCACTTGCCGCCCGCCGACGGGCGGCTGGCGAAGGCGGGCTTCGACGTTGGCCGGGTCGGCCAGCCAGCGCAGTGACACGCCGAATACTGCCGAACATTCACGGGCATTGATCACAAAATCATACGGGTAGTGGAATACCCCAACAACCGGGGTAATGCGCCACTGGGTGACGGTGAACAGCTCATCGAGCGCGCCGATGACGGAAACGTCGGCGGGGCGCAGGCCGATTTCCTCTTCAGCCTCGCGCAGGGCGGCGGCAGTGGGCGAGGCGTCGCCGGGATCGATTTTGCCGCCGGGGAAAGCCACCTGTCCTTTGTGTTCGTCGAGGTGGTCGGTGCGCCGGGTAAAGAGTAAATGCCACTCGCCGCTGTGGCGGTAGAGTGGCACGAGCACGGCGGCGGGGCGGGCCTCCCATTCGGCGGTGGTGCGCCGCGGGCGGGCCGATAGGGCGGCCCCGAGCGCGGCGGGGAAGGTGTCCATCGGAGGGGGCGCGGCTGACCGTTACCCGGCGCGCACGACCGCGCCGCAGTATTCGCAATCCACTTCGTCATCCATACGGGTGAGCCAATGCAGGGCCGCGCCGCACTGGGGGCAGTTGGTTTGCTGCGCGGGGCGGCGGGTTGGGGCGGCATTGGCCGGGGCGGCGGAGGGGGCCGGGCCGAGGCCGGGGGCGGCCAGTGTGGTGTGGGTCTCTTTGGCGAAGGCCTCGGCTTCGGCGTTGAAGCCTGCGGCGCGGAGTTGCTCGACGATGCGCGGGGCCAGGGCGACGGCGCGGCCGGGCATGCCGGCCTGCGTGAATGCAGCGAGCGCGGCGCGGCTGTGTTCAACGGCGGCGGCGGCGTTGCGCGCCTGTAGGTGAGCCTGCGCGGCGCGGAGGCGCAATTGACCTGCGCGCTGCGGCAGGTTATGAGTCTGCGCGGCTTCGGCCAGTTGGGCCAGAATATCGGCGGCCTCGGCAAACTGGCCGGAGTCGAAAAGGCTGTTGGCCTCGTCCAGCATTTGGCGGGCTTCGTCGGCCAGCTGGCGGTTGGCCCCGGCCATGCCTGCGCCGCGGCCCATGCCGCCGAGGAAAGCGCCCAATGGCCCGCGGCGGCGGAAGGGTCGGTTGATACGGTTGGGTCGGTTAAAGCGACGCATGGAGTCCTCCATTTGGTTAGGTAGCAACTTCGTTCGGCTCCGCCGGGTCTTACGGGAAAAGAGTATAGGGACGCAGATGCACGCAGATTTCCGCAGATAAAAATCAAAATCAGAGTTCATCAGCGTTTGTCTGCGTCCAAATCTTCCTGCCTGAGTCCGCAGAGCCTTCGTTCAAGAGCGAATTCATTCCAAGTCCTCGGGGTTTTGTTCCTGCTCAACGCCCGCTTCGTTATCGGGCGGCGTTTCGGCGTCGGCTGCGGGTTGCGCGCTGCGGGTGACGGGCCGGGCGAACACCAAATAGCCGGTGTGGGCGATCATTCGGTCCATCGGCCGCAGGCGCGCGGCTACGGGTTTGTATTCGCGCATCAGCACTTCCACCACTTCGATGAAGGCGAACATTTCGCGTTGCAGCGAGATGATCAGATCGCTGACCTGGTTGGCGGTGGGCACCAGGCAGCCAAAGTGTCCGCCGCCGCGCAGGGCGCGATAGACCTGCGCCGTGTAATCGTAGGGGTTGCCCACGTCGAGAAAGAACGACTCGACGTCGGTTTCGTCGAAGCCTTCTTTGATGTCGCGCAACTTGAGCGTCACGCGATCCAGCAGCCCCACCTGCTCCAAATTGCGCCGGGCCAGGTTTTGCATGTCGGGGCGCACATCGTAGGAGATCACGCGCCCCATGGGGCCAACGGCCTGGGCCAGGGCCAGAGTCATGCCGCCGCTGCCGGTTCCGGTTTCCAGCACGGTCATGCCGGGGCGGATGTTGAGGCGCAACAGAATCAATCCAATATCCTTTGGAAAAAGAATTTGCGAACTGCGCTTGAGCTGCCGGATGATGTCGGCGGTGGAGGGGGTGAACAGATAGAACAACTTGTCGAGGTGCGAGCGCACTTCGGCGCCGTAGGCCTGGCCGATGAGCGCATCGTGCTGGAAGATGCCGCGATGGGTTTCGAGCCGCTGGCCGGGGACGAGCCGGAAGATGAAGTATTTGCCGTCGGGGTCCATCAATTGGATGAGATCGCCGCTGGAGGCTAAAGTGGGCATGAGGCGATTATAATGCGTGACGCGTGAAACGGGGAAAGTGACGCGCACATATTTTCACTGGAGATTGAATCATGCCCGATCCGAACTGGCCCGCTGTGGCCGACGAAACCGTCCGCCACTTGCAGGCGCTCATCCGACTGGACACGACCAACCCGCCCGGCAGCGAGTTGGTGGCCGCCGAGTATATTGCCGGTGTGCTGCGGGCCGAGGACCTGGAGCCGCTGGTGTTGGAGTCCGGGCCGGGGCGGGGCAATGTCGTTGCGCGGTTGAAGGGCAGCGGCGAGGCGCCCCCCATTTTGCTGTACGGCCACACCGACGTGGTTCCGGCGGAGCCGGCCCACTGGACGCATCCGCCCTTTGCCGCCGACATTGCCGACGGCTTTTTGTGGGGGCGCGGCGCGCTGGATATGAAGGGCACGGTGGCGCAGCAGTTGATGGTGTTCATGCTGCTCAAGCGCATGGGCCTGCCGCTGAGGCGTGACGTGATTCTGGCGGCCACTGCCGACGAAGAGGTGAATGGCGAGGACGGGTTCGGGCTGGCGTGGCTGGTAAAGCATCACCCGGATTTGCTGAAGGCGGAGTTTGGCCTGACCGAGCTGGGCGGCTACAACCTCGACTTCGCAGGGAAAACCGTTTACCCGATTCAAGTGGCCGAGAAGGGCACGTGCTGGCTGAAGGTGCGCGCCAGGGGCCGCCCCTGCCACGGCTCGATGCCGCACCGAGATAACGCGGTGGTGCATTTGGCGCGCGCCGTGGACAGGCTGGCGACGCGGGGGTTGCCCTATCACCTGTGCGCTGCGGCGGACGGGTTTTTGGATGCCGCCAGCGCGGCGGTGGGCGGCCCGCTGGGGAATGCGCTCCATTTACTCAAATCGCCGTTGGGCGCAGAGCAGGCATTGCAAGGGCCGCTCAAGGAGCACGATCTGAATCCGTTTTTCGTGGCTATGCTGCACAACACGGCCACCCCCACCGGGCTGGCGGCCGGTTACAAGACCAATGTGATTCCCGGCGAGGCCGAGGTGACGATAGACGGGCGCACCCTGCCCGGTTTTGACACGGCGGCGTTTCTGGCGGAACTGAAGGCGGTGATGGGCGAGGAGCTGGAATATGAGGTGACGATGGAGTCGCCGCCGTTGGAGACGCGGCACGACACGCGCCTGTTTGCGCTCATGGCCGACACGCTGCGCCGGCATGATCCGCAGGCGCAAGTGCTGCCGTACATGATGTCGGGCGCGACGGACGCGAAGTATATGGCGCGGCTGGGCGTTCCCAGCTACGGCTTCGCCCCGGTGCAAATGCCGCGCGGGATGGAGTTTCCGTCGCTGTTTCACGCGCACGACGAGCGCGTGCCGGTGGCCGGGCTGGCGTGGGGGGTGCAGGTGTTGTTTGAGGTGGTAAAAGCGCACTGCACGGAGCAGCTTTTTGGTTGATTGAACAGGCGAATGTGGTAAACTCACCGTTATCCTACACAGGCGCACACTCCACGGATGACCACATGGCCGATCAAAAGAAGTACATCGTGTGCATTGAAGACGACGCGGGCATTATTGACCTCGTCAAAGTGATTCTCACCCGCAAGGGGTATCGTGTAAACGGGGCGGTGGGCGGGCGCGAAGGGTTGGAGCTGATTGAACGCGAGAAGCCGGACGTGGTGTTGCTGGATTTGATGATGCCCGACATGGATGGCTGGGAAGTGTTTCACCAAATGCGGGCGCGCGAGTCCACCAGGCACATTCCGGTGATTGTGGTCACTGCCAAAGCCCAGAGCATCGACAAAGTGCTGGGCCTGCAAATTGCCAAAGTGGACGACTACCTCACCAAACCGTTCAGCCCACAAGAGCTGGTGGACAGCATCGAGCGCATTCTCTCGCGCGGCTCATCCCCCTCGTAATCCGTTTTTGTCCAGCGCCATACGGTATTCCACGGGGCGGCGTTGTCCCCCACAACCCGGGGGACTTTGCAGCCGTCCCGTATTGTTTCTGTTACACTCGTCATGCGCCTGGTCAAAAAAAACGCCGGCATTGCCCTGCTCACCCGCGTCAAATGGTGCGATTCGTTTCTGTGCCGCCTGCGCGGGCTTACACTGCGCGGGCCGCTGGCCGACGGCGAGGGGCTGGTGCTGGTGGAACGCCGCGAGTCGCGGCTGGACACGGCCATTCACATGTTCTTTGTGAAATTCCCCATTGCCGTGGTGTGGCTTGACGCGCGCTATCGCGTCGTGGATACTTGCGTGGCCCTGCCCTGGCGGCCCATCTACGTGCCCAAAGCGCCCGCCCAATACGTGCTCGAAGCCGCCCCGGCGTTATTGGATCATCTTTCTCCCGGTGATGAACTTGAATTCATATCGTAGACTTTTCTCTCGCCTCCCGTGTCAACTTGCGCTGCTGGCGGCATTGTTCGCCATGGCCGCATCACCCGCGCTGGCGCAAACGGCCACCCCCTCCCCGGCGCCGGCCGGCCCCACCTATGTGGTGCAGGCCGGCGACTCCCTCTATTCCATTGCTCTCTCCTTCGGCCTCACGGTGGACGCTTTGCAGCAGGCCAATGCCATCGCCGATCCATCCCTGTTGTATGTGGGGCAGAGCCTCGTCATTCCCGGCTACGAAAACATCAGCGGCGTGCTCACCATTCACCGCGCCGAAGTGGGCGAGACCCCGGCCAGCATAGCCCAACGGTTTGGCGTGAGCCCCGAATTGCTCACCCGCCTCAACCGGCTCACGAACCCCGCCATGATGTATGTCGGGCAACCGATCATTTACCCCGAAGGCAACACCGGCATCCCAACGGGCCGCGCGGTGGCCGTGATGCCCCGCGACTCGGTGGCTGCGTTGGCGGCCCGCAGCGGGCAGTCGGTGTGGGGGATGGCCCTGCTCAACGATCTGGCCTCGCCGTTTGCCGCGTACGCCGGCCAACAACTGATCATCGCTTCGGATGCGCCCGCGCTCACCGGCCTGCCCCAACCGCTGTTGGCGCTCACCCTCAAGCCCGAGCATCCGGTGCAAGGCGGCACGTTGGAAGTGGCGGCGCAGGCGTTGGATGCCGCCGTGAGCGGCTCGTTTGGGCCGTGGCCGCTGCGCTTTGCCGACGACGTGGGCGGGCCGGTGGCGTTGCAGGGCATCTATGCGCTCGCCGATCCGGGGCTGTATCCGTTGGTGATCACTGCCACGGTTCCCGGCGGCGGCGTGACCGTGTTCGAGCAAATGATTCCCGTGGCTGACGGCAGTTACCCGTACCAGCTGTTGTACGTCGGTGAAGAGCAGGCTGCATTGCTGGACCCCGCTGTGGTGGGAGCAGAGCTAGGTCAGGTCACGCAAATCGTGTCGCCTGATACTGAGGCGCGACAGTGGCAGGGAACATTCCTCCAACCCGTGCAGTCGGATCGGGTGACCACCGGCTTCGGCGTGCGGCGGTCGTACAATGGCGGCTCGTTCGACGGCTTCCACGGCGGCATCGACTGGGGCGCGACGGGCGGCTCGCCCGTTGTGGCCGCGGCGGCAGGCACGGTGGTGTTCGCCGGGCCGCTCACGGTGCGCGGCAACGCGACGATCATCGATCACGGTTGGGGCGTGTACACCGGCTACTGGCATCAATTCAAAATCGACGTGGCCGTGGGGCAAGCGGTTCAGGCCGGGGACGTGATCGGTGCGGTAGGCTCCAGCGGACTGTCCACGGGGAGCCATCTGCATTTTGAAGTGTGGGTCGGCGGCGTGCAGGTGAATCCGCAGCAATGGCTGGACGCACAGTTCCCTTAAAGGGCCATCGAGCCACGGAGGCGGGCGCAAAGAGCGCGCCGATCCGGCGCGCATTCCCTTTGACCAACCCCCCTTCGCCGGATATAATAGCTTCACCTTCCAAAGCAATCCCTCATCCTTAGGTTTTTCAGAGGCATTTAGTGATCCAGCGTCAAACTCAGACGGCCCAATATTGGGACGAAGCCTTCAACATCGAAGACAGCGACCTCGAACATCTCTACAACCTTCTCCTCGAAGACGAGACGCCGCTCGCCACCGACGAACTTGTGTTGGCGCTGGTGCGCCGCCGCGCCGAGCGCGAAGAACATGCGCTGCAGCGGCAGGTGTATGGCGGCGGCACGGTGTACCTGCCCAAAGAGTCGTACACGGTGGGGCAGGAAGTCATCTTTCCTCATCTGCAATTTTCCACCGGCCACGTGGTGGCCGTGCGCCCCGGCCACAACCCCGAGTTCGGGCAATTCGGCGTCATCTCGGTGGACTTCACCAATGGCCGCCCGGCGCGCGACTTTGCCGCGGGCTTTGCCGAACACAAACTCAACGCCGCCAACAGCAGTCTGTCGGATGGTGAAGCGCCCGTGCGCACGTCGGAGGAGTTGGCCGCCGAGTATGGGTGGCTGATCCATCCCAAGCTGGAGGCGCGGCTTAGAGCCAAAAACGACATCGTCCGCATCGCCGGGCGATGGTTCCCCAAACCGTTGCTGGTCGACATCAACGAGGGCCATCTCAACCTGGCCGAGGCCGTGCTGGATATGTCGGGCGGCGGGCCGCTGCCCACCGCGGCGCTGGTGCCCCACCTCGACCTGCCCACGAACGTCAACGAAAAACTAGAACTGTTCTCGCTGGATTTTGCCCTGCAGGAGGACTCTCGCTTTGACGAGGTCGGCCCGGCGGGGCAGATGATGTGGTTCCTGCACCGCCTTGAGCCGCAGGAAGTGACGCTGACGCCGCGCTGTTTGCGAGCCGAGATCAATCACGAAGTGCCGCCGCTGCACCCGGAATTGAGCAAGCTGGAGCTGGAGCTGGACGACGAGTTTGGCCCGCGCGATGGCGCGAGCGCGCCGGGCGGCGAGGTGATGGTGACGCTGACATTCCCGCATCGCCGCGCCGGAACGCTGCCGTTGTCGGCCAAACTGGCTCCTCTGTTTCCCACCGCCTTCGAGTCGCCGCGCATCCGCTTTGTGCTGGTAGACGGGCACACGGGCCAACAGCAGCCGGGCTGGGTGGTGCGGCAAGGGCGATATGTGTTCGGGCTGGGCGAGTGGTATCAAAAGTATGAAGTGCCGGCGGGCGGGCATCTCACCGTCCAGCCGGGCGTCAACCCCGGCGAAGTCATCATCAAAATTGCCCGCCGCCGCCCGGTGCGCGAATGGGTGCGCTCGGCAGTGCTCGCCGGCGGCCACCTGACCTTTGCCATGCAGAAGCGCCCGATTGCGGTGGAGTATGAAGAGCAAATGATTGTGGCCGTGGACAACGTGAACGCGGTGGACGACATTTGGGCCGCCACAGCCAAGCTGCCGCTGTCCAAAGTGGTCGTCGACACTTTCCGCGAACTGGCCAAGCTCACGCCGCAATCGGCCGTCCACGCCCGGTCGCTTTACAGCGCGGTCAATGTCATCCGCCGTTTGCCGCCAGGCCCCATTTTTGCGGAATTGGTGTCGCGCCCCTATTTTGTGCACGTGGGCGACGCCTACTGGCGCTTCGACGAGTCGCATTACAGCGAGTAATTCCTTATGACAGACCCTGCTTTTCGATTGGTGAAACCCACCCTCAAAACGCCGTTCCACATCGACTATTTGTGGTGGGAACGGCAACAGCGCGAGCTGCGGGTGTATTTGCACAGCCACCTGTGCGACGAGCACCGGGCCAAATTTGAGGCGGTGGAAGATGCCGGCGAAGTGGATTGGGTGGACGCCGACACCGCCGAGGTGCAGCGGGTGGACGGGGTGCAACATGCTTTGCGCATCCACTGCTCCCTGCAGCCCAGCTACCTCGAAGCCCACACCTCGCTGGTGGACGCCGTGTTCCGCGTGTTTCTGGCCAACGGCAACACGCCGCTGACGCCGTTTGAACTGGCCGAGCGCATCGGCCGCCCCGGACAGGAAACCACCGTGCTGAGAACCCTCTCCGGCGCCAGGGTATACAAAGGATTGCGTCCGATTCCCGAGGGCGCGCACTAACCCATCTGCCGGCGTGAAAATCTACGTCAAACTATTCGCGCTGTTGCGCCAATACCACCCCGGCCCCAACCGCTCGACGCCGCTGGAGGTGGATTTGCCCGCCGGGGCGGTAGCCGCCGACCTTGTGCCCTCGCTGGGCCTCCCCGACCAGCTCGTCCGCCACGCGTTCATCAACAACCAGCAAAAAACCCTCGACACGCCGCTGGCCGAGGGTGATAAGGTGAATTTGTTTCCGCCGGTATCGGGCGGGTAGGGGCGGCGCGCCCCGCCCCGGGTGAAGTGTGTTACACTTTTCCTCAGGCCCCCGTAGCTCAATCGGATAGAGCAAGAACCTTCTAAGTTCGAGGTTGTGGGTTCAAGTCCCGCCGGGGGCGCTCCACCCTTGCCGGTCCGCCGCGCGGGGTCAAAATT
>JACRBQ010000017.1 GCA_016213135.1 Chloroflexota bacterium | reverse complement strand
GTCGTTGGCCAGGCCGGGCAATTCGATCACCAGGCGGCGGTCGCCGGATTGCTGAACGAGCGGCTCGGCCACGCCGAGGCCGTTGACGCGGTTCTCGACAATCCGTTTGGTGGCGGCCATGGCCTCGGCGTCCACCGACTGGCCGGCGGGCACATCGGCCTCGAGCAACACTTGCAGGCCGCCCTGCAAATCCAGCCCCTCGTGCACCGCAATGTCGTAGTTCACGGTGGTGGCGCCCACGGTGTAGTGAAGGCCCGGGTTGCCGGGCCACACGACCCAGGCGGCGGCGGCGAACAAAATGACGATTGGAATAATCCAGCGGGTGTAACGGTTTTGCATTGTGTGTATCGAACCTCTACAGTCATAGAAACGCCAGCCGGTGGCGGCTGGCGCTAAAAGTCGGCCCAAACGTGAGCCACCTTCGGGAGTTGAACCCGAAACCTATCACTTACGAAGCGATTGCTCTGCCGATTGAGCTAAGGTGGCGGCGCGAAACATTTTACCAGAGCCAGGGCGATCTTTCAACCTGAGCGAAGGCAGGCGGGCAGACCGACGCGGTATTAGAAACCGCGTCGGTCTTGGCCTGATAACCTTCGCGCACACTCGAAGAGAGCCGAGGCCGACCGGCGGCGAGCCAGACCCCTCCGCTATAATATCGTCATGCGAATCGCGATGCTTTCAGTCCACACGTGTCCGTTGGCTACCCTGGGCGGCAAAGATACCGGGGGAATGAATGTGTACGTCCGCGACCTGGCCCGCGAACTGGGCCGCCGGGGCATCGGGGTGGACGTGTTCACCCGTTCGCAGGACGAGCATCAACCCCACGTGAAACACGATCTGGGCTACGGCAACCGGGTGGTGCACATACCCTCCGGGCCTGAAAGCCCCATGCCCAAACCGGAAATCTACCGCCACCTGCCGGAGTTTGTGGGCGGCGTGCGCGAGTTTGCCGCGCTGGAGGGTCTGCACTACGACGTGATTCACTCCCACTACTGGCTGTCGGGCGTAGTGGCCCACGAACTGCAAAAATTCTGGCACGCGCCGACTATCCACATGGCCCACACGCTGGGGGTGATGAAGAACCGCATTGCGCTGCGGCCCGAAGAACGTGAGCCTGCCGTGCGGCTGAAGGTTGAATCGCAAATTCTCGATTGGGCCGACCGCATCATCGCCGCCACCCAGGCCGAGCGCTCGCAACTTGAGCTGATGCTGCAGGCCGACACCCGAAAGATCGAGGTGATCCCTCCCGGCGTCGAACTCAGCACATTTCATCCCATTGCCATGGCCGAAGCCAAAGAGCGCATTGGCGTGCCGCCCACGGACCCCATGCTGCTATTTGTGGGCCGCATCGAACCGCTCAAAGGCCTCGATACGCTGCTTCGGGCGATGAAGCTGCTGCGCGATCGGCAAGCCATGCCGGGCCACTTATGCCTGTCCATGATCGGCGGCGACGCCTCCAGCAGCCCGGCGCAGGAAAGCGCAGAGATGGAGCGGCTGCGGGCGTTGCGCGACGAATTGGGCGTGGGCGACGTGGTGGCGTTTTTGGGCAAGCGCGATCAGGATACGCTGCAAAACTACTACGCCTCGGCGCACGCCGTGGTGATGCCTTCGCACTACGAATCTTTTGGTATGGTGGCCCTGGAGGCCATGGCCTGCGGCGCGCCGGTGATCGCCTCGGAGGTGGGGGGGCTGGCTTTTTTGGTGAGGGACGGGGAGACCGGCTTTCACGTGCCGGACCGCGACCCCGAAGCGCTGTGCGGATGTTTGCAGCGGTTGCTCGACGACGATGACTTGCGGCGCCGGTTGGGCGCGCAGGCGGCAGAGTATGCCAAGGGCTACGCCTGGCCGCTGATTGCGGAGAAGATCGTGACTGTGTATGAGTCCGTCTTGGATGACGAGGCGACAAGATGACACGGTGACACGGTGACCGCCAAACCCATGGCGTCTCCCGTTCACCCCCTCACCGTGTCGGCGCTTCACGGGAAATAGGATCCCCACACCTCGTAGTACGCGCAACGGGTGGAAACGTAGGTCGTGAACTCTACCAGCTTCTTCTCCTGTTGATCGCGCGGCACCCACAAATCGAGCGCGTGCGTGCGCTGGCGGCATTTGAGGATGAGGTCGTTCACCACGGCGGTATCCACACCCACCCACTGGCTTACCCGGTTCACAATCACACGCTGGTTGCGCTGCAAAAAGTTGTCGGCGTGCAGGTACCCCCGCTCGATCTTGCGCCCATCGGGCAGTTTGGGCCGGGCGCGGAAGATGTATTTCAAATCCGGGTCCACGTAGCCGGTGGCCTTGCGGCGGTAAGCGGTGGGCGAGGCCTTGAAGAACCACGCCACCGTCATCTTATATTGCGATAGCCCGTCATATTCATCGGGGCGGTTGTCGATGAGCGGCGGCTGGTTGCGGTATTCGCGCACCACCTGATCCACATATTCCAATTTGCGGAGCGCGCCGGGATAGTTGCGCCACTTCTTACGCCAGTTGAGGCGCGGCGTGAGCCACACCATGAACGTCTCGGCGAAATCGTCGTCGGGGTGCTTTTGGGCGTAGTGGTCGCCGGAGGCGTTCACAAAATCGCGGCTCCACGGGTTCACCCAGCGGATGTATTGATCGGTGAGGGGGTAGGTGCGGAAGTAGTTGCCCTGCACGTTGAACACTTCGCGGAATTCGGGCAGGCGGTAAAGCTTGTAGGCATACGAAAACGCGTGGCCGATTTCGTGGCGGATGGTTGCCACCACTTGATCGTAGCTGTAAACCCAATTGCGGTATTCTTTGTTGAGCGCCCGCAGCCTGTCCGTGGCGTCGTAGAAACCCAGGCACACATTGGTCGTGCCTTCAATGGTGCCGTAGCCCGTGGACAGATAGAAATAGGGCTTGATCTGCGTGATTCTCATCCGCGCCATGTCGGCCTTTGCGGTGCGCACGGCCTCGCTGAGCATGGGCGACTTTTCGATGGAAACGTTGAGCCGGTTGAGCGGCGTCATGAGCAGCTCAAGCCGAAGTGTTTCTTCACTGAAGAGCAAAGCACGAGAACGGCGCATGGGTTGGGGCGCGGATTAATGCGGATAGATGCTGAACACGAACGGGCCGGGGTCAGCTTATTTGCCGGTGTGGCTTCGGCTGGAACTCAGCGTGTCGGGGATGGGGTGGAGCGCCCTCGGCAAGACTCGAACTCGCAACCCCTTGATCCGAAGTCAAGTGCTCTATCCATTGAGCTACGAGGGCAGGTGACCAATGAACAATGAACAATGAAACAATGAAACAATGAAACAATGCCTGCACATTGTTCATTTTCTCACTGTTCATTGTTCATTGCATCTGGGGTGCCTGATGGGACTTGAACCCACAACATCTACATCCACAGTGTAGCGCTCTAACCTATTGAGCTACAGGCACCACGTTACCGAGCGGGATTTTATCACGTTCCCGACCGGTTCTCAAGCAATTGGCGCACTTGCGCAGCCAAATCGGCTTGTTTTACCGTAATTTGCGCCCGGCTGGCGAGGGTTTTCACCGTGGCGTTTCCGGCGGCGGCCTCGTCCGGGCCGATGATGATGGCGAGCCGGATGCCCTGCGCGTCGGCGTATTTGAGCTGCTTTTCCAACTTCACCGGGTCGGGATACATCTCGGTGGGGATGCCGCCATCCCGGAGCGCCCGGGCTGCCCCCAGTGAGGCGGCTTCCATCTCAGGCCCGAACCACGTGACCAGGGCCGCCGCCGGTGACTTGGCGAAGGGCGGCACGCGCTCGTACTTCCGGGCCACCAGCGCAATGACCATATCCCCCATGGCAAAGCCCACGCCCGAAATCCGGTCGCCGCCCATGTCGGCCACCAAATTGTCATACCGCCCGCCGCCGAGGATGGCGCGGAATTCGCCGTCGCGGTCGCGGGCCTCCATCACGGTGCGGGTGTAGTAGTCGAGGCCGCGCACCACGGTCGGCTCATACTCAAAATAGTCGCGCACGCCCAGGGCGCTGAGGATGTCGAAGAAGCGCGTGAGCTCGTCCGACGCGCGCCACAGGTCTTTGTCGGCGAGCAGGGCGCGCAGGCCGGCGAGTTGATCGGGCGTGAGGCCCTGCGCCGCGCCGTATTCATCCCACGCCGGCGGCGAGAGCTTGTCCAGCCGATCGATGAGGCGCAGCGCGGGTTTGAGGTCGGCGATGCCGAGGGCGGCGATTTGCCCGGCCATGAGGCGGCGGTTGTTGATCTGGATGGTGACTTCGCCGGGCGTGAGGCCCACGGCGCGGAAGAACTCGGCGCCGATGGCGGCGATTTCGGCGTCGGCCTCGATCGAGTCGCTGCCCAGCAGGTCAATGTTCCACTGGAAGAATTCGCGCGAGCGGCCCTTTTGCGGGCGCTCGTAGCGCCACATAGGGCCGAAGCTCCACCAGCGGATGGGGCGCGGCAGTTGCCCGGCGCGGGCGGCCACCATGCGGGCCAGCGAAGGGGTGAGTTCCGGCCGCAGGGTGATCTGTTCGCCGCCCCGGTCGTTAAACACAAAGGCCTGCTCTTTCACCAGTTCCTCGCCGCTTTTGGCGGCGTAAAGCTCCAGCGTTTCGAGGAAGGGGCCGTCGTATTCCTGATAGCCGAATTTTTGCGAGACGGTTTTCATGTTGGCGTACAGCCAGTTGCGGAGCGACATTTGCTCCGGGTAAAAATCGCGCGCGCCTTTGACGGTTGGGATGTTGGTTTTCATGGTTTATTCCTGACCTCACCCAACCCCTCCCGGCCTTCGGCCACCCTCCCCGTCCCCCTCCCTGTGGGAGAGGGACGGGGAGGGCCGGGGTGGGGATGGGTGAGGTAAACAAAAAACGGCGCAGACCCGCATGGGCCCACGCCGTTGAAATCAAGCCCTTGCCGCGCTCAGCCCAAACCGAAAAAACCATCGTGATGATGATGGTGATGATGTCGAGCGTGAACAGCCACGTTTGTTTTCATCTTGGGGCGCATTTTAGCATCCTCGCCGGAGATTGTCCACTTGTCGCCGTGTTCAAAGGCACGGCCACCGCGCCGGATTTGCTTCGCGGTGTATGGTTAATTCCCCGGCAACTTTCTGAACCTGTGCCCATCAGGCTCAATGACCACGAACGCCTTTCTTATTTCCTCTTGGCCATGGGTGTTCAACACTCTCTCAAGTTCCTTGTGCACCAAGTCTTGAGTGGAAGGGAGCATACGAAGATACAAAACGCCTGCGCCCAACGCTTTTACAAAAACCAACCCGCCATAATCTCTATCCCGCGTTACAAATATCCGCCCCTGCTGTCCGGCAGTTGTGAGCAAATCTTCGTCATCTGCCTGTGAGAGGCCGATTTCTGCTACCCGAACAACGTCGTGCCCCAGATCCGCGAGAAAGCGTGCCGTTGAAGCGTACACGTCTTGGTCTAGCAAGAATTTCATGCCGGGGCTGGATTGAGGTGGACGTCTTCAGATGCCACGAGCGCAATTGCGTACTGCACACAAGCTCGAATGTCGTCAACTTGCAATTCGGGATAGTAGTCTCGAATTATCTCGTCGAAGGAGAGACCTTCATTAAGTAGCTCAAGAACGCCTTGCACCGTAATGCGCGTTCCGGCCACACTGGGCTTGCCGAAATGGATTTTAGGATTGACAACGATTCTGTCGAGCATTTTGACGCCTCATGATTGAACGTGCTGCGCGCTGGTTTGAATTGTACCCTCATCTGCCCGTTTCAGCGGGCTTCATTGACTCGCCTCTCCCTCACTGTAATCCGTTGACAGCTTTACTACCCCTTCAAGCAATACCGATCAAACCAGGCCATCATCCGGTTCAGCCGATCCACCCGGTGATGCGGCTCGCCGGAGCGCGACATTTCGTGGCCCTCGCGCGGGTAGCGGTAGAACACCACCGGGCGTTTGAGGCGCTTGAGCGCGGCGAACAACTGCTCGGCGTCGGACACCGGGCAGCGGTAATCCTGATCCTGATGTTCGATGGCCAGCGGCGTGCGGATGTTGCGCACGTAGGCCAGCGGCGACTGGGCCCAGCTTTTTTCCAGATTGTCGAAGGGCAGCATGTCAAACTCGCGCTCGATGAACTGGGGGATGTCGGTGGTGCCGTGGAACGAGACGAAGTTGTACAGGCCGCGCTGGGCCCACGCGCAGGCGAAGCGCCGGTCGTGGCCCACAATCCACGCCGCCATATATCCGGCATAGCTGCCGCCGGTGAGGGCCATCCGTTTGGGGTCCACAAAGCCCAACCCGGTCACACGGTCCACGCCGGCGAGGATGTCGTGCATGACGTGGTCGCCCCAGTCGTTGTGGATCAGGGTGGTGAACTCGTCACCGTAGCCCTGCGAGCCACGCGGGTTGCAGTAGAACACGGCATAGCCGCGGGCGGCGTGCAGTTGCCATTCCAGCCACATGCTGGGGGTGCTGGGGCTCCACATTACCTGCGGCCCGCCGTGCATGCTCACCACCAGCGGATACTTCTTTCCCTTTTTGAAGCCGATGGGCTTGAGCAGCCAGCCCTGAATTTCGCGCCCGTCGGGGGCGGCAAAGCGCAACTCTTCGGTGGCGGCCACGTGCCGCCCGGCGAGGAAGGCGCCGTTGAAGTCGGTGACGCGTTGTTCGTTGGCGCCGCCCTGCCCGGTGAAGTACAGGTCTGCCGGGCGTTCGGGGGTGGAGGCGGCAAAGGCAATGCGCCCACTGTTGGAAATGCTGAAGCCGAGAACCAGGCGTCGCCCGCCGACGTGCTTTTCAATGACGCCGCTGTTCAGGCTCACCCGATAAATGCCCGTGTTGCCCTGATCCCCGGCTTGAAAATAGATGTATTGCGAGTCGGCAGTCCACTGCAAGGCCTCCACCGTACGGTCGAGCGGGAGGGTAAGGTCGCGCACGGGGCCGCCGTCCACCGGCAGCACGGCCAGGTGAACCGTGTGTCCCGAAGAGCCGCTATCGAGTTGGCGCACAGCGGCGATCCACTGGCCGTCGGGCGAGACTTTGGGGTCGGAATAGCTGTGCCCGGGGCGTGTGAGACGGCGGAAGGCTTTGCGCTTGCCGGTGGCGGCGATGCGAACGAGGTCGGTGCGATACCACGTGTCGTATTCCGGGTCGCGGGGCTGGGTGGAAAGAATGTACTTGCCGTCGACGGTCCATGCGATGGCCGAGAAATCCAGTTCGCCATCGGTGATGCGATAGGGTTTGGCGAGCGGCGCATCGGCGGCAGGGATATCGATAGTGTAGATGTGGCAATAGCGGTCGTCGAGAAATTCGGTGCCGGTGCGGTACGGCAGGCGAGTGATCACGCGCGGGTCGATCCGCGATTTGGCTTTTTCCTGCTCGGCTTCTTCGCGCTGTTTGGCTTCAAAGGCGGCCATCGCATCGGGGTCGTCGCGGCTCCCGCTGTCTTCGCGGCGGCGTTCCTCTTTGCTCACCGGCGCCAAAAAGGCCATGCGGCGGCCATCGGGGCCAAAGGCAAAGGGGGCGCCACCCTCAACATAGGCCGGGCCGGAGACGCCGTTGGGGTGCGAGGTGAGGGGGCGGGCTTCGCCGCCGTTGAGGCTGATGAGGTGGATCTGGGTCTTGCCGCTGCGGTTGGAGAGGAAGGCCAGAGTCTGGCCGTCCGGGCTGAAGCGCGGCGTGCGATCGGCGCTGCTTCCGTAGGTAAACTGCCGCACGCGCAGCGCTCCCCCGGCCAGTTCGGCCAGCCAGATATGGCGGCGGTATTTGTTGTCGCGCTTTTCCAGGGCCATGCGCACGAAGGCGACGCGCTGGCCATCGGGGCTGATTTGCGGGTCTTCGACGAAGTGCAGGTTGTACAGGTCTTCGGCGGTGATGGGTTGTTTAGCGGGCAAAGTGGGCCTCCGTGTTCACGGCGGGGCATTGCGCCCCTGTGGTTGACAGCGCATAGAATGAAACAAGCCCACTGTGTGAGTGGGCTTGTGTTTTATAGTCGGGGCGAGAGGATTTGAACCTCCGACCCCTTGCACCCCATGCAAGTGCGCTAGCCGGGCTGCGCCACGCCCCGATTACGCGCGGAATTATACCAGAGATTTTAAGGGGATGCGAACACTGCTTCGATCAACCGCCCCGGCTGGTCCCGATATTCCGCCCACGGGACGCTTCCCGCCACGATGGACTCAAGAATTTCAGTGAGCCGTTCGTTGATGGGCGCGGGGAGGCCGAGAGCCACAGCGTGACGCGCCACAGCGCCGTTGAGGTAGCCCACTTCGGTGCGAGACTTGCCGGCGCTCAAGTCCAAATGGAACGAGGGTTTTTTGTCGCCGCGCCCGCCGGCAATGGCCCGGCGGAAGATGGGCTGATACAGCCGTGGCGGCAGATAGCGCAGGGCAAACGCCAGCGGCCACGTGGGCGTGCGCGGCAGGGCCACCACCTCTAACCCTTTGGCTTTCATCACCCCCAGGGCTTCGCGCAGCGCGCCCACCTCGATGCGATAGAGGCCCGGATGATCGAACACGGCGGCGGTGGGCAGGTCGCAAATGGCGGCGGTGGCGTTGGCCATGATGTTGGTGAGCAGCTTGCTCCACTTCATGGCCTCGGCGTTCGGGTAGAGGCGGGTGAGGATGCCCGCGCGGGTGAAGGCCAGGGCGACCGACTGGCTCAGCGGGTGACCGGCGAAGAGGCCCACGCCGCGATTCTTTTCGACAATCACTTCACCGGCGGCGGGTACGCTCACGGCAGTCAGCACGGTTCCGGCGATGATCCACTCCGCGCCGAAGGCGGCGGCAAGGGCGGGTTCGTTATCCACGCCGTTTTGCAGGCAGAGGATGGGCGGGGGGGCGGGGCGGGCGCCGAGGGCGGCGCGGATGTCGGTGATGACGCTCCCGGTGTCGAATGATTTGACGGCGAGGATGAGAGCGTCGAGGCCGGGCTGGGCAAAGGCTTCTGCGGCGGAGGTGAGGAGACGCAGATCACGGGCCGTGCGGGTCTGGTCGCCCACGGTGAGGCTGATGCCGCGCGCGCGCAGCACTTCGGCGGGGCCGGGACGGTCGAGGAAAGTGACGGTGTGGCCGGCGAGCGCCAGAGAGCCGCCAACGTAAGAGCCAATCGCGCCGGAGCCGTAGATGAGGAAATTCATCCGAAGTCAGGAGTCAGGGGTCAGGAGTCAGAATTCTGTATTCTGACTCCTGTTCACTGCTTCCGTCCTTTGTACGCCTCTGCCAATACTTCAATGGGGTGCACTGACTTTTTGCCGGTGTGGCTTTCAATCCACCAGCGGCAGGTTTCCGAGTCGCACACGACGCGGTTGGGGTTGACTTCGGCGATCTGCTCAAAGAGTGGGCGGCCCACGGCGGCGGCGATGTCGTACTTTTCTTTTTTGAGTCCGTAGGTTCCGGCCACGCCGCAGCAATCGGTTTGCGATTCGACGACGGTGAAGCCCACGCGGCGCATGAAGTCGGCGGCGGGGCGGCCAATAGCGTGGCTGCGCTGCTGGCAGGGGGCGTGGTACACCACGGTTTCACTGCGGCGCACAAAGCGGGTATCGAGTTGGCCCGCCTCGTCGAGCATTTCCAAAAACTCAAAAATGTCGTAGGTGTTGTCGGCCAGGAGGTCGGCCTCTTCGCCGGTGAGGCCGAGGATGCTGTGGTATTCGTGCTTGAGGGCCAGCGTGCAACTGGTGGACGTGCCCACGATGACGTAGCCTTCGCGCACCCACGGGGCCAGTTTGCGGATGTTGCTCCGGGCATAGGCGCGGGCCGAGGCGAAGTCGCCATTGGATTGCATGGGCAGGCCGCAGCAGTTTTGCTCGGCGATGGACACTTTGATCTGGTTGCGTTCCAGCACGGCAATGGCAGCCTGGCCCACGCGGGGCTCGTAGTAATTGGTGGCGCAGCCGTGGAAGAAGACGACTTTGCGGAAGCCGATGAGCGGGGCGCCGGCTTTGTGGCGCTGAAACCAGCGGCGGAAGGTTTGGCGTGAAAAGGCCGGGAAGCGGGCGCGGGCGTCGATGCCGAGGAAGGCTTCGATGAGTTTGCGCAGGGGCGGGAGTTTGAGCGGGATGTTGGAGAGCGGGGCGAAGGGCGAGCCAAGTTTGCCCAGCAGTTCGGAGCGTCCCAGCAACCGGTTGCGCAGCGGCAGGCCGTAGCGCTCCACGAGGCGCGAGCGGGCGATGGCGTTCATTTCCGCGATTTGCACGCCGTGCGGGCAGACGAGCGAGCACACGCCGCAGCCGGAGCAGTAATCCACCGAATGATCGGCTGAGGGCAGGTCGGGATGGCGGAAGCGTTGAGCCTGCGGGCCAACGGCTTTAGGGCCGGGGAAGAGGTCGGTGACGGCGGCGACCGGGCAGGCCGAAGTGCAGATGTTGCACTTGATGCACAAGTCGGAGGTGAGGGTGGTGAGGAGGGTCACGGGTTGGAGTGGGAGTTTGAGTTGCGCCGGGTGGCCGCGCGGCGTCAGAAAAGCCGAAACCCAAACATTGGTATCAACCACGACCACGAGAGGCATGATGCTGTTCCAGGGCTTCTTGTCGGGCAGAAGTGATGTCGGCTTCGATTTCTTCAGTCGAGAAGCCTTGGGCGCGGGCGTGGACCTGAGCCAACAGGGAATCTAGTTCGTGCCAGGCTATTCGACGACGCTCGGCCCGACCTGCATTCATGCGCTGATAGTCGGCGTATTTGAGTACAACTGCAACGGGTTGACCGTCTTTTTCCAGAAAAATGGGCTGAGTGGCGTTTTCCACTTCCGCCCACTGGAGACCTATGATGCCCGTTGACAGCCGGGGGCCTGCTTTGCGTTTCGCACGGTAAGCCACGCGAGGCTCTTTGACAGCTTTGCGCTTGATTGTCATGTGACTTCCTCCCTGCAAAGGCGATATCTTTATTCTCGCACAGTTTCTGTGGTGTGCCGCTTCGCGTTGCGCGCCTGCGCGCCTATGTTTGAGTCGCCTTCCAGGCTGTGGCCAGTTCGATGCCTTCGCGCGAGCCTTCGGTAAGGCGGTCGGCGCCAGCGAGCAGGCTGCCAATGGCGAGCAGGTTATGGGCGGCTGGCTTGCCGGAAGCGTCCAGCGGTTGCAAATAGTTGTTTACGCGGATGCCAAAGCGGCTGAAGGGGTGCGGTCCGAAAAACACTTCCGAAGTCCAATGGGTGCGGGCGCCGAGTCCGGCCGTATCCACAGGGAGATTAAAAACAGTTTCGTGGACGGCGCCGTTGGATTCGGCGGCGAGGCCGCCGTGCAGGAAGCCGCCAGTGGCGAGGACGATGGTTTCGGCGGTGTGGGTTTTGGTTCGCCCGTTGGCGTCGGCGGTGACGGTGGCGCGACCTTCGTGGATTTGCCCGGTGACGGTAGGGCCGAGGATGAATCGGCCGTCGTGGGCGGCGAGGTCGTCGCGCAGCAGATCGAAGAGGCGCATGCCGGGGACGCTGGGAGGCAGCAGCGGGATTTCAAACAGTTCGAGGCCGAGAGCCGATTGCAGGTGCCCGTGCGCCTGGGCGCTGTGGGCGAGGCCGAGGATGGCCGGGAGGCCGAGGCGCGGCGGCGCGTTTTTTAGCAGGGGTTTCCACGCGGCGATGAGGGCCTCGCGGTAGTCGGGGCGGTCGAGGAGGAGGGCAAGGTCGGTGGCGGACGTGTGTGGGGCGCCTGAAGTTCGGCGGGGGGCGTGGGGGAGGGGCAGGGTGATGACGCATGCCTTGAGGTTGGCGGCGGCCAGGGCGGCAGAGAAATCTCGGAAGCCGGGCAGGGCGGCCAGGGCAAACGGTTCGGGGCGGGCCAGGTCGCCGGCGATCATGGTTTGGGGGGCGAGGCAGGTTTGGCGGGTGGAACCGGCGGCAGTGGGCAGGGTAAGGTTGCGCCCCAGTTCGCCGTGGAGGGGGTAGTCGTGTTCGGTGCAGATGGTTTGGAGTTCGGCCAGGGCGGCTTCGAGGGCGCGGCGGCCTGCTTTGGCGTAGGGATGATCGGGCGAGGCAAAGGCGGCCTCGAGGTCGGCGGGGTTGTTCATCACGCCGATGGTGCCCGCGCCGATGTGGGTGCTGCCGATGCCGCGCGCGATGAGCAGCACGCGTTTGCCGCGCCGCGCAGAGCAGCAGGCCGCAAAGAGGCCGGAGAGGCCGGAGCCGATGATGAGGAGGTCGTAAGCCATGCAAATACCCAATACCCAATACCGAATACCCAATATTGTGTATTGGGTATTCGGTATTGAGTATTAGCTTGTTCTCTCCGTGGGATACACTTCGATCTCTCTTTCGGTGGGCAGGGTGTCCAAACCAAGGATGGAGCGGTAGATGTGCAGGTCGAGTTCGAGTGAGCGCAGGCTGTGGCCCCACATGACGGGGCGCTCGCCTTTCCAGCGTTCTTGCAGGAACTGGAGGAGTTGGGAGTTGGAGTTACGGTGGGAGTGGCCGAGGGTTTCGTGGATGATGCCCGCCGCGCGGTAGGCGCAGAAACCCGCCTGGCACGGCCCCATGCCGAGGCGCAGGTCGCGCCGCAAATCATTGAGGATGGGTGAGCCGGATTGGCGCAAGTTCGTTTCGATTTGCGAACGGGTGACGAGTTCGCATTCGCAGATAGTGGCTGCTGGTTGTTGGTGGCTGGCCGTTGGCGGTTGGCCGGTGTCGGTTGTCGCGTCACTTGCCGTTTGCCATTTGCCGCTCTCCAACGCTTCGAGTCGTTTCGGCAGGGCGTGCAGCGGTGTGCCGGGGGGTTCGATGAGAGTGCGGGCGGTGACGCAAGGGCGGTCGGTTTTGAGTTTGGCGCACGCGGCGTCCACCAGCAATTGGGCCATGTGCCGAAAGGTGGTGAATTTGCCGCCGACCATCGAGAGCATACCCGACACGCCGTCGCGCTCTTCGTGATCGAGCAGGGCGTGGGCGCGGCTCATGTGCCGCGTGTCTTTTCCGCCGGGGTCGTACAGCGGGCGAACGCCCGCCCAGGCACGAAGGGCGCGGTGTCGGCTAAAGCCGGGAATGAGTTGCTCGCCCTCGCCCATCAGCAAATCCACTTCCCAATCTTCGATGGCGTATTGGTCGGGGCTGGGCACGGCGGTGTCGGTGGTGCCGATGACCGACACGGTGCCCACGGGGACGAGGATATCGCCATCGGCCGGGGGCTTCAGGCGGTTGACCACGGTGTTGACCAACCGGCTGTTCATGGCGATCATCACACCTTTGCCGGCGGTGACTTTGACTTCGCACCCGGCCAGGGCCGCGATGTGTCCGGCCCACGCGCCCGAGCAGTTGAGGACGAGGTCGGCGTGAAAGGTGAATGGCTCGCCCGTGGCAAGGTTTTCGCCGGCAACGCCGACGACCCGATCTCCCGATTTCAGAATCTCGGTGACGCGGTGGCGCAGAAACACTTCGCCGCCGGCGGCGCGCAGGCCGTGAGCGAGGAGGTGCAGGGCGTCAAAGGAATCACAGGCGGCATCGCGCACTTGAAAGACGCGACCCAGGCGCGGGTTGAGGAGCGGCTCGCGTTGGAGGGCTTGCGCGGTAGTGATCTCGGTGACGGGAACGGCGCAGGTGTGGCAGGCGGCCAAAAACTGATCGGCGTAGTCGGCGGGGTCGGCCGGGGTGGAGAGGAAGTAGCCGCCAGTGTCTTCGATGGCGGAGGGGATGATGCGGCGCAGGGCGGCGTTTTCGGCGGCGCACTCGCGGGCCGATTGCGGGTCGCGGACGACGTAGCGCCCACCGGAGTGGAGCAGGCCGTGATAGCGGCCGCTGGTACCGTGGGCGAGGTCGCCTTTTTCGAGGACGACGGTTTTAAAGCCGCGCAGTGCGGCGTCCCACGCCGCGCCGAGGCCGGTGGCTCCGCCGCCGAGGATGAGGAGTTCGGTTGAGAGTTTCATCCGGCGTCAGGCGGCTACCACGACTGGCGGTGATATCTCTGATGACTTGAGGGGATTCTCTGTTCCGGGCCGTCGCCAGAGTTCAAGGGCCTCATGGCGGAGGTTTTTCAAAAAACCGGGGCGAAGGACCTGAAGGTTTTGAAATCTTTCCCAGCCAATGACACGGGGCGAGATATAGAGGCTGTAATCGAGATTGACATCGATGACCGGGTTGCGAATTTTGTGGCGAGTGTGCCAGTCGTCCTTTTCGCTAATGATCAACAAGTCAATGTCAGATTCCGGACCGAAATCGCCGCGAGCCTTGGAGCCAAAGAGAGCGACGAAGCGTACTTGCTCCGGGAATTCAGCCGCAAGTCTGTGCACGGCTCGCTGGATGGCTTTGCGCTCCTTTGCGCTGAGGTGCTTTGGGAGTTTCATTCCAAAGATAGCCCTTGTTTCGTGAGGTATTGCCTCACCGACTCCAGAAGTCGTTTTGATTCTTCAAGGTGTTGCTTCGCCAAGTCAGAATCCACGACCGGGAGTTCGGCATAATCACTCTCTTCCCGATCTTCCATTGTTTGGTTCAAAATGCGGCCAAACTCGCCACTAATCTTGCCGGCTTTCACGAAATATTCGCCAAAGGCCGAGATGACACCACTGTGTTTGGATCGCTCGATGCCGATGCTTGCCAGCGCGCCGGTAGCGGCATAGAACATGGCGTAATAGGCCGTGCTGATCGAACGCGCATAAGACTCGCCGTTGAATTCGAGTTCGGCGGTACGGATGTATTCCTCTGCGCGTTGCAACCAGTGGCGCACGCGGGTTTGGGTTGGTTCGTCCATTTTCTAATTTTACACCGCTTTTCGGTGGACAGCGTTGCTGCCAACGGATTTCGAGAACGGATTGAACAGACTCTGCGCTCACATCCGTTCAACGCGAGGGGCCCCGAATTTCGTCGACAGTCTTTCCTCCCCCTACAACTGTGAGCCGACGAAGTTCGGATTCCCATTCAAGAAACTCGCGGCGCTCATCGGCTTCTTTCCGGCGGGCTGAACTTCGTCCAGCACCAGCAGGCCGCCGGTGGCGCCTATGGCGGGAAGGCTCCCGATTCTAACGACACGCCCCTGGTCGGCGGCGGGGGCGGGTTGGGCGTGGGCGCGGAGGATTTTTAGAGGCGCGCCGTGGTAGAGGACGTAAGCGCCGGGCCAGTCGTTCATGGCGCGGACGCGGCGCTCGAGGCTTTGGGCGGTATCGCCGAAGCGCAACAGCCCGTCTTCCTTTTTGAGTTGCGGGGCATAGGTGGCAAGGCCGGCGTTTTGTGGGATTGGGGCCGGCTCACCGGTGAGGATGGCGGGCAGGGTTTCACGGAGGAGATCGGCGCCGAGGATGGCAAGGCGGGGGGTGAGGGTGGCGGTGGTGTCCCCCGGTTCAATGGGAATGGCGCGTTGGGCCATCGTGGGGCCGGTGTCGAGGCCCTCGTCCATCTTCATTAGGGTGATTCCGGCCTCGGCATCACCGGCGAGGATGGCGGCGGGGATGGGGGCCGCGCCCCGGTAGCGCGGCAGCAGCGAGGCATGGACGTTGAGGCAGCCGAGGGCAGGCAGGGCCAGCACGTGGGGGCGGAGTATTTTGCCGAAGGCGGCCACCACGATGAGGTCGGGCTGCCACGCCCGAAGTTGATCGAGGGCGAGGGCCATTTTTTCGGGCTGGATGACGGGCAGGCCCAGTTCCTGGGCGGCCACTTTGACGGCGCACGGTGCCGGCCGGCGGCCTCGTCCGGCGGGCCGGTCGGGTTGGGTGACCACGCCGACGACGGAGGGGGCCAGGGCGCGCAGGCTGGGGACGGCGAAGGCGGGGGAACCGAGGAAGACGATGCGCGGGAAGGTCATGCGGGGATTCTAGCACAGGGGGTGACTAACGGACGGGCGCGGAGGCACGCATCCATTGCGGGGTGGCGGGGTTGATCTGTTTAACTTGCGCGAATAGCCGACGATGCTACAATCGCGCTTAATCCATGAAAGGCATTTTGGCCTATCACTAATAAAAAGGAGATATAGAAGATGACTGAACAACCGATGGGTGGGGGAGCGATGGGCGAAGTGACCAGCGACGACAAGTTGTGGGCGGCGCTGGCCTACGTGTTCACTCCAATTGTTCCGGTGATTATTCTGCTGTTGGAAGACAAGAAGAAGCGGCCCTTTCTCCGGGCGCACAATGCGCAGGCGCTGGCTTGGGGCGTGCTGTTTTACGTGATTGTGACTGTGACCAGCGCGTTCCTCATCGGCCTGTGCCTGTGGCCGCTCGGAGTTATTTTGCAGTTGTACTGGGCCTACAAAGCTTACAAGGGCGAACTGATCACCATCCCGGTGCTGACGGACTTTGTGAAGAATCAGGG
Source organism: Chloroflexota bacterium (assembly GCA_016213135.1). Classification (GTDB taxonomy): domain Bacteria; phylum Chloroflexota; class Anaerolineae; order Anaerolineales; family VGOW01; genus VGOW01. The sequence continues at coordinate 9,680 of JACRBQ010000017.1, read as the reverse complement.
CTGGGCGTAAGCCCTCGGCGTGAGCAGTTTGATTTGCCAACCGGCAGGCGCAACCCGCTTGTAGTGAGAAGCCCGCATCCTGCGGGCTTCTTCTTGTTGGAGGTATGTGATGACCATGGATAACAGTTCGAGTCCCGTGCCGCAGGTTCCGCCGTCGGCCGCCCCGCTGTCGCAGTCCGATGAGCGGACGTGGGCCATGCTGGCGCATCTTTGCGTGCTGTTGAATGTGGTGACCGGGTTTCTCGGTGTGCTGGGGTCGCTGCTCATCTATCTCATCTGCAAAGATCGTTCGCGGTACGTGGCCTATCAATCGCTGCAAGCCGTGGTCTTTCAGTTGGTGTGGTGGGTGGGCGGCGGGGTGGTGGTGGGCATCACCTGGGCCATCACCGGGATTCTCTCCGCGATTCTGATCGGCATCCTATGTATTCCGATCGCGCTCATCATTACCCTCATTCCGCTGGTGGCGTTGTGCTATGGGGCGTTTGCCGGCATCGAGTGTAGCCAGGGCAAAGACTTTCGCTACTGGCTGGTGGGCGATTGGGTGCGGGGGACGTTGACGGGGTGAGCGGCTATAATTCGGCTCATGACTCAACCCAACAAGCAACTCCACAAACGCTGGCTGGTGGCGCCGCCGATTACCCCTGAGGCATCGGCGGCGCTTTCGGCTTATGAGACGGTGACGCGACAACTGCTGTTCAACCGAGGCATCGCCACGGCCACCGACGCGGAAGCGTACCTCGGCGCGAAACCGCCCGCCAACGACGACCCAATGCAGATGGCCGATATGGGCGCGGCCGTGGAACGCATTGAGCGGGCCATCGGCGCGGGCGAGCTGATAAGGGTGTATGGCGATTACGACACCGACGGGGTGACGGCGACGGCGCTGCTGGTGCAGGTGCTCACCGCGCTCAACGCCAACGCGCGCCCGCACATCCCCAACCGCTTTGACGAGGGCTACGGGTTGAACACCGAGGCGCTGGACAAGCTCAAGGCCGAAGGCGTGGGGCTGGTGGTCACGGTGGATTGCGGCATCCGCAGTGTGGACGAGGCGGCGCACGCCAAACGCATCGGGCTGGATTTGATCATCAGCGATCACCATCACGTGGGCGACGAGTTGCCGCCGGCGCTGGCGGTGATCAACCCGAAGCGCGCCGACGACAACTACCCGGACAAAGGGCTGGCCGGGGTGGGGCTGGCGTACAAGATCGCGCAGGCGCTGGTGCGGCGGCGCAAGCCCCAACCCATCAACGGCGGAGAAGTGTTGGATCTGGTGGCGTTGGGCACTGTGGCCGACCTGGCTCCACTGTCCGGCGAGAATCGGTTTTTGGTGCGATACGGATTGGGGGTGTTGAACAAGGCCAGGCGCGAGGGAATCAAATCGCTGTTGGTGTCGGCGGGGGTGAAGCCGGGGGCCGCCGACGCGGGAACGATTGGCTTTGGCCTGGGCCCGAGGCTGAATGCGGCGGGGCGACTCGAGAGCGCGGAGGCTGCGTACGATCTGTTGATGGCCACCGATGTGTTCACGGCGAATGATCTGGCCGGGAAGCTGAACGCGCAGAACCGCGAACGGCAGGATTTGACTCGGCAGATTACGGCGCAGGCGCGCGAGATTGCGCTGGCGCAGGGTGATGACGCGCCGTTTCTGTTTGCCGCGCACGAGAGTTTCAATGTGGGCGTGGTGGGGCTGGCGGCGGCGCGGCTGGTGGAGGAGTTCTATCGCCCGGCGGCGGTGGCCTGCATTGGCGAGCATGAAACGAAAGGCTCGGCGCGGAGCATTCGCGAGTTTCACGTGACCGAGGCGTTGGACGCGTGCGCCGAGTTGTTGACCCGCCACGGCGGGCACGCGGCGGCGGCGGGGTTCACGGTAGCCAACGAAAACGTGGGCGAGCTTGCCAATCGGTTGAGAGCCTACGCCGGCGAGAAACTGGCGAGTGTGGATTTGCGCCCAGCGGTGCGAGTGGATGTGAACGTGCAGCCGGGCGAGTTATCGCTGGAGTTGGCGCGGGCGCTGAAGCAGTTCGAGCCATGCGGCTACGGCAACCCCTCGCCTGTGTTTTCGGCGCTGGGGCTGGAGCCAAAGTATCCCAAAGCCATCGGCGGGGACGGGACGCATTTGAAGATGTATCTTTCGGACGGCGGGAAGCCGGTGGAGGCGATTGCCTTCCGGCAGGCGCATTGGCTAACCGAGATGCCCCGGCGGGTGGATGTGGTTTATTCGCTGGAGTTGAACCAGTGGCAGGGCGAGGTGCGGTTGCAGATGAATGTGAAGGATATGAGGAGGAGTATTGTTTAGGAAGGATGAAGGGTGAAGGATGAAGGATGAACGATGAAGGATGAACGATGAATAGTAAAGAGCGCAGCGAGGGTGATGAGGGTGAGGGCTGAGACTATCGCGCCGAATTTGAAGCTTAGCGGCTCGAAGCGAAATTCGACGGTGTGGGTTCCGGGGGCGACGGCGACGGCGCGGAAGAGGCCGTAGGCGCGGGTGATGGCGGCGGGTTGGCCATCCACGGTGGCGAGCCAGCCGGGGTAGTATTCATCGGTGAGAACTAAATAGCCGGGCGTGTCGGTTGTCGTTTGGATGACCACGCGCTCGGCTTCGTATTTGATAACGCTCACGTTGTCACCCTGAGCGCCGGAGGCGCGAAGGGTCTCGGCTTTGAGATGCTTCGCGCCGTCGGCGCTCAGCATGACATCTGAGGCGATGAACGCGCGCGGCAAGACATTGAGGTTCTCGTAAATCTTCACGTCGCCGGAGTGGGCGAGGCGATACGGGCCGAGGGTGAGGGATTGGAAGGCGTCGGCGCGCTCGTCGATGAGGCCGGCTCCGCGCACGGTGAGGGTCGAGTCGGCGGTGAGGGTGAGGGCGGTGATGACTGCCGGGCGCGGGAGGCGGAGGCGCAGGGCAGTTTGGGCTGGCTCGGGGGCAATGGGGAGCGAGAGAGAAGTGCCATCCGCCAAGGTGAGGTGCGCGGCGCCGGTGGCGGCGGGGTTCTGTGTGTCCGCAACGATAAGGCCGACGGCGGTGGATTCAAATTCGGGCAGGCGGGCGATGGTGAGCGGGTGAGTCGAGTCAATATCCACCGCAAATTGCAGGTCGTAAAAAATGTTGTCGATCCACGCGTCGCCGGTTTTGTCGGTGATGATCCAGCGCGTGTTGGTGAGATTGAGCAGCCAATTGGGCGGCACGGTGGTGAGGATTTGCCGCAGGCGGCCATCGGTGTTGTGGGGCACGGGGCCGAAGGCGGCGGCGAAGTCGGCGTATTGGCGCAGGGGGAGGATGCCGCCGTCGTAGCCATCCACGGCCGGGATGCCCCACGTGAGCGAAAGGTTGGGCGAAAGCACTTCTTTGTATTTGGCGGCAATGATGGCGTCGTACACGCCGTCGGGCGGCAGTTGCGGGTCGAGGGCGCTGTGCAGTTCGGCGAGGTCGCCGGGATCGAATTCGAGGGCGGAGAGGGAGAGGAAGCGGGCGGGGGGCACTTCGACGGTGCTTGGGGTGGGGTCGGCGTTGGCGGCGAGCAGTTGAGTCATGGCCGGGCGGATGCCGCTGTAGGCTTGCGGTGTGGTGAGGTGGTTGAGCGGCAAAGCTTGCGAGGCGATGAGCAGCTCGGCTCCGGCGAGGGCGAGGACAATGGCACGGTGGGCGCGGCGGGTGATGAGAAGGATGAACAGGATGGCGAGCGGCGCGAGCCACAGAGCGAGGTCGAGCGCGGTGGGCAGGCCGATGGGGCCGAGTTCGCCGGGCGGGGTGATGTGGGAGGAGAGGAAAGTAAGGGAGATGAGGAGTATGGGAGATAGGGAGAGGAAGGCGAGATTGAGATTTGATGTTTGAAGTTTGAGGTTTGAGGCTTTTTGCAGGCCGTAACCCGCGAGCATTGACACGCCGAGCGCCCACAGGGCCAGCCAGCGGGCGGGGACGCGGAAGAGGTCGAAGCCGGGGGCGAATCGGGCGAGGACGAGGTAGACCGGGTTGTACCCGCCGAGGGCGAAGAAGAGGCCTAACGTAGCGAGCCAGGCGGCCAGCCAAAGTTGCGGGGCGCGGCGCAGGTGGGGCAGGCTGAGGAGGGCGAGGGCGAGCGGGACGATTCCGATGTAGCCCACAAATTCGGAGAAGATGAGGCGGCCGTAGCCGGGGAGCAGGGCGCGGCCCAGCAGCAAGGGGTTGAGGGAGAAGGAAACGGCTTCGTTGAGGGGCAGCCCGCCGCCGCGCAGCGAGAGGCGCGAAAGTTCGAGCGTGGGCAGCAGTTGGGGAGCGGAGAGGAGGAAGGCGAAGAGAATACCCAATACCCAATACCCAATACCTAACAGACGCCTTGATATTGGGTATGGGGTATTTTGTATTAGTGATTGCAGCGCAACGCCTGCGCAGGCTGTGAGTGTGATGAACGCCGTCTGTGTGTGCCCGGCGGTGAGTTGGAGAGACAATGAAACAATGAACAATGAACAATGAAACAATGAACAATGAACCATGGGGGCGCGGGAGCGCGGGGAGTGAAAGATTTGGTGCGCGGCCAGGAGGGTGAGCGGCATCCATGCCAGGCCCTGCAGTTGGTTGACGTGCTCCACTTGCGCGGTGAGGTAGCCGCCGAGGGCGAAGAGGGCGGCGGCGAAGGCGGCGGGCGTTGGTTCGAGTTGGCAGGCGCGGCGGGCCAGGGCGTATGCGCCCCACGCGGCGATGATGAGGTGGACGACGAGGGTGATTTTGACGGCGACGGGCGCGGTAAAAAATATCAGCGGCCAGTTGAGCGGGTAGAACACGCCGGCCTGCGAGTTGGCGAGGAACGGCGCGCCCATAAAGAGGTACGGGTTCCACAGCGGCAGGTGGCCGGAGAGCAGGGTGCGGGCGCGGTAATCCCAGTACGGATAAAAGTAGAGCAGCGTGTCGCCCCGGGCGAAGATGAGGTTGGTGAAGGCCGCCTGCCGGAGGAAGATGAGGACGAGGGCGGCGAGGGCAAGCAGTGGCAAAAAACGGCGAGTCATTTGTAAACCGCGGAGTCGCGGAGTTCACGCGGAGCGCGCGGAGATTTTATGAAGTGCTCTGCGATCTCTGCGTTTCTCTGCGCCTCGGCGGTTAGAGTCATTTAGGCCAAATGCGATACAACGTGAACGACAGCGTTCCATCCCGGCGATTGGCCGTCTGCATTATTTCCAGTTTGAACCCCGCTGCTTCGATGGCGGTTTGCATTTCGGTGAACGACTCCCACGATGGGGCCACGATGTATCGCGGCGAGGCGCGGCCAAAGGATCGCAGGTCGTCGGCCAGCGCATCCGGGCCGGGCATCCATGCCAAATAGGCCGGGCCGTCAAAAAGATAGAAGCCCAATTCCCAACTGAGCCAGTGATCGTACAGCACTGACCCGGCGGGCACAGTGTGCAGGGTTTCGGCTATCTCGTCAATGCCGTCGTACGCGCCGTGGTCGCCGCCTACTGGATAGCCGGAGCGCGCAGCCACCAGGGCGGGGGCGGACATTGAGGCAATGAACAATGAAACGATGAACAATGAAACAATGGAAAATGAAAAATGACGAATGCAAAATGACGAAAGACGGCTGACCACTGTCCACTGCCCACTAACCACTGCAATAACGCGCCCCAGCAGCAGGGCCACCACGGGAGCCAGCACCACCAGATAACGATCCCACACGTTGAAGGCCAGCAGCCAGTAGCCGCCGAGGAAGGCGAGGGTGAAGGCGGCGAGGGCGTAGTCGTGCAGGGCGGCGCGGCTGCGTCGGCGCGGCACGAACAGCGCCAGCAGGCCCGCGATCAAAGCCGCTTCGGCGAGGTGCGAGCCGGTGAGCGTGTGGAACAGATCGGCCCACGCGGCGAGGCGCGGCCAGATTTCGTTGGCGCGCACGAGGCGGCCCGGGTTGTTGTCGGTGTAGCCCTGCACCCAAAACGATATCGGCGCGTGGCGCAACGCATCCCATAGAAACACGGCGGCGGCGCAGAGGAGCACGGGCCAGAGGAAATTCATCACCGCAGAGAGCGCGGAGAGCACAGAGTTTTTCCTATTTCCTCCGTGACTCCACTGAAAAAAGCCCCCTTGAACCGCAAAGGCGCTAAGAACGCGAAGAAAAACAAGGGAAATCCTTTGCGCTCGCCTGCCCTGCTGGTGTGGGCGGGGTCGTGCCTTCGCGGTGAGATCGTGGTTTTTGCAGTAGAGTCCTCCGTACCCTCTGTGTTCTCTGTGGTGAATGAACTGGATTGCACCAACGGCCAACACCAGCGGCACTAAAAACAACGCCGTTTGTTTGCAGGCAAAGGCCAGCCCTACCGCCAGCCCGGCCAGCCGCCAGCGCCCGCGCGCGGCCATGAGCAGCGCCCACAGCACAAACGCCGCCAGCAGGGTATCGGTGAACAGGGTAATGGCGAACAGGATAGCCAGCGGCGAGAGGGCCAGCGCCAGCGCGCCCAGCGCGGCGGTGCGACGATCATAAAGAGTGCGGCCCAGCGCGTACAGCAGGGCAATGCTCACTATGCTTGCGAACAAGGTGGGCACCCGGGCGGCAAACTCGGCGCCGCCGAAGGCAGATATGCCGGCGGCCATGAGGTAAAACGGCAGCGGCGGCTTGTCCACCACCACGGTGGAGAGCATGGGGTCGCGGCCCGAGGCAATGAGCCGGGCAAAAGTGGCGTACAGCGCCTCGTCCGGGTGAAATCGGTTTTGCAGCAGTGGCGCCGCGCGGAGGGCGAAGCCCAGCAGGAGAATGGCGAGGATGGTCATGGATGCCGGGCATGATAGCACGGGCGCATTTGTGCCGCCTGATCCCGCGTGCTATAATCCACGCACGCAATTATTTCGGAGGTCCTCCACTGATGGTTAATCGCCCGTCCTCTCCCCCTCAGCGCCCCGGTCAGGTCGTTCCCCGGTCTATGGGCACCGGGACTCTCGTGACTCCGGCCCGGCCTTCGGGGGCGATGGCGAACGGCAGCGCCGGTCAGGGAATTTCGGCGGCGGGCGCCTATGCCGCCCCGACCCGGCCCCGTTTCATCCCGCTCCCGCTCACCAAAATTGAAGACACCGGCCTCAACCCGTTGTGGTTGCAGGATTTGATCATCAAAGTGCTGTACTTCCGGGGCTACCTCTCGGGCTTTCAAATTGCCGAGCATATCCGCCTGCCGTTTGCGGGCATTGTGGACAGCCTGCTCACGGCGCTCAAGCGCGATAAGCTGGTGGAAGTGCTCACCAGCACCGCCGGCTTCGGCGAGGGCGCGTACCAGTATGCCATCACCGGCGCGGGCAACATCCGCGCGCGCGAGGCGCTGGAGCGCAGCCAGTATGCCGGCCCGGCTCCGGTGCCTATTGCCGCCTACAACGATGCCATCCGCAGACAATCCATGGGGCGGCCCACGGTGCTCCAGCGCACGGTGCGGCAACTGCTCTCCTCCATGGTCATTTCCGACAAAGTGTTCAATCGCATTGGCCCGGCGATCAACTCCGGCACGTCCATGTTCATGTACGGCCCGCCCGGAAACGGCAAGACCACCGTGGCCCGCGCCATCGGCAACCTGATTCTGTCCGAGGATATGTTCATCCCCTATTCCCTCGACATCGAGGGGCAGGTGGTGAAGCTTTACGACAACGTGAACCACGAACTGGCGCGGGATCCCGATAGCGACAAAGCCGGTCTCAAATCCGATCCGCGCTGGATCAAGATCAAGCGCCCCTTCATTGTGGTGGGCGGCGAGCTGACTCTGGCCGGGCTGGATTTGGTGTTCGACGACGTGAACAAGTATTACGAAGCGCCGTTTCAGGTGAAGGCCAACGGCGGCATGTTCCTCATCGACGACTTTGGCCGCCAGCAAGTGCGCCCGCGCGATCTGCTCAACCGCTGGATCGTGCCGCTCGAAAACCGCATCGACTACCTGACGCTGCACACCGGCCGAAAGATAGATGTGCCCTTCGACGTGCTGGTGGTGTTCTCCACCAACCTGCCGCCCAAGGACCTGGTGGACGAGGCTTTCCTGCGCCGCCTGCGGCACAAAGTGGAAATTATCGACCCCAGCTACGAGGAGTTTGCCGAAATCTTCCGCCGCGTGGCCGAAGCCAAAAAGGTGAAGTTCTCTCAGCAGGGGTTGGCGTACCTGTTGCAGGAGTGGTACATCAAACGCAATCGCAAACTCCGCGCCGTGCATCCTCGCGATCTGTGCGATCAGATTCTCGACATCTCCTCCTACCTTGGCGTGGAACCCGTCATGACCAAAGAATTGCTGGAGATGGCGGCGACGGCGTATTTCGTCGAACTGTAGATTTCCGCGCGCAGCGTGCCCCGTGGTGCGTAAGGCGTGACATACTACGAATCGCGATTCACATCTCACATCTCACGTCCCACGTCTCACGCCCCACTCTTTCATGTGATCGATCTCTCCTACCTCTATCCCCGCACTCCGGCCATCATCGCCCACCGGGGCGCATCGGCGGCGGCCCCCGAAAACACCCTGGCCGCATTTACCCTCGCCGTGTCCCTCGGCGCCGACGGCATTGAACTCGACGCGAAACTTTCGAAAGATGGTGTGCCGGTGATCATGCACGACGCTGCCGTGGACCGCACCACCGACGGCCACGGGCGCGTGGCCGACCTGACGCTGGCCGAACTGAAGAAGTTCGACGCGGGCGCAAAAAAAGATGCCCGGTTTGCGGGCGAGCGCGTGCCGGCGCTGGCCGAAGTTTTCGAAGCCGTAGCCGATAAGTTATGGATCAACGTTGAACTTACCAACTACAGCACGCGCGGCGACGGGCTGGTGCGCGCCGTGGTCGAGCTGATCGGCAAAATGAACCTGGGCCGGCGCGTGCTGCTCTCCTCGTTTGACCCGTTTGTCATCCGTGCGGCTAAAGTGTTCGACCCGACCCTGCCGGTGGCCCAACTTACCGCGCAACGCATGCCCATTTATTTGCGCGACGCCTGGCTCGCCCCCATTGCGCCGCACGAAGCCCGCCACCCCGACGCGGCCCAGCTCAAGCAAAGAGGCGTGGCCCACTACCACCGCAAAGGCCGCCGCGTCAACGTGTGGACGGTGAACGACCCCGACGACCTGCGCCTGTTTGCCCGGCAGGGCGTGGACGGATTGATCACCGATGTGCCGGATGTGGCGAGGAAAACGATGAATGATGAACGATGAAGGATGAATGGTAACTCGGTCGGACATCTTCGCCGCGCGTGAGCGTCTTGCCCCTCATATCCTTTCCACCCCAGTCACCTTCGACGAGCGCCTCGGCGCGTGGATCAAGTGGGAAAACCACCAGCACACCCGCTCCTTCAAACCGCGCGGCGCGCTGAACAAGGTGCTCGGCCTCTCGCCCGCCGAAGTGGAGCGCGGCCTGCTGTGCGCTTCGGCGGGCAACCACGGCCAAAGCGTGGCCCTCGCCGCGCAAAAAGTGGGCGGGCGCGTCACCGTGTATGTTCCCGAATCTGCGCCGCAGATCAAAATCGACAAAATGCCGGCCCTCGGCGCGGAAATAGTGCGCGTGCCCGGCTTCTTCGGCGATGCCGAAGCGGCGGCAATCGTGGCCGCGCGCGAACAGGGCAAAACGTTCGTCTCGCCGTACAACGACTGGCAGATCATCATTGGCGCGGGCACGTTGGGGCTGGATTTGGCCGAGCAGTGCCCCCGGGCCGATTGTTGGCTGGCGCCCGTGGGGGGCGGGGGGCTGATCATGGGCATGGTCATCGCCGCGC
>JACRBQ010000119.1 GCA_016213135.1 Chloroflexota bacterium | reverse complement strand
GGAGAAAGTTGCACAAAAATTCCGAATGAGTGACAATCCAAGTCGGCATGGGTCGCCTCCGTGAGTTTTAGTTTTCGGCAACCAAAACTTTACGCGAAGACCCATGCTTTTTCAAGTCATCTCATTGCCAATGTCCAGTAAATATAAATAGCCGTTTGACAAGAAACGGCAAGTTATGTTCGCGATGAGCAGCCCAACCAGCAATGACTTACGTAATGAAAAAGCCCAGGCCCGTCAGGTCGAAGCCGCTATTTCTTCTTGGTCTCTTTTTGAATGCTGGCAATCTGCCGAAGAAACGACACCAGCGACACGCCGATGGTCATGGCGTCCTTCGTATCCATGGCCGGTTCGCGGCCGGTTTCTTCGATGTTGCGGATGTAGAGGTAGGCCGCGCCCAGGCCGGCCAGCGCCCCGATGACGCCGCCGGCGAGGTAGGCTTTTGTCTTCCAGTCCAGTTCAGCTTTCTCTTCTTTCTCTTCCATGGCTCGCTCCAACCGGGGCCTGCTCACTTGCGCCCGCCACGGGCGGGCGGACTGTGCCCGAACAAATGGCGGATGGTTTCCATCGCGCGGTCGAACCCGGCCACGGCGGACCGGAACAACACCACCGGCTCGGTGACGTAACGCGTGGCCCGGGCGGCCTCGCGCGAAATGCGGGCGGCGTAATCCTGCGCGATTTTGAAGTACGGCGGCGAGCGGCGCAGCAACAACTCCATGCCCACGGCTACGCCGGCGAACACCAGCAGCAGCGGCAGGGCAATCGCCATCGCCTGCAGCACCACGAATACGGCGGACACATCGGCCCAAACGCGGCCAATGGCTCCCCCGCCCCCCCAGGCCGACAGGGCCGCCAACACGCACACGCCCACCGTGATCACCAGGGCAATCCCCACCGGCACGTAAATCTGCCAGAAGGTTTCACGCTTGTGAATGGCCTCGGTGCGGCGGTTGCGAGGCAGCGGCGCAGACGGCGGCGTGGGCGCGGTCATGGGTGCCGGTTACGAGTTCTTCGTCTGATCCGAAGGCGTGTCTTTGGGCTTGTCGGCGTCGTCACCTTTTACCCCCTTGCGGAACTCGCGGATGGCGGAGCCTAACTCGCTGCCGATTTTGCCCACGCGCCCGACACCGAACAAGATGATGACGATGACGAGGACGATGATCAGTTCTGTTGGTCCGAATGGCATGATAGTGTCCTTTCGTGTTTCCCCCGATGGCCGCATTATCCCACAAAGCGAAGTAGTTTTGAGTTTTGAGTTTTGAGTTTTGAGTTTTGAGTTTTGAGTTTTGAGTTTTGAGTTTTGAGTTTTGAGTTTTGAGTCTGAACGCCGTGTCTTGGGTTTTGGGTATTGGGTATTCAGTATTGGGTATTCCTCACGGCTCCAACCTCTCGATCTTCCAGCCGCCCTCGGGCCGGCGAGTGTAGCGCAGGCGGTCGTGCAGGCGGCTGGGGCGGCCCTGCCAGAATTCCAGCGCGTCAGGCGTGAGGCGGTAGCCTCCCCAATGGGGCGGCAGCGGAATGGGCCGGCCGCCAAACTCGGCGGTCAATTGCTGCGCCCGCGCCTCCAATTCCTCGCGGCTGGGAGTGACCCGGCTTTGGCGCGAAGCCCACGCGCCCACCCGCGCCCCCTCCGGGCGCGATTGGAAATAGGCATCGGACTCCTCGCGGGACACTTTGCCGACCACCCCGGTGATGCGCACTTCCCGCTCGAGCGCGGCCCAGTAGAACACCAGCGCGGCGCGGGCGTTGGCCTGCAACTCGCGGCCCTTCTGGCTCTCGTAGTTGGTGAAGAACACAAAGCCCCGCGCGTCGCAGCCTTTGAGCAGCATCATCCGCGCCGAGGGCGCGCCGTCGGGCGTGGCAGTGGCGAGCGTCATGGCGTTAGGCTCCAGCAACCCGGCCTGCACGGCTTGCTCGAACCAGCGCCCGAACTGCTGCACCGGGTCGGGGTGCAGGTCAGATTCGTTCAGGCCGTGGAGGGTGTAGTCTTTGCGAATGGAGTCGGAGAGTAGCATGGGCGTCTTATTTCAATCCATCCCAAATGGGTTGCAGCACGGTGATGGCCCGCGCCAGCCGCGCCGATACGGTTTGCAGCAGATCGTCGCCGAACGGCTGATAGGGAAGGGTCTCGTACACTTTGGTCCAACCCCGGTCCCACTGTTCGGCTTCCCACTGCGGCCCCAGGGTGGCTTTCACTTCGATCATGTTTCGCGAGAACCCGGCCAGCAGCGCCGCGTTCTCCGAGGGGTCGCGGCTCTCGAAGTGCAGGCCAATTTCAAACAGGCCGCGCCGCTCGCCCATATTCCACACTTCATAGTGCAGGCGCGGGTCGCGGTAATACAACTGGCACAGCCAGCCGCGCGTGGCCGCTTTGAACTTGCTCAGCGGCGACGGCAGGTGCCCACGGGTGGCGGCGGGCAGGGCCAGCATAAACTGCGACGAGGTGAGACGGGCCATGGCTCAGGGCGCGTTGCCTCGACTGTACCAAATGGAGCCAGGGCTGTCGTAGTTGTGGCCCTCGCCCCACACGGCATGGGTGAGGCCTCCGGCGTCAATCGACATTTCAAAATAGTCGCCAAACGGGAAGCGGAAACCATCGGGCTGAATATATTGGTAGCCGGGAACGTAGGTGGAAAGGTCAACCTCGCCCGTCCACGTTTGGCCGCCATCGGTGGAGGCGCGGAAATGGGTGTTCCACCAGTCACCGGCGCGGCTGTCCATCCACGCGATGTGCACATCGTTGGCAGCCCCGGCCACAATGGCCGGGAAGGCGTGTTCGACGCCGCCGGCGGCGGTAGACACATCGGCGGGGGCAGACCATGTGTCGCCGCTATCGTCGGAACGGGAGAAGTAGATTCGCTGCGGGCCTTTGCGGGCTTGCCCGGCGTTCCACAGGGCGTACACTGCGCCACCGTCGTCGGCGGCCATTGCCATTTGCGCGCCGAGGAAGGCCCAGCCGCAGCCGTAATCGGGCGGGCAGGCGGGAGCGGCCGAGGAGCGGGCGATGGGGAGGATAGTCCACGTCTGGCCGCCGTCGGTGGAACGGGTGACGAAAAGGTTGACGGCCGATTCGGCCCAGCCATAGGCGTACCCGGCCCAGCCAAAGAACACGTCGCCATTGGGAGCCACAGCTCCCCCGCCCGCCAGCGCCCAGGTGGTCTTTTTGTTGGCTACGGTGGCGGTGGTGAAGGTGAGTCCCCCGTCGTGCGAAGCCGAGATGCGCTGCTCGTTGCGAACATCGAAAGCCACATACACATCCTGCCCGCGCACGGCGAGGATGGGCTTATCGGTTTCGTCCCTGGCGTTCGGCGGCACCACCGCACTCCACGTATTGCCGGAGTCGGTGGACTTGGCTACGGCTATCGCGCTGCGTTGGGCTTGCAGCCACGCGGCATACACGGTCGTCCCATCCACGGGGTCTACTTCCATTTGCGCGTCCCACTGCCCGTCCCTGCTGCCGCCGATGGGCTGGGGCGCGCCCCACGTGGCCCCACCGTCGCGGCTGATTTGCAGCACCATGGTGGGGCTGGCGCACTGTCGGCAGCCGGGTACGCCGCCGTACTGGGGGTAGAGCATATAGACGTTGCCGAGTTTGTCGGTGGCGATGGCGGGTTCCCACTGGTCGCCCGCGGTGTAGCCGAGGCGGGTTTGTGGGGCAAAGCCCGAGGGCGGGAGGGGCGATGCGGCCACTGGCTCGGGGGTCGGGGAGTTGACAACGGCGTCACTCACGACTCCCTGATCGTCTTTGCCTAGACCCTCGGCTTCGAAAGGGCGTGCTATTCCCATGATCAATATGCCGATGATGAGGGCACCGGCGGCGATGGGGGCCACGGCGGCGATGAAGGCAATGAAACGTTTCATGGTTTTCTCCCAAGGATCGGGTTAGCTGACTATACCGCAATTTGCCATTCAATTCAAAGCGCGGGGCCGCATGACTCTGCAAAACGCCGTTGTCGGCCCGCCACGCGCGCCGCCGTCATTTGTCATCCTTCCCGTCCTTTGTTATACTGGCCGTGCCATGCCGGCACAACCATCCAATCAGCCCGTGGAGTCATCCTGTGCAACATTTCGTCAGCATTTCCGATCTGTCCACCGCCGAAATTGAATCATTGCTCGATCTGGCGCTGAAGCTCAAGCGCGAGCGCGCAAAGAAGGGGGCCAACAAGCCGGTGCTGGCGGGAAAAACGCTGGGCATGGTTTTTCAAAAGCCCTCGCTGCGCACGCGCGTGTCGTTCGAGCGGGCCATGCAGCACCTCGGCGGGCAGGCGATGTACCTTTCGCCCGATGAGATCGGCCTCGGCAAACGCGAATCCATCCCCGATGTGGCTCGCGTGCTCTCGGGTTACGTGGACGGCATTATGGCCCGCGTGTTCGACCACCAACACATTCTCACGCTGGCGCAATTCTCGCGCGTGCCGGTGATCAACGGCCTCTCCGATTTCAATCACCCCTGCCAGGCGCTGGCCGATGTGCTCACTATCGTGGAGCGCAAGCCCAAACTGGCCGGGCTGACCGTGGCCTACGTGGGCGACGGCAACAACGTAGCCACCTCGCTGGCGCACATTTGCGCCAGGCTGGGGATGAACTTCCGCATTGCCACCCCTGCCGATTACAAGCTGCCGGTGCCGGTGGAAGCCAGTGCGCGCCAAATGGCCGCCGAAAGCGGCAGCCAACTGGCAGAAATGATTGACCCCCACGAGGCGGTGAGGGATGCGGACGTGATTTACACCGACACGTGGACGAGCATGGGCCAGGAGGCGGAGACGGCCAAACGCGCGGCGGTGTTCCCGCCGTATCAGGTCAACGCGGCGTTGGTGGCTCGCGCCAAACCCGATGTGCTGGTGATGCACTGCCTGCCGGCGCATCGCGGCCAGGAAATTACCGACGACGTGGCCGACGGCCCGAACAGCGTGCTCTTTCCGCAAGCGGAAAACCGGATGCACGCCCAGAAGGCTATTCTGGCGGAGCTGCTCGGGGAGAAACGGGGAATGGAGGTTGGAGGTCGGAGGTCGGAGTTGGGACGTGGGACGTGGGAAGTGGGAAGTGGGAGGGCGGAGGGTGGAGGGCGGAAGTCGAAAGCTGGAAGTCGGAGGTCGGAGGTCAGAGGCAAGAAGGCTGGGAAACGGAAAGCAGCAACCAAGCGGCGGTAAACAGAGCGTCGTTCATCCTTCATCATTCATCCTTCATCCTTCCACTCATGCCCGGCAACCGCGCTCTCTTCGACCAAGCTATTGTGGAAGCCAATTCCGCTGCCTGGGATCAGCAGTGGGATAAGGCCATTGCGGCCTATCGCCAGGCGCTCAACGAGTTCCCCAACGACAGCAGCGCCCTGACCAACCTGGGCCTGACACTGCTGGCGACCAACCGCTTCGAAGAGGCGCTGGCCGTGTATCAGAACGCCGCGCGGGTGAACCCCAAAGACCCGGTGCCGTTCGAGAAGGTGGCGGAGATTTACGAACGGTTCGAACGCCATGCCGAGGCCACCCAGGCTTATGTGGCCGTGGCCGAACTGTATTTGGGCCAGCGCGACATTTCCAAGGCCATCGCCAACTGGTCGCACGCGGCGCGGCTGGACACTGATAATCTCCACGCCTATTCGCGCCTGGCTCTGGCCTACGAGCGCACCGGCAAGCCGGAGGACTCGGCGCGGGCTTATTTATCGGTGGCGCGGATGATGCAGCGGCAGGGTGAGCGCGAAAAAGCCATGCAGGCCGCGGCGCACGCCGTGCAGCTCGATCCGCAGAACCCCGACGCCGGCGGCGCGGTGGACATGATCCAACGCGGCATCAGCCTGCCCGAACCGGAGCGGCTCAAACCGCCCACCGGGCCGCTGGCTCCCTCGACGGGATTTTCCGCCCCGCCTGCGGGCAGCGCTGTCCGCACTGCCGGAGATGTGATATCCGGCAGCCTCGAAAAAAAGGCCAACCCGCTGCAGGCCGGGCATCAATCGGCCATCGCCAAGCTGGCCGATATCATGTTTGAAATTGGCGAGGACAGCGCCGACGCAGGCAGCGCCGACGCCCGCCACGATCTCATCAAAAAGACCCATACCGGCACGCTGCGCCTGCCGACCCGGGGCAACCGGGGGCAGATTATGAACATGCTGGGGCAGGCCATTGACTTGCACACCAAAGGCGACTACAGCGGCGCGGCCTCGTTTTACGAAAAAGCCCTGCGCGCCGGAATCGAGCACGCCGCCCTGCACTACACCCTGGCGGTGGTCTATTTGGATTTGGAACGCTACCGCGACGCTGTCAAGCAATTCCAGTCGGCAGCCGGCCACCCCGATTACGCCGCCGGCGCCTACTACGGCATGGGCCTGTGCCACGGGCGCGACGGCAAAATGCGCGACGCCGTCAACAGCCTGTTCAACTGCCTGCGGCTGGTGGATGCTCGCACCGTGTCCACCGACCGGGTTGACCAGTTGGACAAGCTGTACGAAGACACGCTGGCCAAAGTGGGCCGCGACCAGACCACCGAGCAGTTGACGCAGCTGGGCGAGAACATCATTGCGTTTCTCTCCGGCCCGCAATGGTACGAGCGCGTGCAGCAGGCGCGCGAACAGCTCAACGCCCAGCACGAAGACGGCACGCTGGCCCCGGTGGCCGATATGCTCACCGTCCCCGGCGCGGCGGGGGCGCTGGAAAGCATGACCCGCATCAACGACTACGTGAAGCAAAACCTGCTGGGCACCGCGCTGGACGAGGCGCAGTACGCCCTGCAATATGCGCCCAACTACCTGCCCGTCCACATCCGCATGGCCGAGATTTTGCTGGCGCAGAACCGGGTGGACGAGGCCCTGGACAAATACAAAGTCGTGGCCCGGCTGTACGAGGTGCGCGGCGATCCGGGGCGGAGCATTCGCCTCTGCGAACAAATGACGCAATTAGCTCCGCTCAACATCGACGTTCGCCGGAACCTCATCCGCATGCACGACGAGCAGGGCAACATCGACGCCGCCATTGCCGAATATTTCGAGATGGCCCAGGCGCACATCGACCTGGCCGATCTGGAAAAGGCCAGGCAGACCTATACGGAAGCGCTCAACCTGGCTCAAAGCCCCAAAGCAGAGCACGCGTGGCCGCTGAAAATCCTCCACAAATTGGCCGACCTGGATATGCAGCGGCTGGATTGGCGGCAGGCGCTGCGCGTGTGCGAGCAGATCCGCAATCTGGCCCCCGGCGACGTGCAGGCTCGCATCACACTGATCGATCTCAACTACCGGCTGGGCGAAGCGCGACAGGCCGTCACTGAAACCGACGATGCCGTGAAATACTTTGCCAGCGCCGGCCAGTTGGCCGCCGGCATCGACGTGCTGGCCCAACTGGTGCAAAGCCACCCCTCCGAACTGGCGCTTCGTTCGCGACTGGCGCGGGCCTACCAGGAAACGGGCCGCAAAGCGGAGGCCATCGCTCAACTCGACGCCATCGGCGATTTGCAATTGCAGGCCGGCCGCCGGGCCGACGCAGTGCGGACTATCCAGGCCATCATCGCCCTAGGCCCCGACAACGTGTCCGACTACCGGCAATTGCTGGCCGAAATGCAAACGCCCGGATAAAACGACGAAAGAAGCCCTTCGGGAGACGAGAGACGATCCGCGTTGCAAGACCCTAAGGGTCTTCGGGACCCTTAGGGTCTGAAACCGGGAAGGCATACTTTTACCGTCCATTAGTCTTTTCGTCTGCCACCCTTGTCTGAATTTCTCACCGAAGTCATCTTCCTCTTTCAACGGCTCGATTGGCTGAGCGTCGTCGACATTCTCCTTGTCACGGCCGTCTTCTTCAGCCTGTTCTCGCTCATGCGCGGCACGCAGGCAGTGGTGCTGTTGCGCGGCGTGGTGTTGCTCATCGTGGTGGTGGCGCTGTTCAGCGGCATCTTCCGGCTGCGCGCCTTCACCTGGCTGCTGCGCAACACCCTGCCCGCCCTGCTGCTCGCCATCCCCGTCATCTTCCAGCCCGAAATCCGCCGCGCCCTCGAGCGGCTGGGCCGGGCCAGCGTGTTCTTGAACCTCAGCGCGCGCGGCGCCAACCCGCAGGCTGAAATCGAAGCCATCTGCACCGCCTGCCAGCGCCTGTCGGATAAGCGCTACGGCGCGCTCATCGTCATCGAGCGCGAGGTGGGCCTGCAGGAATACGCGGATACCGGAGTGCGGATCGACTCGCTGGTATCGGTGGAAGTGCTGGTGCAGTTGTTCGTCAAAGATACGCCCCTGCACGATGGCGCCGTCATCGTGCGCAATGGCCGCATCGAAAGCGCGGCCTGCGTGCTGCCTCTCTCCACCGAGGCCAACCTGCACCACCAGCCGTTGGGCTTGCGGCACCGCGCCTCGCTGGGCATCAGCGAAGTGTCGGACGCGGTAGCGGTCACGGTCTCCGAGCAAACCGGGACCATCTCGGTGTCGCACAATGGTAAAATGATCCAGCGGCTCGATGCGGCCCGGCTGCAAAACATCCTCACCGCCTTTTACCGCCCCCGCGCCGCCGGTTTTCCGCGCTGGCCGCGGCCGCGGAAAAAAGACGAGGGATGAACCCCGCGCCCCGCCCGCCTGTGCCCGGCCCCTGCCGCCGATCGGCAGTCACTCCATTCAATCCCTGTTGCCCTCATGTTCAATTGGTTGGTCCGTAATGTCACTGCCCTCCTCCTCTCACTGGCCCTCGCCATTGTGATCTGGGTGGTGGCCCTCAACG
Source organism: Chloroflexota bacterium (assembly GCA_016213135.1). Taxonomy (GTDB): domain Bacteria; phylum Chloroflexota; class Anaerolineae; order Anaerolineales; family VGOW01; genus VGOW01. The sequence continues at coordinate 11,249 of JACRBQ010000119.1, read as the reverse complement.
AACAAGACCCGTTTGAGGAAAAAGTCTTTCCCCAACCCGTGCCCATTGCCATTACCAACCTGCCCGGGGGCATGGTCCTCGTGGGCAACCCGCCGACCACCGTCGACGTGCGCGTGCGCGCGCCGGCCTCCGTGTGGGCCTCGCTCAACGGCGACCAACTGCACGCCTTTGTCGACCTGAGCGGCGTGCAGGGCGGCTCGGTCACCCTGCCCATTCAGGCCACTGTCGATCAACGTGATGCCCGCATCACCGGCATCACCCCCGCCGAGATCCATCTCACCGTTGAAACCATTGCCACGCGCACCGTGCCCGTGCGGCTGGTCACCAGCGGCGATGCGGCCGTCGGGTATCAGGTAGGCAAAGCCACCGTGCAACCCGCCACCGCCTCTATCTCCGGCCCGGCCTCGCTGGCCGACACCGTGAGCGAACTTGTGGCCCAGGTGAGCCTCGCCGGCGCCAAGCAAGACTTTGACGGCCACGCCACCCTCACGCCCCTCAACGCCAACGGGCAAACCGTGGCCGGCGTCACCGTGGAGCCTGCCGAAGTCGCCGTCACCATCCCCGTCCGGCAATTGGGCGGCTACCGCGACGTGGCCGTCAAAGCCAATTACGAAGGGCAGGTGGCGGCCGGCTATCGCATCACCAACATTTTCATTTCGCCCCCGGTGGTCACACTATTTTCCTCCGACCCGGCTTTGGTAACCTCACTGCCCGGCTTTGTGGAAACCGAACGGCTCGACATCAGCGAAGCCACCGACGACATACAGGCGCGATTGGGCCTCGAGCTGCCCGCCGGTGTCTCACTCGTGGGCGATCAAACGGTGGTCGTGCAGGTGAGCATTGCCGCCATCGAAAGCAGCCTCACCATCCAGCGCGATCTCGAAATCCAGGGCCTCGGCCCCGGCCTCACCGCCAGCGCCTCGCCCGCCACCGTGGACGTCATCCTCTCCGGGCCGCTATCCACCCTGGATACCCTGACCCCCGACGCCGTGCGCGTGGTGCTGGACCTGCTGAACCTGCCGCCCGGTCTGCATCAGGTCACGCCACAAGTGGTGGTGCTGCCCGAGGGCATCAGCGTGCAGACCGTGCTGCCCGGAACCATCGAAGTGCTCATCACCGGCCCCGGCACCGCCGCTCGTACATTTACCGCCACGCCCACCGGCACCGCCAAGCCCGCCACCCAAAAGCCCGCGGCCACAGCCACGCGCGCGCCTGCCCTCACGCCCACGCCCACGCCCACTCCTACGCTCACTCAGGTCCCCCCGTCATGACAAAACCTCTCGTCGCGCTCGTCGGCCGCCCTAACGTCGGCAAATCTACTTTATTTAACCGACTGGCCGGTGAACGACTGGCGGTGGTGGATGACACCCCCGGCACCACCCGCGACCGGCAACTTGGCGAAACGGAATGGAACGGTGTGACCTTTGCCATTGTGGACACGGGCGGCATTGAAGTGCAGGGCCGCGGCCTCACCGCCCCCCTGTCCCTCGACTCCGCCGAATACATCAGCCAGATTCGGCAACAAGCCGAACTAGCCATCTCGGAAGCCGATGCCGTCGTCCTCGTCGTCGACATCGTCACCGGCGTCACCGCGCCCGACGAGGAAGTGGCAGACATTCTGCGCCGCCACCAGCGCAACGTCGACGGCGTCCTGCGCCCGCCCGTCTTCCTCGCCGTCAACAAAGCCGATAACGCCCAACGGCGCGAGGACGTTTACAACTTTTACGAGCTGGGCATGGGCGAGCCGTTTGCCATCTCGGCCATGCACGGCACGGGCACCGGCGACCTGCTCGATGCCCTGGTGGCCGGCCTGCCCGCCACCCCCGAAGCCGAAGAGGACTCCTCGGTGAAAATTGCGCTGGTGGGCCGCCCCAACGTGGGCAAGAGCAGTTTGCTCAACCGGCTGCTCGGCGAAGAGCGCGTCATCGTCTCGCCCATCCCCGGCACCACCCGCGACGCCATCGACACCCGTCTCGACTTTGACGGCATGGCCGTCACCCTCATCGACACCGCCGGCATCCGGCGGCGGGGCCGCATTGAAGTCGGCGTGGAAAAATACAGCGTGCTGCGCTCGTATCGCGCCATCGACCGCGCCGACGTGGCCCTGCTGTTGCTGGACGCCGTCGAGGGCATTGCCGCGCAGGACGCGCACATTGCCGGCATGGTGCTGGAAAAGAACCGCAGCGTCGTGGTCATCGTCAACAAGTGGGACGCGGTGGAAAAAGACACCCACACCATGAACACCTTCACCGACGGCATTCGCGAACAACTGCACTTCCTCGATTACGTGCCCGTGCTGTTCGTCTCGGCCAAAACCGGCCAGCGCACCGACCAGGTGCTGCCCACCGCGCTGCAAGTGCAGGAAGAACGGCTCGTACGCATCCCCACCGCCGAGCTGAACCGCATAGTGCGCGAGGCCGTGGACAAGCACGCCGCCCCTTCCAAAACGGGCCGCCGCCTCAAAATCCTTTATGCCGCTCAGGTGGGCGTGGACCCGCCCACCTTCCTCTTCCACGTTAACGACCCCAAGCTGGTGCATTTCACCTATCGCCGCTTTCTCGAAAACCAGATTCGCGAGCAGTACAGCTTTCTCGGCACTCCCATCCGCATGAGCTTTCGGGCGCGCGAAGAAACCGGGCTATAATTCCGGCCAAGGACTCTATTTATGATCGAAGTGCAGGAAACGCAAACGCCGCAAGAGGAAACCCAGGTACAGTCGCAAGTCAAGTCTTTCCTTCGAGAAACTCTCGAAACGCTTGTCCTCACCGCCATCATCTTCTTTGCCGTCAACTTTATGACGGGCCGTTTCAAAATCTACGGCGCCAGCATGGACAACAGCTTTCAAGACGGCCAATACATCATCGTCAGCCGCCTGGCTTACCTGTTGAGCAAGCCGCAACGGGGCGACGTGATCGTGTTCGTTCCCCCGGGCCACCCCGAGGCCACCTTCCTGGAACGGCTGGCGGGCATCCCCGGCGAAACGGATTTCATCAAACGCATCATCGGCCTGCCCGGCGACACCGTGGTGGTGAGCAAGGGCACGGTCTCCGTCGACGGCGTTGTTCTGAACGAGCCTTACATCAAAGAGCCGATGCGCCCCTACCAGGATCAAACGTGGACGCTCGGCCCCGACCAGTATTTCATGCTGGGCGACAACCGCAACTTTTCCAAAGACTCGCGCGACCCCAGCGTTGGCCCCATCAGCCTCGGCCGCATGATCGGCAAAGTGTGGGTGGTGTACTGGCCCCTGCCCGACTGGAAGCTGGTGAGTCACTACCGGTATCCGTGATCACGCCCACCGACGCCGAGCTGCGAGCCATAGTCGAGCGGGTTGTCCGCCGGACGCTGGGGGAGGCCCCTCTCGCTGCCTCGCCGCATCCCGAGCAGAGCGAGCAAAGCGAGCAAAGCGAAGCGAAGCCGATGGACGCAACGGGCGACAATCGGCGCGGCGGCGGCCCGGTGGCTATTGGCGCAGACCACGGCGGCTATCCCCTCAAAGAAACCCTCAGGGCATACCTCACCGGCCTGGGCTACAGCCTCATTGATTGCGGCGCCGCCTCCGCCGACCCGGTGGACTACCCGGACTTTGCCTACGCGGTGGCGCGGCTGGTGAGCGAGGGCGCGGCATGGCGCGGCATTGTGATCGACGGCGCGGGCATTGGCAGCGCCATGGCGGCCAACAAGGTGCCGGGCGTGCGCGCCGCGCTGTGCTACGATTACGCCACCGCCGTGAACAGCCGCGAGCACAACGATGCCAACGTGCTCACCCTGGGCGCGGGCCTCATCGGCCCGGCCCTCGCCAGGCAAATCGCCGAAACGTGGCTCGCCACGGAATTCGGCTGCGGGCGGCACGCCAGGCGGGTGGATAAGATTATGGAGATTGAGCGGCGGTTTTTGAAAGGCTAAATGGAAATGGTCTCAGTTCGCACTGCGCCTGAAGCGGCGAAGGAGAGCGCCGAACGCTGGACATACGAACGCTACTTGCGTGAGACGGCTGAGGGCGAATACTTCGCGGTCATTGGAGGGCGACGACTCATGGCTCCAAGTCCGAATCGTTTGCATCAGGTTGTGCTGATCAACCTGGCCGGCCGCCTCAAGGAATTTGCCAGGCAAAATCACATCGGCACAGTGATGATTGCGCCATTCGATGTGTACTTTTCGGATGATGAGTTTGTCCAACCCGATTTATTGCTGGTGGCCAAGGAACACGCCGACCGACTCACCGACAGCGGAGTCATGGGCGCGCCTGATCTGGTAGTGGAAATCGTCTCTCCGGGAAGCGTGCGCGCCGACCGCCTGACCAAACGCGCCCTTTACGCCAAACACAATGTGCCGGAGTATTGGATCATCAGCCCCACCGAGTATACGGTTGAGATTCTTTCCTTGAAAGAAGGGCAGTACGAGTTGGCCGGGCTGTATGAAAACGAAGAGACGCTGGCTTCACCTTTGCTGGCCGGGTTGTCAATCAAAGTCAACGCTCTCTTCGAAGAATAGGCACGTAGGGCAACATGACTCCTGACTCCAAAACCGTGGAAGACATCGTGGAAGCCGTGACCCGGCAGGTGTTGCTGCGCCTGGCTGAAGATCGGCGCGCGGCCCAAACCGGCCAGCCCGCCTGCGGGCGCGACTGCGATAATGGATTCTGTGTCCAGGTATGCGTGGATCGGGTGGGGGCCGTGGTGGCCGCCGGGGCCGACCGCATTAGCGCGGGGCTGGGGGCCGCCCCGGCCAACCGGGGCATTGCGGCGATGATCGATCACACCCTGTTGAAACCGGAGGCCACGCCCGACCAGATCGCCCAACTGTGCTTCGAGGCCCGCAAGTACGGCTTTGCCAGCGTGTGTGTGAACCCCACCCATGCCAAACTGTGCGCCCAACTGCTCAAAGGCTCGGAGGTCAAAGTGTGCGTGGTGGTGGGCTTTCCGCTGGGGGCCAACCCGCCGGAAGTGAAGGCCTTTGAGGCGCAACAGGCCATTGACGACGGCGCGTCGGAAATTGACATGGTGATCAACATCGGCGCGCTCAAGGCCAGGGATTACGAAGCCGTCACCCGCGACGTGCGCGCCGTAGTGCGCGCCGCCCACGCCAACAACGCCATCGTCAAAGTGATCATCGAGGCCGTCCTGCTCACCGACGAGGAAAAAGTGGCCGCCTGTCTCATCTCCAAAGAGGTCGGGGCCGATTTTGTCAAAACCTCCACCGGGTTCGGGCCGGGCGGGGCCACTGCCGCCGACGTGGCGCTGATGCGCAAAGTGGTGGGGCCGGGCATGGGCGTCAAAGCGGCCGGCGGCATTCGCAACCTCACCGACGCGCAGCAGATGATCGCCGCCGGGGCCACTCGCATTGGGGCCAGCGCCGGGGTGAAAATCGTGGCCGAGGCAGGCGGCGCGGCGCAAGCGGCGGCTGCCGCTCCGGCAGGGAAATACTAAAGATTTCGAGGACACCATGCAAATCGCCCGTGTCATCGGCTCCACCGTAGCCACCATCAAAGACGAGAAGCTCACCGGCCGAAAATTGCTCATCGTGCGCGAGGCCGACGAATCCGGCCAGCCGGCGGGCAAGCCTTACGTGGCCGTAGACACCGTGGACGCCGGGTCGGGCGATCTGGTGCTGGTCGCCGCCGGGTCGTCGGCGCGGCAGACGAACATCACCAAAGACTCGCCGGTGGACGCGGTGATCATGGCAGTGATCGATTCGCTGGAAGTGAACGGGCAAGTGACGTTCAGAAAAAGCTAGATCCGTTACCTCCGTTGTCAAAAACGTGTATACTTTGCCAATCCTGAAGCGCTCCTGTAGAGGGGTTAATGCCTGATTACGATCTCGACCTTCAATCCATTCAAGAAGCCCGCACCCTGGCCACTGCCGCGCGGCCGGCGCAGTTGGCGTGGGCCAAAGCCAGCCAGGCCGAGGTGGATCGAGTGTGCGCGGCCATCGCCGAGGCGGCCTTTGGGGCCTCCGAGCGGCTGGGACGCATGGCCGTCGAAGAAACCGGCTACGGCGTGCCCGTCCACAAAATGCTCAAGAACCATCTGTCGTCCAGGCTGCTGTGGGAGGCCATCAAAGACATCAAAACGGTGGGCGTGATCCGGCACGACGAGCAGAAAAAGATTTACGATATTGCCTGGCCCATGGGCGTCGTGGCCGCCCTCACGCCCAGCACCAACCCCACCAGCACGACGATGTTCAAAACGCTCATCAGCGTCAAAGCCCGCAATGCCATTGTGGTGGCCCCCCACCCCTCCGCCGTCAAGTGCTGCGTCGAGACGGCGCGCATCATGAGCGAAGCGGCCGTCAAAGCCGGCGCGCCCGCCGGGCTTATTTCCTGCATGAGCAAAGTGACTCTGCCCGGCACGCAGGAATTGATGAAGCACAAGTACACCGCCCTCATTCTGGCAACGGGCGGCAGCGATATGGTTCGGGCCGCGCACTCGGTGGGCAAGCCCGCCTACGGCGTGGGGCCGGGCAACGTGCCGGTGTACGTCGATCGCTCGGCAGACCTCAAGCGCACCGCCCGGTACATCGTCGCCAGCAAAGCATTTGACCATTCGGTCATTTGCGCCACCGAGCAAGCCGTGGTGGCCGACAAGCCCATTGCCGCCGAGTTGGCCGAGTTGATGAAAGCCGAGGGCGCGTATTTTGTGGACGACGCCCAGGCCCAGGCCCTCGCCGCCGTGTTGTTTCCGTCGGGGCCGCTCATCAACCCCAAAACGGTCGGCAAAAGCCCGCAGCAATTGGCGCAGATGTGCGGCATCACCGTGCCCGATTGGGCGCGGGTGCTGGCGGCCCGGCTGAAATCAGTGGGGCCTGGCGAGCCGCTATCCGGCGAGAAGCTGACCACGGTGCTGGGCTGGTACGAGGCCGACGGCTGGGAGGCCGGGTGCGATCGCTGCATCGAGCTGATCAACTACGGCGGGCGCGGCCACTCGCTCGTCATCCACGCTCAAGACGATAAAGTGATCATGCAGTTCGGGCTGGAGAAGCCGGTGTTCCGTATCCTCGCGAACACGTGGGGCAGCCTGGGGGCCACCGGCTACACCACCGGCGTGATGCCTTCGATGACCCTCGGGTCGGGCGGCATTGGCGGCGCAATTACCGGCGACAACATCACCGTGCATCACATGTACAATGTGAAGCGCCTGGCCTACCAAATTACGCCGCCTCCGGTGGAGGCCCTCACCGAACCGGCGGCCGGCAGCGCGCCCGCCCCGGCGGGCAGCCCGGATATTGACGAGATTGTGCGCCGGGTGCTGGCCGAATTGAAAAACTAACTTCCATCATCAGCTAAGGAGATACTAAAATGCCCGTCGATGTCGCAATGATCGCTCTCGGAATGGTTGAAACCAAAGGCCTCATTGGCGCAGTGGAAGCCGCCGATGCCATGGTAAAGGCCGCCAACGTCACCCTCATCGGCAGTGAATATGTGGGCGGCGGCTTTGTGACCGTGATGGTGCGCGGCGACGTGGGCGCGGTGAAAGCCGCCACCGACGCCGGGGCCGCGGCGGCCAAGCGCGTGGGCGAGCTGGTGTCCGTCCACGTCATCCCCCGCCCCCACTCCGACGTGGAAATGATCCTGCCGCAAAACACCAAAGGCAGCTTCGGCGGAAAAGGCAAGTAGGCAATACCCAATACTCAATACAAAATACTCAATAGCATCTAGCCATTGAGTAGCCAGTATTGGGTATTCGGTATTGAGTCTTTAGTATTGCTCATGTCTCCCATCCGTATCCTGATCGCGGATGACGCGCTGGAATTCCGCAAAAGCGTCCGCACCATGCTGGCGTTGGAGCGCGATATGGAGGTGGTGGCTCTGGCCCGCGACGGCCAGGAAGCGGTGGAGATGGCGCAGAAATTGCAGCCCGACGTGGCCGTGATGGACATCAACATGCCGCGCATGAGCGGGCTGGCCGCCATCCGCAATATGCAAGCCGCCAGCCCCGGCACGGTGCCCATGATCATCTCCTCCGAAGAGCAGCGCGACACCCTGCTGGAAGCCATGGCCCTCGGCGTGCGCGACTACCTCCTCAAACCCTTCACCGCCGACGCCCTCACCGCGGCCATCCGCAAAGCGGCCGCCCAGGGCACTCAGGTCAAAACGCAGGCCGAAGCAGCCAAGGCTGCCCGGCACGAGCGCGACAAGCTTCTGCTGCAATTAGTGCTTGAGTATTTCAAGGCCGGGCGCACCGACAACGACGCGCTGAAGATTTACGCCCAATACGTCGCGCATCCTCTGGCCGACCCCGACCTCATCGCGCGGCTGGCCGAGGTGTTCGTGGCCCGGCGCGATTGGCGCACCCTGCGGGCGATCTGTGATCGCCTGCTGGCCGCTTCCACCCCTCAAGGCTAACCTATGACTCATACTATCGGCATGGCCGCTCAGGATGATACTGAGCGGCTGAAATTTGAATCTGAAATGCGCCGCATCGTGGATGCGGGCAACACCGCCGGCCTGACGCTGCGCTTGCTCGGCTCGCTGGCGTTTCACCAACACTGCCCCGCTTACGGCTACCTGCAAGCCAAGATGGGCCGGGCCTACACCGATATTGACTTCGCCGGATACGGCAAGCAGGCGGCGCAGATCCGCAGGTGGATGCCCGCCGCGTTGGGCTACAAAGAGGACGTGGAAGTGTTCATCAACTCCGGCGGCGAGCGCATGATCTTCGAGTATCCCGGCAACGGCCTGCACGTGGATATTTTTGTGGACAAGCTCGACTTCTGCCACGCCATTTACTGGAACGGACGGCTGGAAAAAGACTCACCCACCATTCCGTTAGCCGAATTGGTGCTGGAGAAAATGCAGATCGTGAAGATCAACGAGAAGGATGTGATCGACACGATCATGCTCCTGCTGGAGCATCCCTGGGGCGCCGGCGACGACGAAACCATCAACCTGCCCTACATCGCCCGGCTGTGCGCCGCCGATTGGGGCCTGTGGCGAACGACCACCATGAATCTGGCGAAGGTCAAGCAACTGGCCCAGACCTACGCCTCACTCACCGCCGACGAAAAAGGCAAAGTGGCGGCGCAAGTAGATCACGCCCGCGGCGCGCTGGATTCGGAGTCCAAATCGTTTGCCTGGAAGATGCGCGACAAGATCGGCGACAAGGTGAAATGGTACAAGGATGTTGAAGAAGTGAAGTAGCAAACGCATGGCAGACCATCGGAAGATCGCCCGCAAGATCACCGGCACATTGTTCGCGGCGCAGTGCTTCGGCTCTGTCGCCTTCCTCGCCGTCGCCACCGTCAACTCCATCGCCGGCGTAAAACTCGCGGCCAACCCCTCGTGGGGCGGCGTGCCGTCCGCCATCTATCAACTCGGCGCGGCGCTGGCCGCCCTCGGTTGGGGTGTAGGCATGGATCGGCTCGGGCGGCGCGGCGGTCTCACGCTCGGAGTAGCCGTGGGCGTGATCGGCGCGGGGCTGGCCGGCGGAGCCATCGTCGTCGGGTCGCTCATCCTGTTCCTCGTCAGCATGGTTTTCATTGGCATGGCAAACTCGGCCCTCAACCTGGCCCGCTTCGCCGCCGCCGAAGTGCACCCGCCGGGAGAGCGCGGGCGCGCGATCTCCAACGTCGTCATCGGCGGCACGGCGGGCACACTGTTCTGGCCGATCATCTCAAGGCTTGTCGGCGGGTGGGCCAAAGCTGCCGGGGTGAATGAGCTTGTGTGGCCGTACGTCGTCGGCGCGGTGCTGCTCGTCGCCGCCGCCATAATCATCTTCGTGTTACTGCGCCCCGACCCCCGCGACGTGGGCCGCGAACTTGCCGCGCACATCGCCGCACAGCCCTCGGCGCAAAATCAATCCTCCACCCCCGCCCGCTCCATTCTGCAAATCCTTCGCGAACCGGCGGCCCTCGTGGCCATGGCCGCGATGATCGTCGGGCAGACGGTGATGGTGATGCTGATGGTGATCACCTCGCTGCACATGAAAGGCCACAACCACGACATCGAAGCGATCTCGCTCGTGACCTCGTCGCACGTCTTCGGCATGTTTGCTTTCTCGATCGTCTCCGGGCGGCTGGCCGACCGTTGGGGGCGCGGCCCGGTGATTCTGGTGGGCGCCGCCACCCTGATATTGGCCTGCCTTACCGCCCCGCTCTCGCCGGACGTGCTGCCGATCTCTGTCGCCTTATTCTTGTTGGGGCTGGGCTGGAATTTTTGTTACGTCGGCGGCTCGTCACTGCTGGCCGATCAACTTTCGCCCGACGAGCGCGCGCGCACACAGGGCTTCAACGACCTGCTCATCGGGCTGGTGTCGGCGGGCGGGAGCCTGGCCAGCGGCTTCGGCTTTGCCGCCCTCGGCTTCGGCGTGATGGGCATCGTCGGCGCAGTCGCGGCCACCATTCCACTGGGGCTGGCGTGGTGGTGGCAAGTGGCGCGGACTCGTCAGCCGCTTGTGGCGGCCCGGTAGAATCCTCACCGCGCCCCCCAATGGGGGCAGGCAGCGCAAAGCGCGCAAAGTTTGTTGACAACGAATGGAACGGATGTGAACGGATATTTTTTCTTTATCCGCGTCAATCCGCGTTCATCCGCGTCCTAATATCAAACGTCGTAAATCTCTCCATACTTTGTCTTGAGATATTTTACGTACGGCCCGGAGTTGAGCGGCCCGCCGGTGGCGCGCTGGACGGTCTCTGCTGGCGTGAACTTCTTGCCGTGCCGGTGCACGTTCTTCCTCAGCCACCCAAGCAAAGTGGAAAACTCCCCGCGCTCGATCTCTGCCGGGATGCCGGGATGATCAGCCAACGCCTTTTCCCACAACTGCACCGATACGATGGTGCCCAGCGCATAAGTGGCAAAGTAGCCAATCAGGCCGCTAGCCCAGTGGACATCCTGCAGCACGCCCAGCCGGTCGTCCGGCGGCGCAATGCCCAGGTAGTCGTTCATCTTGGCATTCCACGCGGCGGGCAAATCGGCCACCCGCACTTTGCCCTCCAAAACCTCCTGCTCCAACTCAAACCGCAGCATGATGTGCAGCGAGTACGTTAGCTCGTCGGCCTCCACGCGGATGAGCGACGGCTGCACTTTGTTGATCGCGCGGTAAAACGTTTCCATGCTCACCCCGCCAAACTGGGAGGAGAATGCGGCTTGCAGTTTGGGGAAGAAGTGTCGCCAAAACGGGCGGCTGCGTCCCACCAGATTTTCCCACATCCGGCTTTGCGATTCGTGCAGGCCCAGCGAGGCCCCGCCGCACAACAGCGTGCGCTGCAAGGCCGGCGACACTCCCTGCTCGTACATGCCATGCCCCGATTCG
>JACRBQ010000121.1 GCA_016213135.1 Chloroflexota bacterium | reverse complement strand
TCGAGTCCTTTGGCGATCATCTGCGTGCCGATGAGGATGTTGGCCTGATGATCTTTGAAGTGCCGCAGGATGATGTCGTGGGAGCCTTTGGCGCGGGTCACATCCCAATCCCAGCGCAGCGGCAGGGCCTCGGGGAAGAGGGCTTTGAGTTCGCTCTCAACTTTCTCGGTGCCGGCGCCAAAGTATTTGATGCGCTCGCTCTTGCAATTGGGGCAGGTTTTAGGCTGGCGGCGGCTGTGGCCGCAGTGGTGGCAGCGCAATGTCGGGGCGTTCAATTGAACGCCCGTACGAGTGTCGCCCGTATGATGGTAAGTGAGCGGGGTGCCGCAGTTGGGGCAGGCGAGTGCCTGGCCGCAATCGCGGCAAAAAATGTAGGTGGCCGTGCCGCGCCGGTTGAGGAAGAGGATGGCTTGTTGATCGCGCGCCAGCACGTCGGCCAGCGCGGCTTGCAGGGCGCGGCTGAACATGGATCGGTTTCCGGCGCGCAGTTCGTTGCGCATGTCTACCACCGACACGTCGGGCAGGTCGGCATATTGGGCGGCGGAGCCGGGCACGGGATGGAAGCGCGGTTCGAGGCGCAACCGCTCGGCCTGTTGGGCAATGTACTCACCGTGGGCCATGATGCGGCGAGGGAGTTCGAGCAGGCGGTAATCGCCGCGCCGGGCTTTGGCATATGAAACAAGGTCCGGGGTGGCCGAGCCGAGGAGGCAAATGGCTTGCAGGCGGCGGGCGTATTCCACGGCGGCGTCGCGGGCGTTGTAGTAAGGGGCCAGGGGCGGGTCTTGCTGGTAGGCCTCGTCGTGCTCTTCGTCCACCACAATAAGGCCGATGTTCGGCAGCGGCGCAAACAGCGCCGAGCGCGGGCCGATGATCACGTCGAGCGCGCCGGAGCGGGCCCGCCGCCACGTGTCGTAGCGTTGGCCCTCGGTGAGGGCCGAGTGGATGACGCCCACACGATCGGGGAAGCGCCCGGCGAAGCGCTGCACAGTTTGCGGGGTGAGGGCAATTTCAGGCACGAGGACGATGGCTTGCCGGTGCTGTTCGAGGGCGCGGGCCACGGCAAGCAGGTATAGCTCGGTTTTGCCGGAGCCTGTGACGCCGTGCAGCAAAATGGGCGGTTGGGCCACGGGGGCGTGGGCGGCGGCGAGGGCGAAGCAGGCGTCCACGGCCTCCCATGCCGCTTGTTGATCCGGCGTCAACGTGGGCGGCTCGGTGGTGATGAAGATGTCACCGGCCAGCGGATCGCGCACGATCTCTTCTTCGCCCAGATCGATCAGGCCGCGCTCGGCCAGGTCTTTGAGCATCGCCAGGGTGGCGCCGGTTTCGGCGTAAATCCAACTGACCGGCACGCGGCGGCCCTGGGTGGCGAGGTAGTCGAGCACGGCGGCGCGTTTGCTGGGGCGGCGCAGGGCCTGTGCGTGCTGGTTGAGCTTCGAGCCATGCAGTGTGAGTACGATGCGCGCGGGATTGGTGGCGCGGCGCAGCATGTCGTGTCCGTCGAGGAAGTCGATGATGTCGGGCGAGGCGCCTGGCAGGCCGGCAACGGGCACCGGGCCGGGGGCGGTGCTCAATGCGTTGAGGACGACGGCCGCCTCGGGATATTGGCCCCCGTGTTTGGCCACCCACTGCTGCATGACGGCGGCGGGATACACCGGAGCCACGGTGGCCTCGGGCGGGGAGAGTTTGATCCAACCGCGCTCAACGAGGGGATCGAGATCGGCTTCGGCGGCGCGGGTGCGCTGCAACACGTCCACCAGCGAGGGTTCGGCGGGCCACAGGCCGAGGAGGTGGTCGAGGATGTCGGCGTGGCGCGGGCTGTGGCGCAACTGCAATTTGGCGAAGGGCAGGCGTGCCGGGGCCACCAGCAAGCGGGCGGTGCGGACGTGCTTGGGTTGGACGGAGGGCGGCTGGAGGACGGGCCGCCGGGTGAGCGCGCCGCGCTTGACGAGAGTGTTGGCGGCGGCCTTCCAGTTGCGACGCGGCAGGGCGCGATCCAGTTGCCGCCCGCGCAGCGGGCCGCGCTGTTCGAGCAGTTGCATCAGCCGGAATTGCAGTTCGCCCTCCGGCTCGGCCTGTTGGCCGCTGAGTTCGTATTCGGTGTCACCCTGTTTGGCGAGGCCGGGCGGCAACATGAGGGCCAGACATTCGGCCAGCGAGGCCAGCGTGCGGTGGGCCAGGTAATAGCCGAGGTCGAGCTGGGCGCGGGTGAGCACAGGCTCGTCGTCGAGCAGCGCGCCGACCGGTTTGAATTCGGCAATGCCCACGGGAGGATCGTCGCTGAGGGTGACGACGAGGCCCTGCGCCCGCTGCGGCCCGAAGGACACTTCGACCAGATGCCCGGCGGCGAGTTTGTTTTGCAGGTCGGGCGGGATGCTGTAGTGAAAGGCGGAATTCAGCGGGATGCCAACGGGGACGATTTCGGCGAACATGAACTGATTTTAGCCGCGAATGGGTTTTGGGGAGGCTGTGTCAACCCGCGTCTCAAAACTCGTCATCTTCCTCCGCCGATTGTATTTCCTGAGCAACCAATTCCTTCCACACAGCCAGCACGGCCGGGGCAACGTCTGCCGCTTTCAGCCGGTCAGTCACGGGGCCGGGATCGCGTTTGAGATCAGGAAAAGTGAGCAGAAGCATTGCGAGATCGCGCCAGTCGGTGCCGGATTTCGGATGACCGCGCCGCTGATGGTAGGCAATGACTTTACTGGCAATGAGATCGGCAGGAGCAATGACCAGCACTTCCGCGATGCGCTGTGTGGCCGGCAACGGCTCGACGGGGCGCACGTCAACCAGATGACGGTTGCCAGATTTTTGAATCTGGTAAAGACGATACCCCCGCCCTTCTCCAATTTCGCGAATCCACGTGGTGACGTGAAAGCGCCGGCTCAAGTGCTCGCGCAACTCCTCTGCGAACTCGGCGGCGCGCGGCGAGATCAGGTCAATGTCCTGAGTCATCCGCGGCTCTGGGACGTAGGCGTTGACGGCCTGCGCGCCGAACACAGCCGCGTCGTCACGCCCGCGCAAAAATTCAAGCACCGCGTTTTGGATGGCGGCGAGCGGCAGTTGTTCTTGCATGGCAAACTCCCGAAAGGTCAACGTGCCTGCGCTGAACATTGGCGGACTCCTCGAAACTCCTTCGATTATTATCGCTTATCCTGGCTGTTCTGGAAAACGGCTACTGCGAGGGTGTGCAGACCGACGCGGTCTGCTTCGCAAAAACCGCGTCGGTCTTGGCCTGACAACCTTTCTTCGCGGGTGGGGAGGTGACGGGGCGCCGACGAATGCCCCGCGTTTATCAACGCCCTAATTGCCTCCCTTCTGTTCCCCCTGACTCTGAAACAAGCTCACCCGCGCAATCCGCAATCCGTCCATGGCTTCCACTTTGAATCGCGCGCCGTCGGCTTCCACGGCGTCACCCACTTTGGCAATGCGATCCAGCCGCCCCAGCACAAACCCGGCAAGGGTGTCGTAATTTTCGTCGCGCAGGGCGAGGCCAAAATGCTCGTTCACGTCTTCGATGGGAGTCAGCCCGTCAATAAGGGCCGAGCCGTCGGGCAGGCGCTGAATTTCGGGGACGGATTTGTCGAAGGCGTCGCGCACTTCGCCGACGATTTCCTCCATGAGATCATCGAGAGTCACCAGCCCGGCGGTGCCGCCGTACTCGTCAAGCACAATAGCCATGTGCTGCCGTTTGGCGCGGAACTGTTTGAGCAGGTTGTCGAGGCGGGCGGTGTCGGGCACAAACAGGGCTTCGCGCATCAGGCCGCGAATGGTGGCCGCCTGCCGCAGGTCGTGTTGCACGCGCACGAGGTCTTTCACGTGGGCAATGCCGATGACGTGATCGATGTCGCCCTCGTACACCGGGAACTTGGACAGCGGGTGTTTGGTGGCAAGCTGGATTAGTTCGCTCAGCGGGGCGTCGGCGTCCACGGCGAACATCTCGGTGCGCGGGATCATCACCGCGCGGGTGGTGGAGTCGCCGAAGTCGAACACGGCGTGCAACATATCGCGCTCGGCGTTTTCCAGCAGGCCGCTTTCCTCGGAGGCCACGACGAGCATTTTGAGTTCCTGTACCGAGTAGCCAGAGCCGTGCTCGCTGGCGGGCGGCATGCCGATGGCGCGCAAAATGAGGTTGGCCGCGCTGTTCAGCGCCCAGACGAACGGGCGCAAAAGCTGCTCAGTGATAATCATGGCGCGCCCGACAGCGATGGCGACCTGTTCGGCGTATCTGAGGGTGACCGATTTTGGAACCAGTTCGCTGACGACGACTGTAACGAAGGTAATGAGCAAGAACGCAATGCCAACTGAAAGCGTGCGCCGCAAGGTTTCGTCAAGCCATTGCAGAGGGATGCCAAGCCACCAAACGAGGAGGGCAGTAAGTGTGGGTTCACCCACCCAGCCTAAGCCGATGCCGGCCATCGTGATGCACAATTGCGTCGTGGCGATGTAGCGGTCGATGTTGTTGAGCGCGACGCGCGCGTACTTCGCTTCGGTGATGCCGTTCTGGATCAACTCGTCCAGCCGGGTGCGGCGCACGCTCACCAGCGCGTATTCAGCGGCGACAGATAAGGCGTTGACACCGAGCAAAAGCGCCAGCGTCACCAGCCCCCAGGGGTTAAAAGTCTCATCCATATCTATTTCCAGATCACCGCCGCGCCGTAGCCGACCACCGAATCGTAGTCTTTCGTTACGTCGCCCGACGTGGCGTGCTTGACGACGCGGGCATCGGTCGCGCCGAGCGATTTTGCCGCGAGCAGCACGGCGGCAATGGCTCCTTTGCCGCAGGCAAAGCCTTTGCCCTCGTCTTCGGCTTCGAGCACGCCGGCCGGGTCAAAGCGCTCGATCTGCTCCAGCATGTACGAGTCGAGCAGGGCGGCCACAGACTGAGGATAAAAGTGAGACAGGTCTGAACTGGCTACCAGCAGCGCGCGGCGGCCCGTCACGGCAGCGGCCAGCCCGCGCGCCAGCGCCGCAATGACCGGGGCGGTTTGGTCGCGGATCATTACCGGGATGAGGGTGAAGGCCGAGAGGACGCGCTGCAAGAACGGCAATTCGATCTCCAGCGCATGTTCCCGATCGCGGCGAATGGCGGCGATGGGCACCGGGCACGCCTCGCGCAACGCCTGCATGGCCTCGCGGTTCACCGGCACGTTGCCCAGCGGGGTGGCATAGGCCTCGTGGGCGGTGGTGAGCAGCGGCCCATCGACGTGGAAGTGGCTGGGGCACAGAATCGCCACGGTGTCCACCTCCATGCCGCTGACGGCTTTGAAGGCGTGGGCGGCCACCGCCCCCGAATACAAATGCCCCGCGTGCGGAGCCACCACGCCCACCAGCGGTCCCGGGATGGCGACCGGCGGCGCGGCGGCCAGAAAAGCGTCCACCGTTTTGGCGAGTTGGGCCGGGTCACCCGGATACCACTGCCCGGCAATGGGAGAAGGTCGAAGGTCAGTCATCGGAATCACCTTTGCAAGTTGATGTTGACCAGGGTGAGCGCGCCGAGGGCCAGGGCAACCGCCAGAACCGCCAGCCATTGTTGCAGGCCCAGCGGGTTGCGATCCACCACGTGCGGCTCGGGCGGTTCGAAGCTGGCAACGTAGATGGGGCCGACGAGCCAGGCCAGCACGCTGCCGCCCACCAATCCGCCCACGTGGCCCCAGTCGTCAATGCCGGGCGCAAGACCAATCAGCAGGTTGAGGCCGGCGATGATGAGGATTTCCATGAGTTGCCGGCGGCCCCATTCGCCAAACACGTGGCGATGGCGATAGAGGTAAATGAGCAGCGCGCCCAGCAATCCGAAAATAGCTCCCGACGCGCCTACGGCCGGGTGGGGGCTGAGGGCAAAACTGAACGCGGAGCCGGCCACGCCGGAAACCATGTAGGTGATGAAAAAGCGCCGATGGCCGAACACGGTTTCCACCTGCCGCCCGAAGGCGTAAAGCGCATACGAGTTGAAGGCAATGTGCGCCGGCCCGGAGTGCAGGAACATGGGCGTGATGAGCCGCCACCATTCCCCGGCGACGATGGCCTGGTTTACCTTCGCGCCGTAGGCAAACCATATTTCGCTCCCGGTGATGGATTGCAGAATGAAGATGATGATGTTGAGCCACAGAAACACGTAGGTGAGGCGCGGCTTGACGGTGGGAATGGTGAGAAACCGGGAAGGGACGGGGGCAACGGGCGGCGGGGCGGGGTTCACAGAGTCACCAGCCGGGGCTTCACGCGGTTGTGCTCGGCCTCAATGACGGCCAGCAGCGCGTCTACCGCCGACTCGAGATGGAATTCCGGGTTGACGATGCAATAATCAAACTCGGTGAGGCGCTGCAGTTCGCGGCGGGCGGTGGCGATGCGCAGCTTGAGGCCTTCCGGCGTTTCGGTTTTGCGGGCTGTGAGGCGTTGCACCAGCTCCTCCTCCGATCCGGTGGTCATGAAGATGAGCAGCGCGTCGGGGCAAATCTTGCGGATGGTGGCCGCGCCCTGCACGTCGATGCGCAGGATCACGTCGTGGCCGCTGGCCAGCGCTTCGCGCACCTGCTGCTTGGGAATGCCTTTGTAGTCGTTGTACACGATGGCATATTCCAACAGGTCGTTGCGCTCGATCATCTCGGCGAAGGTGTCGTTGGACACGAAGAAATAATCCACGCCGTCCGCTTCGCCGGGGCGCGGGGCGCGGGTGGTGGCGGTCACCACAAAGTGCATGGGCACGCCGCGCTCTTTCATCCGCTGCAGCACGGCATCTTTGCCCACGCCGGAGGGGCCGGAAATGACGATGAGTAGCGGGTACCGCTGGCGCTCGAAGAAAGGTTCGCTCATGCGAGTATTATAGCAAAAGTGGCTGTGCTAAAATGCAGGGCGGAGGTGTTCCAACCATGCCATTGTACGAGTACCGTTGTTTATCGTGTCAGCAAAAAGTGGGCGTCCGGCTGTCGTATGCCGAGTACGACACCGCCAAACCCAAATGCCCGCTGTGCGGCAGCCCGCAACTCAAACGCCTCATCAGCCGGGTTCGCATCGCCAAATCGGAAGAAGCCCGGATGGAGTCGCTGGCCGATCCGTCGAGCTTCGGCGATTTGGATGAAAACGATCCCAGGTCGATGGCCCGCGCGATGCGCAAGATGGGCGCGGAAATGGGCGAGGACCTCGGCCCCGAGTTCAGCGACGTGGTGGATCGGCTGGAAGCAGGCGAGTCGCCGGACTCCATCGAACAAGCCCTGCCCCCCGAGGGCGGCGCGGGCGATGGCGCGCCTGATATGGGTGATTTCTAAGAAAGGCTCAGGTGAATCGCAATCTAATAATCCTGCTGGCAACGGCCGTCGCTGCCTGTTGCCTGTGCGCCGTGGCCGCGGCCTTTTTTGTGTTGGTCCGGCAAGCTCAACCCGCGCCCACCCCGCGCGCCACCCGCATTGCCACCGCCGCGCTGCCGATCGATACCCCCGACTCGGCGGCAACCCATTTGCCGCCGGCAACGATTGCGCCCCTCGCCACGGTGACGCTGCCGGTTCCCACTCCGAACACGCTGGACGTTTTGCGAAGCGTGCAACTGCCCTATAACGATTTGCGCTTGCTCGCCATGCGGCTCCGGGGCATCCCAAACATCCCGGTCACCGTCGGCGACAAACCGGCCAACTGGCCCGTGGGCGCCGAGCTGGAATTCTATACCGGGAACGTGGACACCAATGTCACAATTCCGGTAACCGCCAGGCTGATCTACAGCACCGACAATGTTTACTTCTTTGTGCAGGATGGCGTGCCGGCGAATCTCGCCGATGTAAAAACGCTGGTGGACGATTTCCAGCGGCGCATCTATCCTACCGACCGCGCATTCTTCGGCAACGAGCCGAACCCCGGCGTGGACGACGACCCGCACCTGTACATGCTTTACGCGCGCGGGTTGGGCGCGTCGCTGCTGGGCTATCAATACTCCAGCGACGGCTATTCGCGGCTGGCGCAAAAATACTCCAACGAAAAGGAAATCTTTTACCTCAACGCCGACCTGACCGCGCCCGGCGATCCGTCGCTGCCCGGCACGCTGGCGCACGAATTCCAGCACATGATCCACGGGCTGCACGATCCCAACGAGGCCTTGTGGCTCAACGAGGGCGCATCGGTGCTGGCGCAGTTCATTAACGGCGACACCTATGTGGGCTACGACTATTCTTATGCGGCCGACCCGGGCGTGCAGTTGAATGCGTGGAGCGACGGAATCGTCGATACCGCCACTTCCGCGCATTACGGGGCCGCCTTCCTCTTTTTGGATTACTTCCTCAACCGCTTCGGCAGCGAGGCCACCCGGGCGCTGGTGGCCGACCCCGCCAACGGGCTGCAATCGGTGGACGACGTGCTGGCCGTGCGCGGCATTACCGACCCGGCCACCGGAAAACCGGTGACCGCCAACGACCTGTTTGCCGATTGGGTGATTGCCAACTACGTGAACGACCCCGCCGTCGGAGACGGGCGCTACTATTACCAAAACTATCCGGCCGTTCCCAAAGTGTCAGGCCCCACCGGCGCGCCCGATTGCCCCTCGCCGGTGCAGCAGGCCGCAGTGCACCAATACGGCGCGGACTATTACAATCTCTACTGCTCCGGGCAGGTGACCGTTGCCTTCAACGGCGCAACGCAAGTGAATATTGCCTCGGCTATGCCGCACAGCGGGCGCCTGGCTTTTTGGAGCGCCCGGGGCGACAAGATCGACACCACCCTCAGCCGCGAGTTCGACTTGAGCGGCCAGACCTCGGCCACGCTGATCTATTGGGCGTGGTGGGATATTGAGCAGGATTACGACTACGCCTACGTAGAGGCCTCCGCCGACGGCGGCCAAACGTGGAGCATTTTGCGCGCCCCCTCGAGCACACAGGATGACCCCGTGGGCAACAGCTACGGCTGGGGCTACACGGGCGGATCAGGCGGGGGCGCGGCGGCGCAGTGGGTGCAAGAGTCGGTGGACCTCTCGGCCTATGTTGGCAAGAAGGTGCTGGTGCGGTTTGAATACGTGACCGACGACGGGCTGGACCTTGCGGGCCTGATGATTGACGACATTGCCATTCCTCAACTGAGTTACAGCGAGGATTTCGAGAGCGGCGATGGCGGGTGGGAGGCGCAGGGATTTGTGCGCATGGATAACGTGTTGCTGCAGACGTTCGCCGTGCAAGTGATCCGCTGGGGCGCCACAGTAACCGTGCAGCCTATGCCTTTGGACGCGGCCAACACCGGCAGCCTGACGCTGGACCTCGCCCCCAACGAAAGTCTAACCCTGGTCGTGTCGGGTACCACGCCGTTCACCACGCAACCGGCTAACTATCAGTTTGAAGTGAAGTGAGCGTGCGACTGAATCAAAACGCCATTGCCGGATTGCGGCGAGGGCGTTTTGCGTTGGCGGAGCGGTTAGGACACAAGCCGCGGCGCTTTGAGCGCTTCCAACTGGGCCTTGAGTTCGGCTTGTCGTTCTTCGTACGCTTTGCGAACGTCATCAACCATGGCTTCGGCGCGCGCGCGGCTCAGGCGTTGCAGTTCGCGACCCGATAGCGGCGCGAGCAACAAGGCCGCCACCGACCCCACCACCGCGCCGCAAAACGCCCCGGATACGAAACTGAAAAAGCGTTGCATAGGAACCTCCGGTTTAATACCCAATACCCAATACTGAATACACAACTGATCTACCACTTGGCAAACCGGATATTGGGTATTGGGTATTTAGTATTGTGTACTTCAAATTATACGCCCCTTTGTCCGGCGGCGTGTTGCCGGGCCAGTTCGGCCAGTTCGCGCATGGGCCGCAGGTGGCTCATGGGCAGGGCGCGGTTGTCGGTGGCCAGCCGTGGATATTGCCGCACGGGCGTGCCCGCCACCAACAGCCGGCAGTCGCGCCGGAAATCGTGCTTGTTGATCCAGCCGCACAAGTAGAGGCGCTGGCCGTTGAGCCAGACGTTGCTCCAGTGTTTCGGCTCGACAATGTGCGGCTTGCCGAGCGCGGGGCTGTGCAAGCCAAGCTGCGCTTGCGGCGGGCGCGGCACGGCAAGGTAAAGTACGGTGAAGTAATCGCGCTGCGCCGGCACGCGGGTGCGCGGCGGCAGCGGCAGCCGTTCACGAACGGCGGCGTGGGTTGAATCCTGCCCGCCAATCTCAACCGTCAGTGGGCGGTCGGCGTTGCTCTCGAGCGCCAGCGGCCCCAGCGACTGCCAGTGGAGGATGTTGGCCCACTGCGCGGCGGGCGGGGTGTGCACAAAATAGCCCGGCCCGCGCGGCGCGGCGGCATCGCCGCGCGGCGCGGTGACAAACCCAAAGACGTAAAGGTCGTGCTCGTTCATGCGGTCAGAGGAAAACTGATCGTCCGGCACCAGGGCTTCGGCCTCCAGCGCCCACCCGGCATCGGCATGCAGGGCGGCGATGTTTTTGTCGTTGTAGATGAGGTAGCTTTTGAGATCGCATCGCCTGCCGCCCAGGGCCAGGTCGAACAGGTCGGGTTGGGTAAAGGGGGTGGCCCCCAGCCGGTTGTATGGAATGCCTTCGGTTTCGAGCCAGCGGCGCATGCCCATCTCGAAGGCGATGCCGGCGACGATTTTTGTCATTCGCCGCGGAATGTCGAGGCCCATACGGTTGTAAGTGAAGTGGAGCGACTCGCAGGCGTATTGCACCCCGGCGCGCGAAAACTGCGGGTCGTAGGGGAGGAGGAGGATGTCGGAGGCCGTGAGCATGATGAAAAACGGCAGGCGAATGGCGCTATCGTCCTTCGTCTTCCTTCCTGAACTGCAGGCAATAGTGATGAAACGTATTGCTCACCCATGCGCTGCCGAGGCCAAAGGGGGCGAGGCGTTGGTTGTCCTGGCACCACACCTTTTCGTCTTTGAGCGTGTACGTTTTGCCGAGGCGCGAGGCCAGTTCCCACGCCAGCGGGTACACCTTGCCGCCCTTTTTGACGTTTTTGACGATGATGGTGAGATAGGCTTTGTGCCGCAGAAGCGGGTGCAACGATTCGTAGATGCGGCAGAGCGCATCGAGGAACCGCTCGTAGTCGGCCATGTTGCCGAGGTCGCGCGGGTCGTCAGAATAGAACACGTCCAGCCCGGCGTCGCGGCGTTTTTTTTGCGTGGCCGCGCCGCGCATGCGCAGCATATCCCAATATGGGGGCGAAGTCAGGACGAAGTCAATGGGCGGCAGGCCGAGCGTGGCGGCGTCGGCGGCGTCGGCGTTGTGGAGGCGAGGGTGATACTTCTTCGGAAAGCGCGGGCCCTGGGCGGCAATCTCGGCATCGAGAATGTCGCCGGCGATGGCGGCGTACTTGGGGTTGAGTTCAATGCCCACGCTGCGCCGCCGCGCGCGCAGGGCCGCCACCAGCGCGCTGCCGGTGCCGGCCATCGGGTCGAGTACCGTCTCACCTTCTTTGGTGAAGAAGCGGATGAACTCCTCGGCCAGTGTTTCGGGGAACTTGGCCGGGTGCTGCAACACGCCCTTTTTGCGCGGCGGTGGGTTGTGCACAAACCACGATTTTTGAAACTTGAGCCACTCGCGCGACTCGAGATCGTTGAGCAGGTTGCGGCGCGGCATGAATAGTGGTCAGTGGGTAGTGGTCAGTGGGTAGTGGATAGTGAGCTACTGACCACTACTCACTGTCTACTGTCCACCAGCCCCTGTTCACGGCAATGAATAGACTTCCAGATCGTCGAACGCAACGGTGAGGTTGTTGGTGACGTTGGACCCCACCCACAGGCCAAAGCGACCGTCGGCGTACACGCTTTCGGTGGCGGTAGTGAGCGGCGTGTCGTTAACATACAGCGCGAGGTCGTTGCCCTTGGCAAGCACTGCCAGCTTGTTCACCGCGTTCCTGCCGCGTTTGATGGCCGACGACCGCGTCCAATCGACGACGGATGTGGACGCGCCGCTGCCATAGCGCGCCAGGCGGTAGCGCCCGTCGCAGTCGATCATGTAAACATAGTAGTTGTCGGTGTCTTGCACGCGGAACATCAGGCCGAACTTATCGCCCGCGCCGCAGCCCCTGGGCAGGGTAGTGGTCACCTGCGTAAAATAGTCGGCGCCCTGCCGCCCGATGATGCGGAACGAGAACGACCCCGGCGCCTTTTGGATGTACGTCAACACGCCGCCGCTCACGGTCACCGTGCTATCGTCGGTATCGCCCACGGCCCACGGGCCGGGGACATCGAACGGGTCGGCGAAGATTGGCGCGCCCAGCGCCGGGAGGCCGGGGGCAGTGGTGGGCGCCGGAGAGCCAATGGCCCCCTGCGTCGCCGCAGGGGCCGGGGTGGCGGCTTCGGTGGCCGAGGGCTGCGGGTCGGTGGTAGGCGCGAGCGATGCGGCCGGCGTCGCCGTAGGCGGCTGCACAATGGGCGCCGGAGTGCTGGTGGCCCGGCCCGCCGGCAACACCGAGGTGGGAGCCATGGCCGTGAGCGTGGCCGACACGCCGGTTTCGATCACGGCCTGCCGGGGGGCACAGGCGGCGACGACAACGGCGCAAACAAAGATCGTCAAAGCAATTCGTTTCATGGAGGGCAATTTCATTATACAGAAAAAAGCGGCGCGCCCCGCGAAGGACGCGCCGCCGGATGGGAAGGTGTATACGAACGGCTACTGATTGATCAGATAGACCGTCACGTCGTCGAACACGACCGTGAGGCCGGGCGTGAGCCGCGACCACACGTACATGCCCACCAGGCCTTCGGCAAAGGAGCCGTCGTTCACGGTGGCGAGGTACTGGTCGTTGGCATACATGCTGATCTGATCGCCCACGGCGCGCACGCCCACGGTGTTGTTCTGCCCCAGCTTGAGGATGGTGTTGGAGTCGGTGAGGTCCACCATCACCTCAAACACGCCGTCCACCCGCTTGGCAAGGCGATACTTGCCATCACACGACACGCCGAACATATAGAAGTTGGCGTTGTCTCTGTAACGGAAGATTACGCCCCAGTGGTCGCCGGCCTTGCATTTGGTGTCGGGCACGACGGTCTTGGCCGTGAGGTAGATATTGGCCGTCTTGCGCCCGTTGAAAGTCCACTCCACGTTTTCGGGATCGATGCTCACCAACGTGTAGGCGCCATCCACAAAAGCGCCCGAGCCGGATGAACTGTCGAACTCATACCAGAAATCGGGCAGGACGAAATCTTCCGCGATGATGGGCGTGGGATTGGCCCCGGCCATGGGGTCCTGCGGGTTGTTAGTGACCGCCGGGGCGCTCGTGTCTGCCGGGGCGGCAGTGGCGGCCGGGGCGGCGGAAGTTTCAGTGGGCGCCACCGTCACCGGCACTATCACCGTGACCGGCACTTCCACCGGCACCTGCACCGTGACCGGCACCTCCACCGGCACCTGCTGCGGCGGTTGAGTGGGCTGGGCGGCTACGGTAGCGGCCACTTGCGCGGCCACGGTGGCCTGGGTGTCCACGGGGCTGGCGCCGCACGCGGCAACCAGCAGCCCGGCGAGCGCTGCAAGAAGCAAAGTTTTTTTCATGGTAGAACCTCTTCTCATTTCTTGGTAGTCCGGCAGGGAGTGCAGGGTCCTGCGTTCGGCGGGTACAGCCCGAAACCGGCTCGCGGGCAGGCACTAAGTTTACCGCGTTTGGCGTTCAAGGAAAGAGAACCACTTTCCCACTCTGGCCGGAGGCCATCGTTTCAAAAGCCTTGTCATATTCTTCCAGTTTGAACCGGTGGGTAATCAGGGGCGCGAGGTTTACGGCCCCCGACCGCACCAGCCCCCGGCTCTGGTACCAGGTTTCCCACAGGCGGCGGCCGGTGATGCCATAAACCCTGGCCCCCTTAAAGATGATGTGGTGATTCCAGTCGAAGGTGAACGGCCCCGGCGAAACCCCCAGCAGGGCGGCCTCGCCGCCGGGCTTTAGCAAGGTGAAGCCCTGGTCAATGGCCGTCACCGCGCCCGACATTTCCAGCAGCACATCCACGCCTTCGCCGTCGGTGGCCTGGCGCACCATTGCCACCACATCGTCGCGGCGCGGGTTGA
The DNA here is from genome assembly GCA_016213135.1 of Chloroflexota bacterium. Classification (GTDB taxonomy): domain Bacteria; phylum Chloroflexota; class Anaerolineae; order Anaerolineales; family VGOW01; genus VGOW01. The sequence continues at coordinate 2,745 of JACRBQ010000121.1, read as the reverse complement.
GGGCCAGGTCGGCCCCGGCGGCGCGGGCCATGTTCAGGCGGTAGTCGCTCACGTCGCTGGCATAAATGACGCGCGCCCCGGCGGCCTTGGCCACCATAATAGCCATCACTCCCACCGGGCCGCAGCCGGTCACCAGAACTTTTTTGGCGGTCACGTCGGCGGCAAAGGCCGTGTGCACTGCGTTGCCAAAGTTCTCCTGCAGGGCGGCAATTTCAACCGGCAAGTCCGCCGGCTGCTTCCACGCGTTCTGCGCCGCAATGGTAATGTATTCGGCAAAGCCGCCATCGCGGTCCACGCCGATGAGGCGCGTGTTCTCGCAAATGTGTCCGCGCCCGGTGCGGCAATATTGGCAGATGTTGCAGATGACGTGGCTTTCCAGCGACACGAAGTCGCCAATTTGCGGCTCGGTGACCATGGCCCCCCGGGCCACCACGTCGCCACACACCTCGTGGCCCACAATGACCGGCGGGCGGATGCGGCTCTGCGCCCAGGCATCCCAGTTGTAAATGTGCAAATCGGTGCCGCAAATGGAGGCGGCCCGTACCTTCACCAGCACTTCCCCCGGCCCTACCTCGGGAATGGGCCGCTGAGTGAGTTCCAGCCCCGGTTGCGGCCCCGGCTTAACAACGGCTTTCATCATATTCATAAAAGAGGCCCTTATGGATGAGGGCTAATGCGCCGGGTCGAAGTATATCATAAGGGAGCGAGGGGTGTTTTGAGTCTTGCTGGAGCCCGGTCGCAACTGAGCGCTCACACGGCATAGGGCGGTATAATCCCCCCATGTCCGCCGCTTTGGCCCGCCGCGCCCTCCGCATTCACGAACTTCTCCTCGAGCACTACGGCGAACCGGTGTGGCGCACGCCGCTGCCCGCGCTCGACGAACTCGTCTCCACCATTCTCTCGCAGAACACTAACGACACCAACCGCGATAAAGCCTTTGCCCTGCTGCGCGCGGCCCTGCCCACGTGGGAGGCCGTGCGCGACGCCCCGGCGCAAACGGTGGTGGACGCCATTCGCCCGGCGGGCCTCGCCAACCAAAAAGGCCCGCGCATCCAGGCCGTGCTGCGGGCCATCACCGCCGAGCGCGGCGCGCTGGACCTCGAATTTTTGCGAAACCGGCCACGCGAACAGGCCCGCGCCTGGCTCACCCGCTTCAACGGCGTCGGCCCCAAAACGGCGGCCATCGTGCTGCAATTCTCGCTCGGCATCCCGGCCTTCCCGGTGGATACGCACGTCTATCGCGTCACCGGGCGGCTGGGCCTGCGCCCCGAAGCCCTGTCGGTGGAGGAGGCGCACCCCTATTTTGAATCGCTGCTGCCGCCGCAGACTTATTACGCCGCGCACCTCAATCTCATCCGGCATGGCCGCGAGGTGTGCCACGCGCGCACGCCCGACTGCGGCACTTGCATCTTGCGGCGAAACTGCATCCATTATAAAACTGTGATACTGCCGGCTACGAAAGCCGGCCGCCGCCCATGACCGCTCCCGACCGTCAACGCTTGCTCACGCTGCTCGAGGCCTCGCGCGCCCTGGGCGCAGGCGCCGGCCTGGCAGAAACGCTGGCCCGAACGCTCGACACCGCCGTGCGCCTCACCGCCGCCGACCGCGGCGTGCTGGTTTTGCTCAACAAAGCCACCGGCGCCTTCGACGTGCGCGAGGTGCGCGGCGCGGATGCCGAGCCGCTGGCCGGGTTGGCTCACGAAGCTGCCCACGGGGGCGAGTCACGGGCGAATGGGTCGGTGATGGCTACTCCGCTGCGCGGGCGCGCGGGCGTCATCGGGGCGGTGGCGGTGGATCGAACTGCGCCGTTCGGTGCCGACGATCTCATCTCCTTTGAGATATTCGCCAATCAGGCCGCCATTGCCGTGGACGCCAACCTCGCCAAAAGCGAATTTGTTTCGACCGTGACGCATGAACTGCGCCTGCCCATGACTTCCATCAAAGGCTACACCGACCTGCTGCGGGGCGGCATGGTGGGGCCGGTGAGCGACATGCAAAAGCAATTGCTCGATACGGTGCGCAACAATGTGGATTGGATGAACGGACTGATCTCCGACCTTTCCGATATTTCAAAACTGGACGCCGGGCGGCTCAAGCTCGACATCGGCCCGGTGGATGTGGCCGAGACCGTTCACGCCGCCGTGAGCGCCCAGCGCCCCCACATTGAAGCCCGCACCCAGACTCTCACCCTCAACCTCTCGCCCACCCCGCCCGTGCTGGCCGACCGCGCCCGGCTGGAGCAAATAGTGAATTACCTGCTCACCAACGCCAACCGCTACACGCCCGCCGGCGGACACATCACCGTATCGGCCGCGGCCGCCGGCGGCTTTGCGCGACTGGCCGTGGCCGACACCGGCGTTGGCATTGCCCCCGACGACCGGGCCAAACTGTTCACGCAGTTCTTCCGCTCGGAACACCCCGCCGTGCGCGAGCACAAAGGCTGGGGGCTGGCGCTGCACCTCGTCAAGCGGCTCGTCGAAAAGTTCGGCGGCGAGATTGGAGTGGAGACTGAGTTTGGAAAAGGAAGCACGTTTTGGTTCACCGTGCCAGTGGCGGGGTAGTGGGGAGGGGGTGGTCAGTGGTCAGTAGTTAGTAGTCAGTAGTTGTCAGGGTTCACGACATCGTAGACAAAAAGGGGTCACGACATCGTGGACATTATAGAACAATAGCGAGCACATACAGCATAATGAAATGGGTTCATGCTACTCCCCAAAGGAGTCAGCATGGACGAGAAACGGGAACAAC
>JACRBQ010000120.1 GCA_016213135.1 Chloroflexota bacterium | reverse complement strand
GCTCTCGCCGGACACCAGCGCCTTCTTCACTGCGCCGATGAGTTGGGTGACCGGAATTTCCCGCGGGCAGGCGTTGGTGCAGTTGAAGGCGGTGCGGCAGCGCCACACACCCATTTGATCGTTGAGCACCTCCAGCCGTTCGAGGGCGGCCGTGTCGCGGCTGTCGAAGATGAAGCGGTGCGCCTGCACGATGGCTGCCGGGCCGACGTATTCGCCGTTGGCCCAGAACGAGGGGCACGAGGTGGTGCAGGCGGCGCACAGTATGCACTTGGTGCCCTCGTCGAACCGTTCGCGGTCGGCCGGAGACTGCGGGCGCTCGCGCCCATCGCTGGGCAGGGGAGCGTCGTTGACGAAATAGGGCATCACCGAGCGATAATGATCAAAGAACGGCTCCATGTCCACAATCAGGTCTTTGATCACCTTCATGCCCAGCAGCGGCTCGACGGTGATATGAGCGCCCACGTCTTGAATGAGCACTTTGCAGGCCAGTCGGTTTACCCCGTTGATGCGCATGGCGTCGGAGCCGCACACGCCGTGGGCGCACGAGCGCCGCATGTTGAAGCTGCCGTCCTGATACCACTTCACCACATGCAACGCGTCCAGCACGCGGTCGGTCGGCTCTACTTCCACGTCGTATTCGGCCCAGTAGGGCTTGCTGTCTTTTTCCGGGTTGTAGCGTTTGATTTTGAGATGAACGTTCATGGTAGTCGTTGGTCGTTGGTTGCTGGCTGTTGGCGGCAGTGCCGTCAACTATGTGTCACGAACCACCAGCTACTAACTGCCGGCCACTAATACTTTCGCTCCTTCGGCTGGAATTTGGTGATGGTAACCGGCTTGTTGTCGAAGCGAATCTCGCCGCCGGTAACGCCCACGCCCCAACTGCCCCTGGCCAGCGAGGCCATGCTGTGGTTGAGCCAGTGGGCGTCGTCGCGGGCCTGGTAATCTTCGCGGGCGTGCGCGCCCCGGCTTTCGGTGCGCCGCAGAGCGGCTACGGCGGTCACCTCGGCCAGGTCCAGCAAACACCCCAACTCAAAATTCTCCAGCGCATCGGTGTTCCAAAGCTTGCCGGTGTCGTCAATTTTCACGTGGGCGTAGCGCGCTTTCAATTCGCGCACCCCGTCGATGGCTTTTTGCATATCGGCCGCGTTGCGGTAAACGCCCACGTTATTCATCATCAGCTTCTGCAGATCGCTGCGGATGACGGCGGCCCGCTCGGTGCCCTTGCTGTTGCGAATCCGGTCGAATTCGGCGGCGGTGTCTTTTTCCGGGTCGGCGGGCAGGGGGGCCAGCGCCGCCTGCTTGCAGAACTCGGCCATGTGCTTGCCGCCGCGCCGCCCGAAGACCACGATGTCCACCAGCGAATTGGTGCCCAGGCGGTTGGCCCCGTGCACCGACACGCAGGCGCACTCGCCGGCGGCATAGAGGCCGGCGACCACGGTGGACTTGTCGGCCAGGGCGCGGGCGTCCACGTCGGTGGGGATGCCGCCCATGGCATAGTGGGCCGTGGGCTGGATGGGCACGGGCTGCGTCATCGGGTCGAGGCCCATATACACGCGCACAAACTCGATGATGTCCGGCAGCGATTTCTCCATGTGCTCACGGGTCACTTCTGTGCCGCCCGGCCCGCTCTTCAGCCGGTTAATGGTTTCGGGGCGGAAGTCCATGTGCACGTAGTCTTTGCCGCCGATGCCGCGCCCGGCCCGGATTTCCTGATAGATGAAGCGCGAGGCCATGTCGCGCGGAGCGAGGTCTTTGAGCGTGGGGGCATAGCGCTCCATGAAACGCTCGCCGTCGTTGTTGAGGAACACTGCGCCTTCGCCGCGCGCCGCTTCGGAGAGCAGGATGCCCATTTTGTAGATGCCGGTGGGATGGAACTGGAAGAATTCCATATCCTCCAGCGGCAGGCCGCGGCGGTACACGGCGGCTACGGGATCGCCCGTGAGAGTGTGGGCGTTGGATGTCACCTGGAACATCTTGCCGAACCCGCCGGAGGCAATCATCACGGCCTTGGCGTGAAACACGTGCAGTTCGCTGGTGGCCATTTCAATGGCCACCATGCCCCGGCAGATATTGTCTTGCACGATGAGGTCGGTGACGAAGAACTCGTTGAAGAAATTGACTTTTTGCTTGATGCACTGCTGGTAGAGCGTTTGCAGGATCATGTGCCCGGTGCGGTCGGCGGCTTTGCAGGCACGCATCACTGCCTTTTCGCCGAAGTTGGCCGTGTGGCCGCCGAAGCGGCGCTGTTCAATCTTGCCGTCGGGCGTGCGGTCGAACGGCAGGCCCATGTGTTCCAGCTCCAGAACGGCGTCAATGGCATCCCTGGCTAAAAATTCAGCGGCGTCCTGATCCACCAGATAGTCGCCGCCCTTCACCGTGTCGTACATGTGCCACTCCCACGAGTCCGGCTCCATATTGCCGAGGGCGGCAGCAATGCCGCCCTGCGCCGCGCCGGTGTGCGAGCGCGTGGGATACAGTTTGGAAACGACCGCCACGTTGGCGACCTTGCTGGTGTGCAGCGCGGCCATCAGCCCCGCGCCGCCCCCGCCCACGATGATCGCGTCGAATTGATGATGTTGAGTCATTTTGCCGATACTCCACCAATAATGGCCACTGCGCCAATGGCGGTGATGATCACCCACCCTGCCAGCATGGCCCAGTTGAGCGCCTTCTTGAGTCCGGCGTCGTGCACGTAGTCGGTGACGACGTAGCGCAGGCCGTTCACGCCGTGCGCAAAGGTGAAGGCCAGCAGCGCCATGTCGTAAACCCGCCAGCCTAGGGTGGCCCAGCGCAACGCCACGTAGTTCAAGTCAATGGCATGCACGCCGAAGATCACGTCGTTGATGAGGACATGCACCCACGCCAGCGGCACCAGCAGCACGCCCGACCAGCGCATGAACAGCCACATCCACGTGTCGAAGTTGCGCCGCACGCCGCCCGGCCCCACTCGGATGGCCGCCATGCGGGCGACGACGACGATGGCCGCTATCAGCGAGACGACGATGGCCCCATTGGCCCAGGCCGGGAACACAGGCAGGGCGGCCGCGGCCGCCGGGGCGCACCGGCAGAAGTTGTGGAGGTACAACGAGCGGCCCATGATGATCGCCCCGGGCAGCCACAGGACAACACTCGTGATGACGATTCCCCAGAACCACCTGGCCTCGGCTGCCGGCCGCCAGCGCGCCGGCTGTTGATCGAGGTAGATGATTTTGTAGCCGTTCAGCCCGTGATAGATCACCGCGGCCATCAACCCGATTTCGCCCAGCATGAACGGCGTGGAGCGGTAAAGGCCAATGGCGTCTGCATAAAGCGCGGGGAAGAAATAGACGGTTGCCGTATCGACAATGTGCAGGGCCAGGAAAGCGAGGACGGCGAGACCGCTGATGCGATGAAAAATAAACGCCCATTGGGATTCGCGCCCACGATAGCGGATGCCCTCCCAAAAGGTAGAGATAAGAGTTGCCATGAGTATTCTCCGTATAGTCAATGTGCGAGGCGGAGGAATTTTAGCACAAAGATGACTGACTGACGGATCACACTAAAGAGTAGCCCGCCGCCGGATTTCCGATCCGGCCATCCGGTGCTACACTCATGGAGGTAGATGCCGATCGGAGGCCGCAATGCAAATTCCAACCGGGGATAAATTGTTGAGGCGTGTGGCCGAGGTATTGCGGTCGGCGTTTCGGGCCGAAGACGTGGTGGCCCGCATTGGCGGCGATGAGTTTGCGGCGCTGATGCCGGCCACGGATGAAACGGCGGCGGCGCAAACGATGGAGCGCATCCAGACGTTGATCAACTTGAACAACAAATACTATCGCGGCCCGGTGCTGAGTTTGTCGGTGGGCGTGGCCCTGGCGGTGCGGGGCCAGTCGCTCACCGAGGCCCAGCGGCTGGCCGACGACCGCATGTACCGCCGAAAAACGCGCCCATCACGCGGCGGCGCGCCGCTGACGGATGGAAGGGAGAAATGTCCGCTTGCCTACCCCAACTCCTCCAGACTCCGCCGTATTCTCGTCCATCTCCCCCGCCGTGATACCCCACAACTCGGCGGCAGCTTCGTCAATCTCGCGCTCGATTTTCTAATTTGAAATATACGAATTTCAATAATAAACGAAAGCAAAGCGCCACTGACCACCGAAACCCGTACCCAGTTGTACGGTGAGCCGTTCTTAGAGCGGAGATAGGAGTCAGGGCGCTTTCTTTCTGCCAGCATACAGGGCAGCGCCAGGACGCCAATGCCAGGTATTGAATTTATATGCTGTGGGCGGCGAGGGGATAAGTAGCGATGAACCGGCACGCCCTTCGATATGTTTGACCAACTCCAACTTGGCTGGACTTCCTGAGTGTCTATTCCAGACGTAGCCAACCGCGCCCAACAAAACATCTGCTATTTGTAGCACATCCTCATGCTTTGAGTTCCGCGGCTCGATGGCTCTCACGGGTTCGACCTCCGTCCCATAGTTTTTTCTCCACCAACGATTGCACGTGAGCTTCAAAACCTCCAAGCGACTGGCTTTGCGATTGCGGCGATCACCTGTAAAGATGAGGTAATCGTTGCCTGCTCGTAGTTTTCGACTGAGCAATTGAAAATAGAATTCATAGAACCCCAACTCCTCATCTCCCCGGTGGAAGGCTTTGTAATCGAGAATTCCCAGGTCAACAACAATGCAATGGAAAGCGGCTGCCAGCTGGTCAAAAAAGGCGTCAACGAACTGCTTATCCGATAAGCATAAAGTGCTCACCCTTTATGCGGCTTTCATCTGCATGCACATGCACACGCATAGACGCAGATTGTAGCATTTAAACAACATCGGGCGACTCGTCTTATCAAGTCGCCCGATTGTCAACCGGCTATCGCTTTGCTTTCGTCGCAGCCTTCTTCGCTGCTTTCTTCACCGGTTTCTTCTTGCCCGCCGTCTTTTTGCCGGCAGGCTTCTTCACCGCCCTTTTGATCGGCTTCTTCACGCCGGTAGCCACGCCCTCGGCCGGCATCAGCGGCAGCGCCGGCTTGTCCATCCATTCAATAACCGCGCTGCCGAACTCGCTGCATTTCACTTCCTTCGCGCCGTCCATCAGCCGCGCAAAATCATAGGTCACGGTCCTGGCGGCAATCGCCCCGTCCATGCCTTTGACGATCAAGTCGGCGGCCTCGGCCCAGCCCATATAGCGCAGCATCATCTCGCCGGAGAGGATGACCGAGCCGGGGTTCACTTTATCCAGGTCGGCGTATTTGGGCGCGGTGCCGTGGGTGGCCTCGAAGATGGCGTGACCGCTGAGGTAGTTGATGTTGCCGCCGGGGGCAATGCCAATGCCGCCCACCTGCGCCGCCAGCGCATCCGAAAGGTAGTCGCCGTTGAGGTTCATCGTGGCGATCACGTCAAACTCCGTGGCCCGGGTAATCGTCTGTTGGAAAACGATGTCTGCGATGACATCCTTCACTAATAATTTGCCGCTCGCCAGGGCGGCCTTTTGCTCGGCGTTGGCCGCCGCTTCGCCCTCGGCGGCTTTGGTGCGCTCCCATTGCTCCCACGTGTACACGCGGTCGGCGTACTCGCGCTCGGTCACGGCGTAGCCCCACGTGCGGAACGCGCCCTCGGTGTATTTCATGATGTTGCCCTTGTGGGCCAGGGTGATGCTCTTGCGCTTGTTGGCCAGGGCGTAGTTGAGGGCGGCGCGCACCAGCCGTTCGGTGCCTTCCTTCGATACCGGCTTCACGCCAATGCCCGCCGTGTCGGGGAAGCGAATCTTGGCGTATTCTCTGGGGAAGTGCTCCTTGAGCAACTGCTTGAATTTGACGTTGTCCGGCGAGCCGGCTTCGAGATCGATGCCGGTGTAAATGTCTTCCGTGTTCTCGCGGAAGATCACCATATCCACGTCTTGCGGGCGCTTGACGGGCGAGGGCACGCCGGTGAACCAGCGCACCGGGCGCACACAGGCGTACAGGTCGAGCTGCTTGCGCAGTTCCACGTTCAGGCTGCGGATGCCGCCGCCGATGGGCGTGGTGAGCGGGCCTTTGATGCCCACCAGATATTCTTTGAAGGCCTCCACCGTTTCGGGCAGCAGCCAGGTCTGGAACTGGTTGAACGACTTTTCGCCGGCGAACACCTCCATCCACGCAATTTTGCGATTGCCGCCATACGCTTTGGCTACGGCGGCATCGAGCACGCGCACCGAGGCGCGCCAGATGTCGCGGCCCGTGCCGTCGCCTTCGATGAAAGGCACCACCGGATGATCCGGAACGGTCACGCCCTGCGCGCCCTCGGCGACGACAATCTTCTCGCCGGCAGGCACTTGGATATGCTGGTATGTCATGTTGAAAATGCTCCTAAAAGTAGGGGGGTAAAATTGCCCTGCCGCATTATAGCTCAGGGCAATGGTCCGGCTATTCGCCGTCCGGCGCGCTGCGGCGCAGGCGCAACTGGATGCGCGTGCCTTTGCCCGGCTCGCTGGCTACGTTGAATTCGGCGCCGATGGTCTGGGCGCGCTGGGCCATGTTGGTCAGCCCGTGCCCCATCCGTTTCACTGCGCCATCGGGCGGCAGGCCGCGCCCGTTGTCCCGAATTTCCAGCACAATGCCCTCGGCGCCGGGGCTAAAGCGCACCAGCACTTTTGTGGCCCGGGCGTGCTTGGCCACGTTGGCCAGCGCTTCCTGCGTGATTTGAAACAAGGCCAGGCGCGACTCGGGCGACACGAGCGAATTGGCTTCCGCCGACAACTGCAACTCGGTGGCCACCAGCGAGTTGGCTTTGAAATCCGCCGTCAGTCGCCGCAGGCCTTCGTTGAGGTCGTTGCCCTGGAAACTGTGCGGGCGCAGGTCCAGGATATAGGAACGGATGTCGCGGATGGTGTTGTTGAGGGCGTCAATGGCCGTGCCCATGCGGTCGTGCGCCTGCGTCGTTTCGCCGTCTTCGAGCAGCGCGCGGATGAATTCCAGTTGCAGGCCCACGGCGTAAATGGACTGAATGACGCCGTCGTGCAAATCCATGCCAATGCGCTGGCGCTCTTCGATCACCGTCAGCCGCTGCACTTCTTCGTACAGCCGGGCGTTTTCAATGGCAATGGCCGCGTGGCTCGCCAGCCACTCAATCTGGTTTTCATCGCCGACCGTAAACTCCTCGGCCCCGATTTTGTCCGTGAGGTAAAGGTTGCCTAAGCAACGCCCCTTGTAAAGAATGGGCACGCCGAGGAAACTGCCCATGGGCGGGTGGCCCGGCGGAAAACCCACCGACAGCGGATGCGCGCTGATCTCCCGCACGCGCACGGTGACGTGCTCGCGCATGATTAGCCCCAGCAGGCCGCGCCCTTTGGGCGGGTGGGCAATGAGCGCCACCTCTTCCGGCGACAGCCCTTCGGTCACAAACTCGGCCAGCATCCTGCCCGTGTCGTCGGGCACGCCCAGCGCGGCATAGCGCGCCGAGCCGAGCAATGCCGCCGCCCGCACAATGCGATGCAGCACCTCCGTCAACGACAAGTCGGACGAAATTGCCAACACGGCGTCGCGCAGAGCGAGCAGTTGCTCATTCATCTGCCCGACATCCTGAATCGTGCGGACGACAGACTCGGCCATCAGCCCGCATTGTATCGGTGATCGGCCAATCCGACAATATTTGCCTGATTGTAGGCACTGCGGTTATACTATAAGCCATGAAACGCCAACGCATAATTCTTGTCGATGATCACGAAGTCGTGCGCCTTGGCCTGCGGGCGCTCATTGATCGCCATCCGGATATGGAAGTGGTGGCCGAAGCCGGCACCGCCGCCGATGCGGTGGCTAAGACGATGGCCCACCAGCCCGATGTGGTGGTGCTCGATATTCGCCTGCCCGGCGCCAGCGGCATAGACGCCTGCCGGGAAATCACTGAGAACCTGCCCCACACCAAAGTGATCGTGCTCACCAGCTACGCCGAAGACGACGTGCTCTTTGCCGCCATTCGAGCGGGCGCGGCCGGTTACGTGCTCAAACAAGCCGGCGGGCAAGACCTCATCCGCGCCATTGAAACGGTGGGCCGCGGCGATGCCCTGCTGGATCCGGCCATGACCGAGCGGGTGTTTGCCGAAGTGCGCCGCGCCGCCCGGCAGCAGGAATCGGATGCCTTCTCCAAGCTCACCGATCAGGAACGCCGCGTGCTGTCGTTGGTGGCCGAAGGGCGCACCAACCGCGAAGTGGCCGAAACCCTGCACCTCGGCGAAGGCACCGTGCGCAATTACGTGTCCAGCGTGCTGTCCAAACTCAACGTAGCCAACCGCGCCGAAGCCGCCGCCTACGCCACCAAACACAACATCAAAGACGCGCTCTAGCCCCGGTCTGTCCGGGAGGTTGGCTTAAAATAGCACACGCCGGCGAAACGCCGGCGTGTGCTTTTGCCGCCTTCCGATATGATGTTTATCCTATTCTTCGACTGGCAACCTCTTTATCGCCCCAGCACCTCGCGCAACGCCTCCGACAGCAACGCCACATTCTCGCGGCGGCTCGAAAAACCCATCAGCCCCACCCGCCAGATTTTGCCCTTCAGCGGCCCGAACCCGCCCGCAATTTCAATGTTGTACTCGTCCCTCAGCCGCGCCCGCACCGCCGC
>JACRBQ010000117.1 GCA_016213135.1 Chloroflexota bacterium | reverse complement strand
CGACCGCAAGTGCAGGGCCAGGTTGGGGTACACAAACTGCAATCGTTGCAGGGCCGGAGCGGGCAACGCCCACACCGATGACGGCGCGGTGGCGTAGGCGGTGGTGTTGCGCGGCGTGCCCAGGATGGCGCCGCGCCCGCCGAAGAACTCACCGGGCGCGGTCAATTCGCCAATCAGTTCGCCGGCGCCGCTTTCCAGCGCAATCGAACCCGACACCAGCATGAAGAAATCGTCGCTCACGTCGTTGATGGTGAACAGCCGGTCGCCGGGCGGAAGCTGGATGGGCCTGAAATCGAGAGCCAGATCGAGCAGCTGGCCCCAGGCCAGGTGCGCGAACGTGGGGTGCCGCCACAGCCAATCGGCGCGGTCAAACGCCGAAGCCAGCCCGAGCTTCTCGGCCACCGGGCCGAACACTTCGCGGCTGAAGCCGAGCAATTGCACCGGCCCGCGCGCGATCATGGTGCCGGTGCGCATTTCGCCCTGAAGCGCCCCGCGCTCGCCCACGCTCGTGCCACGTCCGATCACCAGCGCCAGCCCCGCAGCGTTCCAAACCTCCACCAGCCCGGTGTGCACAATGTATGTTTGACCGTCAGAGCGGTCGCCGTCGCGCACAATCACCCGCCCCGGCTCCCACGACGTCACCAAAGCTCGCTGCGCCAACTGGGTGCGGTCGGCAATGGACAGGCGGGCGAACAGCGGGCACGCCGAAATGGTCTCCAACCGTTCCGAGTCCATTTCCGTGGGCACGTAGTCGCCCAGGGCAGTCACATGGCCGCTGCTGGCAAATTCGATCTTGTTCGTCAAGTCCGACTGGTTGTCGGGGAGCAAATGCTTGCTGGTGTGGGCCAGCACCAGCCGCTGGCTCTTGGCGGCCAGCGTGCTCAATACTTCGGGCGTCAGCGTGGTGTGCACTGCGCCGCCGCCCACATCTTGCACCAGCACTTTGGCGCCTTCGGCAAAACGCACCAGCTCGGCGCGGCGTTCGGCGCTAATCACCCCGTCTTTTTCCAGCTCGGCAAACCACTCCTCGTCGTAGCGCATGTCGCCGGAATAGCACAGCCCGTTGACCCTCACCGCCAACGTGGGCACGGTGTGTGTGGCGTAAATGGCCTCGAAAGTCCGGTCTTCCAGAACCAGGGGGTGCCCCGGATTGAGCGGATAAAAGTCAAACAGTCCGGCCGTTTCCTTTTCCGAAATGCCCAACACACCGGCCAGCAACGACAGCAAGCTGGCGTAAATAATGTCTGAGGTGATGAGCCGGATGCGCTGCTCGCCCATGAGCAGCAACTCAAACAACCCGGCCAAATGATCCTCGTGCACGTGCGACAGCACCACTTCGGAGATTTGCCGGGGCGAAACGCCCAGGTTGCCGAGCCGCAAGCGCAAATAGGCCGCCGTGTCGAACAGCGTAGCTTTGTTCTGCGTGCCGGTGCCCAGGTAAGCCAAAAAGCAAGTAGTGATGCCGCCGGGGTCGAAGCCGTCGCTGGCGCCCACAAATTGCAGCGTGATCTCCTGCCGGTGCAGCGGATACGGCGGGGTGAGGATCAGCGGCGCAGCCATTTTGGAGATCTCGGTGGGCACTTCCGAGGCTGGTGCGCCGTTTTCCAAAAACTCAAACTTGCCGTCCGCCAAACGCACGGTCACGCCGCTGCCCAGGTCGCCGCCGTTCTCCTCGAGACTCACAATGTCGGCGAAATCGCGCACTTGCAGTTGACGGCCCATCGGCGGGAAGTATGAAATGGCCGCGCATTCGTGCTGAAGCCACGGGTACTCCGCGTAGAGGGCCGGGTCCGACGGTCCTTGTATGGTCTCCTGCAGCCACATCTCCAAACGTTGAGCTTGCGCGGCCGTCACCGTCACCAGCCGGGTGCGCTGCAACCCGCCGGTGAAAAAGTTGGCGAACATCACAAACTCCACGCTCGCATAGTTGATGCCCAAACGCACGAAGCCGCTTGACCCAAGTTGCTGCCCCGCCGGAATATCGGGAGGCAGCAAAATGATTTTTGGCGGCTTCACGTTGGCGGCCAGAAGCGCCTTCAACGTTTCCGGCGGGCAATTTACCAGCACCGACCCGGCGGCGGTTTCAACTACATAGGTGCTGTTCGCTAGCAGGCGCACTTTTTCCGAATTCATTTGGATGATGGCCATTGGCACGAATAATGTCGCCCGGCGCGCCTCCCAATCGCCCCACGCACCGCGCGCAACTGCAACTATGTTAGCACGAATTGGCCCATATAGACAACCGCCCCATTCATGCCATCGCGGGTGCAACCCGCTCCCACACGCAACCCGCTCCCACCGTCCTTTGCCTCCGGTGTCGAACGGACGGCACGGTTCTTGCATCGTTATTCACACCATCCCTTAATTGGCAGGAGTACACCCATGATATTCTCAGCCGACGAATTCCGCTCCATCTTTGCGCTAACGCTGTTCCTCATCGGCCTTTTGTTCGTGTTGGCCGGCTTTTGGAAGCTCATGGCCTTTGGCCTCACCAACCACGCCCAAACGCTGGCCGCCCAGTCGGCGCGCCTTGGGCAAAAGAGCATTGCCGAGGACGTTTCGAGGGTGACACAGGCGGCCGTTCAATTGAGCGACTCGGTGAATAACCTCGTGCGCACGTCGGCCGGGGTGGGCGTGTTCCTCATCGTGGTCGGCTTCGCCCTGCTGGCCGCGACGTACGTTGTCATGTTCGGCCTGCATGTCTGAACTTCTCGCCGCTCTACTTGCTTTGTGCACCGGGTCAATGCCATGACACCTTTCTTTGCTTCGCTCCCCGAATCTGTTTGGGCCGAGGTCAACCGCCGCCTGCGCGCCGAGCCTGCTGCGTGGGAACTGGCCGACAATTCCGAGGTGGTGGCCGCATGGGTAAGGCGCGGCCCCGATTTGAACCAGTGGCGGCCCGGCCCACTGGGGCTCACGGCGCTCGGCGTGTTTGTGCCCGATGCGGCTGCCAGCCCGGTTCCATGGCTCAACACCGCCGGGCGGGCGCTGCTGGCCCAGGCTTACGACCAACTCAGCGCCACCCCGCGCCCGGAACCTGTGTCGTGGCCCGGCGCTCAGTGGCCGCTGGTGCGCGCCGCCGTGGCCGCCGTGGCCCTGCGCCAACGGCTGCACGCCGACTCCTCCACCCTGCCCCGCGCCGCCGCCGAAGCCGCCAGCGCGCCCGACCGCTGGGCGTTACCGCTGCTATGCCTCTATGGCCTCATGGACGACCCTGCGCCGTTGGTGGCTGCGCTGTTGGCCGCCTCCCGAGAATCCGGGCGGTTGGTAGAGATTGTTGCCCGCATGTGGGCCGCCAACGAGTCGGCCGCTGCCGTGGCTCCACTGGCGCCCGCCGCGTTGAAGGTGGCCGCGCTCTCCGCGCCCTTCCTTCGCATTGCCGCCGGGGTGCTGGCACGGCAGGGGATGGAAGAGGCCGCTCACGCCATATCCGATCTGTGCAACTCGGATGCCGCCACCACAAAAAACGCCAAATCGGCGGAGACCACCACGGACGTGGGGCAACGCCTCGCCGCGTTGGCCGCCGAAGTTGAAGTTCACCGGCTGGCCCGGTTGGGCCGCAAAACAACGGCGGCCGCTGCGCGGCTGGGCATGGGTCATGCCATCGAAGCCGCCGAAGGCATCACGGCAGAGTTGGCTCTTCAATTGGGGCACTGGGCTTTAGCCGACGGCGATCCCGTTACCGCGTTGGCAGCCTTCGAGCAGGCGCAGGCGCATCGCCCGCGCGAAAACGTCGGGCCGTTCATTGCCCGCGCCAGGTTGGCCATCGGCGATACCGATGCCGCTGTTTCGACTCTGGGCTATGGCAAGCTTGCCGGCTCGCGCCGCGCACGGCTGGCCGCCGCCCACGTTTACCATCGCGCGGGCAATTTAGATCTGGCTCGCGCCGCCGCGCTCTCGGCCTCGGCTTCCGACGACCCCGACGACCTCTTGCAAACTGCCGACTTGCTGGCGCAATTGGGCGAGCCGCTGGCCGCCGCGCAAACGCTGCAATGGCTCATCGGCGAGCACCCCGCCAATGCTCAGGCCCACGCCGCACTGGCGCGGCTGGCGCTGGCGCATTCGGAAGTTCCGTTCTCTGCCGCCGAGTCTGCTTGGCAGGCCGTGGGCCTCATGCCCGCCGACGCCGCCGTTCGCGAAACACTGGCCGAAGCCCTGGGCCGCACCGAACCGGAAGCGGCGCTCGATCACTGGCGGCGAGCCATTGGGCTGCGCGCCGACGCTGCCGCGCACCCGCGCTTGCGATTGGCCGAGACGGCGCTGGCCTGTCGGCCCGCGCAGCCACAATTGGCCCTGTCAACCTCCAAAGCTTTGCTCGACGACTCCCGCGCCGGGCTTTCGACCGAGCAACGGGCGCAAGCGCTGTGCCTCGCCGGGCAAGCCCTCACCCAACTCAACCAGCCGGACGAGGCCTTTCAGTATTTCAATCAAGCCACCGCGCTCAACCCGGCCTCCGCGCTGCCGTGGCGCGTGGTGGCCGCGCACCATCGCGCACAGGGCGACCTGCCGCGCGCCCTTGCGGCGCTGGAGGCTGGCCGTCACCTCGTGGGCGAGGCCGCGCCCGACGCCGCCGACATTTACGCCGAGCTGGCCGACCTGCACGCGCAATTGCAGCAACCGCACGAGGCCATTGCCAATTTTGAAAAGGCCGCCGCCCTCGCGCCTGACCGGCCTCAGCTTCACCGGCGGCTCGGTGAGCTGTACCACGCGCAGGGCAAACTGCCGCAGGCTATCGAGTCACTGCGCGCCGCCACCGCCACCGGCGATCCCGCGACGTGGCACTTGCTCGGCAGGGCGCTCGAAGCCGCCAACAAATTGCCGGACGCGCTGGCTTCGTTTCAGCGGGCGCAGTCGGCGGGCGACGCCTCGCGCGAACTATTCCGCGACCTTGGGCGGTTGGCATACCAGCTGGGCGAGACCGCCGTGGCCCGCGCCGCGCTGCAAACCGTGTGCAACGACCCGGCCGCCGACATCGAATCGCTGGTGCTGCTCGGCGCGATTTTCGAGCAGGCACGCAACTTCTCTCCGGCGCTCGATATTTACAAACGCGCCGTAGCCCTCGCCCCGCGCCGCGCTGATCTGTGCGTGCGCATGGGCCTGTGCTGTTTGGAATTGAGTCATCCCGAGGCCGCCATTGCCGCCATGCGGGAGGCCGCCGAGCGCGACCTCGATGACTTGCCCCTGCAACAGGCCATGGCCCAGGCTTTTGGCGCCGCTCACCTGTGGGCGGAATCGCACATGGCCTACGAGCAAGCCGCGCGCCTGGCTCCCGACAATCACCCGCTGTTCGCCGCGCTGTCGCAGTCGGCGCGCCGCGCGGGCAACACACCCCGCGCCGTCGAGGCGCTGCGTCAGGCCATCGCGCTTGCCGGAGACACGGCTGAGGGCGTTGCCTATCGCCGAACCCTCGCCGGCCTCTTCGCCTCCGACGGACAATTGCAAGCAGCCAAGACCATGTACCTCGAAGCGCATGCTCTTGCGCCGGGCCACGGCTCTGTGCTCATGGGCCTGGGCCAGGTGCACGCTATGCTCAACGAATTGGTTCTGGCCGAATCGGCATTTGACAAAGCAACTCGCGCCCTTCCGGGTAAGGCTGCTCCCCATTTTGCGCTGGGGGAAGCCCGGTCGCTGCTGGGCTGCTGGGAGCCGGCCCGAGCCGCCTTTGCCCGCGCTGCCGAACTGGAACCCGCCAACCCGCTGCACTTGCGCCGCGCCGGAGAATGTCTGTGGCAACAGGGCAAGAAAGCCACCGCCATTGCCATGTGGCAAAAGAATCTCGTGGCCCATCCCAAGGACGGCTCCACTCATGCCCGGCTGGGCGTGGCCCTTTCCGGGCAAGGGCGGCACACCGAGGCCTTGCTGGCCTTCGAGCAGGCCGTCGCCGTTTCGCCCACCGATGCCGAACGCCACGGTCCGCTCGTCGAAGCCGCCCGCGCCGCCTACGCGTTGGGCGACTATCCGCGTGCCGTGGCGCACGTGGAGCGGGCGACACAGCTCGCCTCCAACGATGCCGACGCGTGGCAACTTCTCGGCGAAGCCTACGAGGCACAGGGCCAACACGATAGAGCGCTGCCTGCCTTGCAAAAGGCGGCGCAGCTTTCGCCCGCCGAAGGCTGGCCGCATGCCGTGTTGGCGCACACTCTGGCCCGGCAAAAGCGCCTGCCCGATGCTCTGGTGTCGGCCGAGATCGCCCTCCGCAACAACCCGGACGATCCAAACGTGCTGGCTGCCGTGGCTGACGTGTTTGTGCAAGCCGGCCGCTTTGCCGAAGCGCGACAAGCTTGCCAACGCGTGGCCGCGACTCAGCCGGACGATCCCACCGCGCAATTGGCGCTGGCCCGCGCCCTCGTTCTCGAATTTGAATCGCGCCCTCGCCCCACGTACGGGCAATTCATGAATTGCCCCAACAAATCGCCCGACGAGCAACGCGAGTTGCTCCACCGCGCTCTCGAACGCGCCGCCGCCCTTGGCGCCGATGCCGCCGCCGTGCGCGAGTGGTCGGGCCGCAGCCAGGCCCTTTTTGGCGATCCGGCGCAGGCCGCTTCCCTGCTCGAATCCGCCGCCCTCACCCGGCCCTCGCCCGACTTGTACCGGCATCTGGCCGCATGTTATCGCCGCATCGGCAAGCACGCGCCCGCCCGCCACGCCATTCAATCGGCGCTGGAAGGCGAACCGGCCACCGTAGCCAACCTCGTGGAGCTTGGGCAAATCTGCCTGGCGCAAGACGACAAAGGCGGCGCCCGCTCGGCCTTTGAACGGGCTACCGCCCTCGACCCCCGGCACGCGCAAGCGCATCAACTGCTGGCTGAGACGCTGCTTGCCACGGGCGACCGCGCCAACGCTGTGGAGCTGTATCACCGCGCGCTGGCGCTCGACCCGGCGCAAGCGGCTTGGCATCACCGCCTGGCCGAATTGTACGAAGGGCATCGCGAGCCTGCCTCGGCGCTGGTGCACTATCAGCGGGCGGTGGCGCTGGCCGCCGAGCACGGCTTGCCTGCCGCCGACGCGGCCAACTACAGCGCCGCCCTGGCCCGCGCCTACGCCCGCGACAACGACTACCCTGCCGCGCGCCGTGAGTTTGAGGCCGCGCTGGCTTTGCGCGCCGACGTGCCAGCGTGGTGGACTCAGTGCGGCGAAATTTGCATGAAGCTCGACGATGCCGCGGCGGCACTGCAATGTTTTGTGCGCGCCTGCGAACTGATGCCCACCGATACTGCAGCCCTCATCGGCGCGGCCCGCGCCGCGTTGGCCCTGGGCAACGAAGATGAAGCCGCCGAGAAAGCCGAATCCGTTTTGCGCTTTGACCCCGACAACGCTGCCGCCCTCATCGCCATGGCCGAGGTGTATACCCACCGGGGCGACCACGCCCGCGCTGCCGCGGCCTACGCCCGCGCCGCCTCGAGCATTACCGAACCGCAGAGCCTCCGGCCCGTGCTGCAAGCGCAGTCCAAACTGCACCGCGCTGCGCGCCAGCACGGCAGCGCCCTCACCGCGCTCAAACGGCTCATCGAAATGGACCCCGACGACGACGAAACGCTGGGCATGATGGGCGAAACCCTGGCCGATGCCGGTTTTCCCGACGACGCCCTGCGCGCCTTTCAGCGCGCCTCGGCTATTGCGCCGCGCAAGATCGTCCATTTACTGCGCCTGGGCCGGCTGTGCCGCGCCAATGGGCAACTGGATGCCGCGCTCGGCTATCTGCAGAATGCGCGCGACCTCGAAGAGCAAAACCCGGAAGTGCTGCGGCAGATGGGGCTGGTGTTTGAAGATCGGCGGCAGTTCGACCGCGCCCATCAAATCTACGAAACGCTGCTCAAGCTCGAACCGCACAACGCCGAAAACTTCTTCCGCGCCGGCATTGCCCTCAAGAACCTGCGCGACTATGCCGAAGCGGCGCGGCTGTTCCGCCGCGCCTCCGAGCTTGAGCCGGGGCACGTCGAAGCCGAACGCCAGCGTCTGGCCGTGTCGGCCCTCGGCCTCCTCAGCGCGCGAAACTCGTAACCGCGAATCTAAAACTCCAAACTCCAAATATCAAAACTCAAATGAACCGCTCCGACTCCCTCACCCTCATCGACTCCGCACTGGCCGCAGGCCGCGCCGATTACGCCGAGGCTATGGCTCGCGCCTGGCTGGCTTCATGGCCCGGCGACCTCGCCATGCAATATAGCCTGGCCCGCGCCCTCGTCGTCCGCACCCCCGCCGACCCGGCCTCGATTCTGCCGCTGCTGGACTCGATCCTGGCTGTGGATGTGGAGCACGCCGGCGCGCATCGCATGTTGGCCGGACTGCGCCCCGAAGTCGCCATCGAAGAAACCGCCGTGGCCTGCGCCCTCAGCGGGAGGCCCATGCCGGCTGGAATGCCCGACCCGGCCTGGCTGGCCGCGGCGCGCGGCGCAGTGGCGGCGCTCGCCGCTGCGAAATACGACAGAGCGCGCGATCTGGCCGAGGCCGCACTGCGCGACCCGCTGGCCCCGCAGCTCCTTTCGTTGCTAACCCTCAAAGCCCACTGGTATAGCGGCGATGACGCCGTGGCCCTCGCCATGCCGTTGGCCGAAGGCTTCCATGCTCGTTGGCCGCGCTGCATCGTGGCAACGCTGTGTCTCGCCGAAGGCTGCCTGCGCGTGGGCGACACTCACCGTGCCGTCGAACTGCTGCACACGGCCGCCGCGCTCGACCCCGCCCGCGATGTGGTGAGGCGTTATTGGAACGCGGCCCGCCTCAATCAGTACGCCAGTCTGTGGCCGCAACCCGCCGACGTGCCGCTGCCCGGCCTCATCCCCGCCGAAGTCACGGCCCTGCTCGGCCTCAATCGTCTGGCGGGCAAGCGCGCCCCCGGCAAAAGCAAGCCCGCTGCCCGTGCGGGCAAAGCGCGCAAAGCGCCGGCCAAGGCTGCGCCGCGCCCGTCTGAAGAGCTAATCGACATTCAATCGGCGCTCGACGCCGTGGCTACGCAAATCAGCGCCGCGCGTTACCACCGTCAGCAAACGCACGTGATTTTGTACAGTGACAATTTGCTGCGCGCGAAATTTGGGCCGCAGGCCGGAGCCGAGGTCGTCGCCCTCATTGAACAGTTGGCGGCCGTGGTCGCTGCCCGCCGCCGCCTCCCCGTGGTGCTCCTCGCTCCCGACGATCCCGAACGCCTCGCCAATATCGGTAAGGGCATTCAATTGAACGCCCCTACCGTGGATGCGGCCAACGCCTGGGCCGTCAAAATGATGCTGCACGATCTGGACGGGCTGTTCACGCGCAAAGGCCGGTCTATTGGCTCGCTGCTCATCATTGGCGGCGACGACCTGCTGCCCTTTCACCGCCTGCCCAACCCCACCGACGACGTGGACAACGACGTGCCCTCCGACAACCCTTACGGCACCACCGACGACAACTACTTCCTCCCCGAATGGCCCGTGGGCCGCTTGCCCTCGCCGTGCGGCCGCGACGCCGAACCGCTCAAGCAAATCCTGAAATACACCATCGCCGCGCACCGCGCTTCCGACCCGCACCCCGCGAAGAAGTGGATCGACAGATTCATCGCCCGGCTGTTCCGCCGCGCCGGGCCGTTGCCCTCCAGCGTGGGGTATGCGGCCAGCATTTGGAAAGAGGCCGCACTGGAAGTGTATGCGCCCATCGGCCCGGCCCGTGCGTTGCACACCAGTCCCCCGCTCGACACGCGCACCGCGCCGCCCACCGACAAGCAGCATCTCGCCTACTTCAACCTGCACGGTATGGAAGATGTCCCGGACTGGCTCGGCCAGCGCGACCCCACTGCCGATGGCGGCGGGGATTTGTACCCAGTGGCCTTCAAGCCGGCGGACATTCGCGGCAAGGGTGTGCCCGCCTCGGGCATCGTGTTCACCGAAGCGTGCTACGGCGCGAATATCATCAACAAAACCGAACCCGATGCCGCCGTGTGCCTGCGCTTTCTTGCCAACGGCACGCGGGCTATCGTCGGCTCCACTAAAATCGCCTACGGCTCCATCGGCGCGCCGCTCATCGGCGCCGACTTGCTGGGGCGGCTTTTTTGGGAGACGGTGCTCACCGGCGCGCCGTTAGGCGAGGCGCTGCGCACCGCCAAACTGAACCTGGCCCGCACCATGCACAAGCGGCAGGGCTTTTTGGATGGCGAAGATCAAAAGACGCTCATCTCATTTGTGCTGTACGGCGATCCGTTGCTGTCGTCGGGGCGTTCATTTGCCCGCCCGCACTCGCGGCCCAAAGCACTGGCTCCCTTGCAAACGACGGCGATGGATTACGAGAATGATGCCGACGTGGCCCGCCCCGAAACCGTCGCCGAGATCAAAACCCTGTTGGCGCGATACCTGCCCGGCGCCGATACCGCGCAGGTGCGCGTGGCCCGCCCGTTGCCATCCGTGGCGGCCATGGCGAAGGGCAACCCCGTGGCCCCGTCGCACCGCGTTTACACCTTCTCGCCATCCCGCATCGATACGGGTCCGGTGCAAACATTCGCCCGCGTCACCGTCAACAAAGCGGGCAAAGTGATGAAGGTCGCCATCTCGAGGTAATCATGAACTCACTTCCCCTGCCTCCTTCTAACACCGGCCTGGGCTTGCACTATTTCCCCGATGACACGCATTACCGCCTCGCCGACGCCGAACTATGGCTGCCCCGCCTCAAACTGCTGGGCGCATCGTGGCTCACCCTCGTCGGCTCGTTGGATCGCGCCATCCCGGAGCCGTTCATCCGCCGGGTGATTGATGCCGGATTGGAACCGGTGATCCATTTGCCCGTGCGGCCCATTGCCCCGGTGGATGCCGACGCCCTCGCCGTGCTCTATCGCTGCTATGCCAAGTGGGGCGTGCACTACGTGGTGCTCTTCGATCGCCCCAACACCCGCGCCGCGTGGCCCGCCGTCGACTGGGGACGTGAAGGCCTGGTGGGACGCTATTTGGATGTCGCCCTGCCCGCGCTGCAATTGGCTCAATCGCTCGGCATGGCGCCCGTGCTGGCCCCGTTGCATCCCGGCGGCGACTACTGGGACACCTCGTTCCTCGATGCTGCCATTCGGCTGCTCGACAGCCGGGGGCAGCGTGCGCTGCTGGATGACCTCGTGCTCGCCATTTATGGCCTTGCCGGCAACCGCCCCGCCGATTGGGGCGCGGGCGGCCCATCGCGCTGGCCGGGGGCCAAGCCCTACGTCACCGCGCCCGGCTCGCAGGATCAAATCGGCTTCCGCGCCTTTGAGTGGTATGCCGACGTCATTTCCGCGCGGCTGGGCGGCCCCCGCCCCATGATCATGGTGGCCGGGGGCGCAGTGCCAGGCGATGCCACCGACCCAAACTTCCCCGTGGTTGACGCCACCCGGCATGTATATTGCAACCTGGCTTTAGCGAAGGGGATGGTTGAGCGCACTCTGCCGAGCTACTTGCTCAATGTGACCTTCTGGCTCTTGGCCGCCGAGGGCGGCGCAGCCCCGGCGGCATGGTTTCAGCGAGATGGCAGCCAGTTGCCTGCGGTGGCCGCCATCCGGCAACTGATTGCATCTTCCAACGGCAAAGCGGCCAAAACAGCCACCGGGGCCGCTGGGCGCGAGCCGCCGCGCCCTAAAGGGGGCTTTCAGCCGGGGGTGGGCGCCAGGCCGTTGTACCACTACCTTCTTCTGCCTCCGGCCCGCGAGCCTTCGGATTGGTACGCGCTGTACGGCGCGGCGCTGGAATACCTGCGGCGTTTCCAGCCTACGTGCGGTTTCTCCGTGTTGGAAGCCCAGAGCGCCGACTTTGTGACCATTGTGGGCAACGAGGCCGGCATCACCGCCGCCTCGGAGCAGGCTCTGTTGGCGGCGGGCTGCAAGGTGGAGCGCGTCGGCGGGCGGGATGTGATTGAAATACAAATGCGCCTCAACGAACTGGCGCAGACCGGGCAAAGGTTTTCGAGTATTTGATTGGGAGCAAGCCATGACTTCACGGACTGTCATCAAAGTGCTGGGACTGGGCGGGGCCGGATCCAACGCGGTCAATCACATGATCCCGGTGGGCATTGAAGGCGTGGAGTTCATTGCCGCCAATACCGATGTGCAAGACCTGGCCAAGAGCGAAGCCCCCACGCGGCTGCTGCTTGGCGAACACGTCACTCGAGGGTTGGGCGCGGGCGGGCTGCCCCACAAAGGCGAAGCCGCCGCAGAGGAAAGCGCCGGCCAAATATCCGAGGCGCTCAAAGGCGCCGACATTGTTTTTATTGCCGCCGGCATGGGCGGCGGCACGGGCACCGGGGCCGCGCCTGTGGCGGCGCGGCTGGCGCGGCAGAGCGGCGCGCTCACCGTGGCCGTAGTCTCGACGCCGTTTGAGTTCGAGGGCAAGCGCCGGAGGGAGAACGCCCAACTGGGCCTGCAAAAACTGGAAGCCCAATGCAACTCCGTCATCTGCATCGCCAACGAGAAGCTGCGCTCCATTCTGCCGCGTGCCATCACATTCGACATGGCATTGCGCGCCGCCGACGACGTGTTGCGCCAGGGCATTCAGGGCATTGCCGAGCTGGTGACCCGGCCCGGATTGATCAACGTCGATTTTTCAAACATCCGCTCGCTGATGGAACTTCAGGGCGGCGCTTACCTGTCCATCGGCCAGGGGCGCGGGGCCAACAAAGCAGTAGAAGCCGTGCAGGAAGCCCTGAACAACAAATTGCTGGAGTCGAACACTCTTCAATCGGCGGGCGGCGTGCTGGCCCACTTCACTGGCGGCGACGATCTCACCTTGTTTGAAGTTGTCGAAGCTATGAAAGTTCTAAATGCCGGCGCCGGGCCGGATGTTCAAGTGGTGTTGGGGGCCACACTGGATCAATCGATGACCGGGCGGGCGCAGGTGATATTGGTGGCCACCGGTGTAACCCCGAGCCAGCCCTGGTCCGCCCCCGCGCCGCCCGCTCAGACTGCGTTGGCCGGGGCGTTGTTCGCCAACGTGCAGGCTCCACCCACCCGCCCGGTGGAATGGGTGGTTGCCGCTGATTCCCAGCCCGACCCCGAGCCTGAGCCTTTGCCGCTGGTCATGTCGCCGGACAACCTCGACATCCCGGCGTTTATGCGCCGCCGACGACTTGCTATGCGTGCCGCTAAGTGAGGTAGCTATGTCACTCAAGTCCGATCAGTTGCAGGCCATTGCCAAAGAGGTTTATCAGAAATTCCCGGAACTCAAGGGTGTGCGCCCCGACGTGCAAAACCAGCCGGTGCCCTCGGCCAAAACTCCCGGCGAGGGCGAGCGCTATTTGCTCACCTTCAAGGGTGTGAGCGTCCTGGCTGGAACCGGCCGGTTGGTGCGTGTAGTGCGCGTCACTGCCGATGGGCGCGGGCGTGTGCTAAAAATGAGCACCTCGCGTTAGCGCGGACACCCATTGAAGGAGATCTTATGCAGAACATATTCGCTCGTCGCCTGACCCAACTGACTTGGATGCGCCGCCTCGAGGCTGTGATCACTCTTCGCGTCGCCGATGCCTTCCACGCTTTGTTCCTGTGGCAGCTCAAGCTCAGCCCGTCCCAACGGACTGTGGTGGACCACGTGGCCGCGTCGCTGGCGGGTGTCGGCATCGGGTCGGCACTTATGCTGGTGGCGTTGTCCTTTGCGCGGTAGATTGAAGCGCATGTCGACCCGCGGCAGACGCCGGACAAGAACATGGCTGGGGGCCATGCTGCTGATCGCTGCGTCGGTGGCGGCGACTGTGTTCTCACCTTTTGCGCATCTGGCGCACGCGCAGAATTCGGATAAACCCCCGGCCTTTGGCTTGCGGATGTCGCTGCTGGGCGCGAGCGACATAGCGCCGCTGCTCAACGCGGCGCAGGTGATGCATACTGATTGGGTATCCCAGACGGTGACGTGGAAACAGCTTGAGCCGGCCCAGGGAGAGTATCATTGGGGCGAGTTGGACGCAACCATCATGGCGGTGCAGCCCACCGGCATGCGCGTCTTGCTCGGCGTCGCCGGCGCGCCCGATTGGGCGCGACCCGCCGGCAGCGACACCACACTGGACGGCCCGCCCGCCGATTACGCGGCCTTCGCAGAATTCATGGGGGCGCTGGCTGCCCGATACGCCGGAAGGGTGGGGGCTTACGAGGTGTGGCCCGAGGCCAACCTGCGGATGAACTGGGCCGCGCCCGATGGTCTGTCGCCCGAGGGCTATGTTGAATTGCTGAGGCAAGCTTCACTCGCCATACGCGCGGCCGACCCGGCGGCCCTGATTATTTCCGGGGGTCTGGCTCCCACGGGCGCCAATGATGGCGTTAACGCGATTGACGATGTGGTGTATTATCAACGCATGTATTCTGCCGGGGTCGCGCAATATATCGACGCGCTGGGCGTGCGGGTGGATGGCTACAACAACCCGGCGCTGGATTCGCCCGAGTCGGCCAGTGTGGCAACTACCACTTACAAGGGGCATTCGAGTTTCTATTTTCGGCATTACGAGCAGGTGCGAAAGGTGATGGTAGCCAACGGCGATGCCGGCCACTCGTTGTGGATTACCTCGGCGGGATGGGCCTCGACTCCAACTGTTGTGCCGGGCATGGAATATGCCGCGGACGTGACCGAGGAGCAGCAAGCCGTGTATTTGGTGGGAGCGCTGGCGCAAGCCCAGGCCCAAACCTATGTGGGCGCAGTGTTTCTCTACAACTTCAACTTCTCAACTGGCCCTGGGGCAACGGCAACGGCGGCGGCATATAGTTTCATCCGGCCCGACTGGTCCGCGCGGCCGGCGTTTTTGATGCTGGCAAAGTTGCGCCAAAACGCGCTGGTGATCGCCGGCCCCACCGAAGTGGCGCCGCTGACCGATGTGCACGTCCTGCCCAATTGGAGCCCTCGACTGGGACCACTCACCAATCCATGAGCGCCCGTAATTTACCTGCTTCTCGTTTCACCGGTTGCCTGTTGTTTTTGGTGGGCGGGATCATTATAGGCGCGATGTTCACGTATCTTGTGGCGAGCCAGTGGCGTCGCCTCCACGGGGTGGCGCAAGTGCCGTTGCCGCAGCCGGTGGTGTACTCGGTGTATGTGCTGGTCGAGGTTAACTCGATGCAACTGCCGACGCCTCAGGTGGAAGCGGTGTGGCTCATCCGTGTGCCGGATAACCATGCCAGGCTGGAGCTTATCGGGCTGCCGCCGGAGCAGTTTCGGGACCAATTCGATCCGGTTACTGGCGTGTCGGAAACATTGTTGCACCCCTACGCGCTGGAGAAGGCTCTTGGCGCTATTGTGTATGACCGGCAGGCTGTTGCTCAATTTGTCGATACGATGGGCGGCGTGACGTTGATGGGCCAACCTGCTAACGGTACTGATCTGCTGGCATTTGTGGATGGGGCTGATCCTGCGAAACCGGGCGATCGACTGATTCGGCAGGGAGTCGTTATGCAGGCTGTCGTTTTACAGGCAGTGTGGTGTGGCGAAACGCTGAATGCACTGGATATGCTGCGTTCACCTAGCTTGGCGCTGATCGATCAAGCCGATCTCTCCACCCTATTGAGCTGGTATTACCCGCTGCGCGACAAGCCGGTGCGGGTTTTGCTGCAACTTGATTCGTAGTTATCGGGTTGATTTGGGTTGATTTGGGTTGTTTGGGTGTGTGGTTGTTGTGTTTAGATTCATTGCCTACGCGCAAATCAAGCGCGCCAGCACAGAGGGTCGGAGGTGCGTGTTGCACCTCCGACCCTCTGTGCGAAAAGATGCTGTCAGCGGCTACCGCTGTGTCACAATCGTCTGCGCCTCAGGGCGATCGGATTGGGCGTTGGGGACGGGCTGCTCGTTGCCCACGGCCACGGTGGCCGCGCCGTCAAGCGCCTCACTCATGGCAATGCCCGGTGCAGTCGTGTACAGAGCCTGATCGAATACGCTGCCTGCCAGCGCATTGGCAAAAGAGAAGAACGGATAGGCCAGGCCGCCGGAGAAAGAGGTGGAAATGTAATCACCCACCATGCGGCCCTGACTGGTGGAGGCGATGGAACTCAGAGTCATAGGGCCTGCCAGCTGCTGCGGACGGGTCCAGCTTGCCCCGCCGTCGGCAGAGGACACAAACCCCACCGACAGTTTGCAGGTAGCCGCACTGCACGCGCCGTTGGGGTAATAGTAGTAGGTCAGCGCGAGATGCGCCCCCGCTCCCGCCGTGGCGGGGTCTACCGCAAGGCCGGGAATGAAATGATCGACCCTGCTTTGCCTGATATCGATGGGAATGCGCACCACCGCCGTCCAGGACACGCCGTCAGTGGACGTGCTCATCACAATGTCGTTGGTCTTGCACCGGATGCGGAAACGGCAATCCTGCCACACCACGTACACTCTGCCCGTGGCATCCACCTCCGCCGAAGGCAGCGGCGACGTGCGCAAGTTGCCGGCAACGCGATGCGAACTGACGGCAGACACCGTGACCGGCTTAG
Source organism: Chloroflexota bacterium (assembly GCA_016213135.1). Lineage (GTDB taxonomy): Bacteria > Chloroflexota > Anaerolineae > Anaerolineales > VGOW01 > VGOW01. The sequence goes on along the minus strand of JACRBQ010000117.1, from coordinate 76,188 downwards.
TCCACGTTGCGCCGCCATCGGTGGAGCGGAAGGCGAGGATGGACGACTGGAACGAGCTGTTCATGGGCACGACCACCGTGCCGTCGGGCTGGACCACCGGCTGGCCGCCGATGCCGCCGGCATTGTTCACCGTGGGGGTGCGCGCTCCCCACGTGAGACCGCCGTCGGACGACGTGCTCATGAACACGCGCCCGCCAGCCCCCACATCGTCCCACTCGGTGTAGCAGTTGCCGAAGTAGACGCTGGCGGCATGGTTGTCGCAGACAATCCAATTCTTGTCGACGTCGCCCACGGCAGTCACGGTCACCGGGCTGCCCCACGTGAGGCCGCCGTCGGTAGAGCGGCTGGTGAGCACGGCGGCGCCCCGGACGGGCGACTCGGTGATCGCCAACGACGAGATCATCCACACATTGTGCCGGGCATCGTAGGCCACCGCCGGATCGCTCACGCGATCATAAGGGCCGCCCTCCTGATATTTTGTGATCCCGGGCAAATAGCCTGTCGTCCAATTCAGGCCGCCGTCGGCGGAGGTGGACCACGCAATGTTGGACGCGCCGCCATCGTAGAAGCGGCCGGTCTGCACAGCGGCCACCAGCGTGGAGCCATAGGCAAACGAGTCCGGCTCCACTTGCGTTTGATGCTGGCTGGTGACGTTGGTATAGGGGTCAACGCTGATCTTGAGCGCGGCGGCTGCGAACACAGCCGCTGCCGACAGCAACAGCGCGGCCGGCAAAGCGAGCGCCGCCACGCGGCGGGTTGAGCGAAAAAAATTGGCGGACATGGGGATTCTCCTGTGCCATTTAGTTTACAAGCCTTCGGCCAGAACGGCAAAGGGGATTAACCGGCCTGCGCCCATCATCGCCCTGGCGCACGTCCCTCCCCTGTGCCGCCGCCGTTACCCCCTGCCCGATTCAGCCGCGGCCACCGCCCGATTGGCTTCCCATTGACGCAAACCGGAGCGCGTGAGCAGCACCGCCAGCCCGCCCAAAATCAGGCCGATGCCGTTAATGCGGATGGCAAGGGGCGTGCCCAGCGCGCTCGCGCTGTAGCCAATCAACAGCGAGGCAATGGGCTGCATGCCAAAGCTCACCATGACGAACAAGCTCAGGATGCGCGCGCGCATGCCGGCAGGGGCCAGCACCTGCAACAAGCCCAACGCCATCGTGATGACCACGGGCGCGCCGAGGCTAAAACAGAACACCCCGAGCAGTGCCAGTGGCAACAACCCGCTCGAAAAAGAAACCGCTACAAAGCACACGCCCATCCAGATTACCGCGCCGCTGACCACCAGCCCCGTTTTGCGGGCCGATTGCGCGATGGGAACCAGCGCCACGGTGGCTACCAAGGCTCCCGCGCCCGACATGGCGAGCAGCAGCCCCAACGTGTCCGCGCCGCCCTGCATCATCTGGCTGGCCACGGCCGGCATGATGCTCAACACGGCCAGTCCAAAGAAAGTCACGAGGATCACGAAGAAGATCAAATCTTGCAAGCGCGGTTGCCGGCGCACAAACCCCAGCGCGTCGACGAACTCGCCCAGCGCCGAACGCCCCGACTCGTGGCGCACGGCCTGCGCCGACTGCACCGCGACAAGGCTGGCAATGACCGCCAAAAAGCTCAGGCCGTTAAGCCAAAACGCAACCGAGGCGCCGAGCGAATTGACCACCACCCCGGCCAGCGCCGGCCCGAGCATGCGGCTCACCTGCAACACCATGGCGTTTACGTTCACGGCGCGCCGCACCTCGGACATGCCCGACAGGTCGCCGATGAAGGCCTGCTGCGCCGGGAAGTCGATGGCGGTGACGATACCGAGGCAAGTGGCCAGCACATACACGTGCCACAGTTGAACCAGCCCCGTTTGCGTAAGAATCGCCAGTAAGAAGGCCAATGTCATCGCCACCGACTGGGTGCCGATCAGCACCCGGCGGCGGTTGAGCCGATCGGCCCAAACGCCCGCCCACGGCCCCAGCAGCAAAATGGGCAGCGTGTTGAGCATGCCCACAATGCCCAGCGCCGCCGGCGAGTGGCTGAGTTGCCACACTACCCAACCTTGCGCGGTGACTTGCAGCCACGTGCCCACCAGCGACACTGCCTGCCCCGACATGTAGAGGCGAAAATTCGGGATGCGCAGCGGCGAGAAGTTGCCGCGCAGCGTGTCGATCCAGCTTTTAAGCTTGGCCATGCCATCCCTTTGCGTGGTCGTCATAGGCTCGCGGCTTCCCGCAGTTGACCGAGGTACTTTAGCTGATCAGCGACGGTTGTCTTTCGGAAATTGAGATCGATGAACACGTGATCCGCGCCGATCTCTTTCAGCCGCTTGAGGTCGTCGGCCATTTCGGCCACCGTGCCCAACAGCAACGGGCGGTTCGACCCCATGGCGAGGCCGTTGGTGCGCACCACTACTTTCAACGCCTCGGCGTCGCGACCCGCCGCTTTGGCCGCGTTGCGGAAGGCGGCAATGGCCGGTTGCAGCATTTCCACCGACATGCCCACCGGGTTGAATCCGTCGGCGATGCGCGCCGCGCGTTCGATGGCCGCCGGCGCCATGCCGCCAATGAGAATGGGCGGCCCGCCCGGTTGCGCCGGTTTGGGCGACACATCCGACTCGGGGATGCTGTAGAAACGCCCTTTGAAGCTCACCGGGTCCGGTCGCCACGTCGCGCGCAGGGCGGCCACAAATTCTTCCAGGCCGGCGCCGCGTCGCTTCATGGGAATGTTGGCCGCTTCGAACTCGGGCGCGTTGCTGCCTTGCCCCAGCCCGGCAATCACCCGTCCGCCGCTCAGTTGATCGAGCGTGGCCAGCCGCCGCGCCAACGCCACCGGCACGTGGAACAGGGCATCGATCACGCTGGTGCCCAGCTTGATCCGATTGGTCCTGGCGGCCACATATGCCAGGGTTTCTATTGGCTCGTAGGCCGTGGCATACACATCCGCCATCGGGCCAAATCCGCCGCGCGGCAGCGGGATGGGCGCGGTGGGCCGTAGGAGCCGCTCCAGCACCCACACCGCCTCGTAGCCCAGGCGCTCGGCTTCCTGCGCCACTTGCACGATGCCCTCCGGCGTCGCATGTAGCCCGGTGTGCGGCAGGGCAATGCCCAACTCAGGTGCTTTTGTCATTGGTCGTTCCTTTCTTAAGATTCCTCGAAGCAAAACGCCATCGCCGCGGCGAGCATGAAGTCTACCACACGGAGTGACCTGGCGAGTTTGGAAAAGCTCTGGTAGCCTTTGTAGCGTGTGGCGCGCCTGTTTGACAATTGCCGGGGACGCAACTATAATCGCGCAACGTCTGAATATATGTTCATATATTACCCTAATGCCGCCTCGCACCCGCCCCGCTAAACCCGCCGCCCTCGACGAGCGCGCCGCCGCTCAACTGGCCGAACTCTTTCGCGCCTTCAGCGACACCAGCCGCATTCGTATCATCTCGGCGCTGGCGGATGGCAATGAAAAGAACGTCAGCGCGTTAGCAGAAGCCGCCGATGTAAGTGAGTCGGCGGTGTCGCACCACATGCGCGGCTTGCGGCAGATGCGGCTGGTGCGGGCGCGCAAATCGGGGCGGCAGGTGTTTTATCGGCTGGACGGCGATCACGTTGTAGCGTTGTTCAAGCAGGGATTGGATCATGTCCGGCATGGCTGACGCCCGCTACTGTTCATTGTCTTTGGAGTCAAACCATGCCAGAAACAACTATTGAACTTGAAATTCCTCTCCTTCTGCCCGGCATTGAAGACGACCGGGACGAATGTCTCGGTCGGCTGGAAACGGCGATGCAGAACCAAAAGGGCCTGACTCGCGCCCACCTGGAACGCGCCAAGAAACCGGTGGCCCTCTGTTTGCACTATGACCCCAATGCGCTCTCGTTGGTTGATGTAAAGAGACTGGCCGAGCGGGCCGGAGCGCAGATTGCCAATCGCTACCATCACGACGTTGTGACCGTTGAGGGAATGGATTGCTCCGACTGCGCGCGGGTGATTGAACACAGCGTCGGCCGCATGGAAGGCGTGCTGGCTGTGAACGTCAATTACGCCGCGCAGAAGATGCGGGTGGAATTTGACTCACAGAAAACTTCGCCCGGCGCAATTGAAAAGCGTGTGCAGTCGCTCGGTTACACCGTCCCGGTTGTCGGCCTGCGAAGTTGGTATCAGGAAAACCGTGAACTGCTCTTCAGCCTGATCTCCGGCCTGCTCCTGCTCGCCGGTTGGGTGGGTGAAACCTTCTTCGGCTTGCTGCCTGTTGCCGCCTTCGGCTTCTACATCGCCGCGTATATCTTCGGCGGCTGGAACATTGCACAACACGCCTGGCACGCGCTGAAGGAGAAGCACTTCGACACCGATCTGCTCATGGTGATGGCCGCCATCGGCGCGGCCCTGTTGGGCCAGTGGGCCGAAGGCGCGCTCTTGCTCTTCCTCTTCAGCCTCGGCCATGCGCTCGAAGAACGCGCACTCGACCGCGCCCGCGCCGCCATTCGCGCCCTGGCCGATCTCGCGCCCAAGACTGCGTTGGTCAAGCGCGACGGCCAGGAGATTGAACTGCCCGTTGAGCAATTGCAACTGGATGATGTCGTCATCGTCCGGCCCGGCGTGCGCGCGCCGGTGGACGGTGCCGTGCTGGCCGGGCAGTCGGGCGTGGATCAGTCGCCCGTCACCGGCGAGTCGTTGCCGGTGGATAAGACGGCGGGTGATCAAGTGTTTGCCGGTTCCGTCAACGGCGAAGGCGCGCTGGAAGTCAAAGTGACTCGATTGGCAAAAGACAGCACGCTGTCGCGAGTGATGAAGATGGTGGAAGAGGCGCAGACCCAGAAATCGCCCACCCAGCAGACGGTCGAGAAGTTCGAGCGCGTGTTCGTGCCTGCCGTGCTGATCGTCACGGCCTTGCTCATCATCCTGCCGCCGCTGTTCGGCGTGCCGTTTCAAGTCTCGTTCATCCGCGCCATGACTCTGCTGGTGGCCGCCTCGCCGTGCGCGCTGGCGCTGGGCACTCCGGCTTCGATTCTGGCCGGGGTGGCGCAAGCGGCCCGCAACGGTGTGTTGGTGAAAGGCGGCATCCATCTCGAAAACCTGGGCCGTCTCAAAGCCATTGCTTTTGACAAGACCGGCACTATTACGCATGGGCAACCGGAAGTCACCGACTTCGTCTCAATGAACAACACCGCCCCACCGCATAGCGGTACGGATGAACAATTGTTAGCATTGGCGGCGGCGGTGGAGAGTCGTTCGGGGCATCCGCTGGCGCAAGCGGTGGTGCGCGCGGCGCAAGGCAGAAGGTTGGCATTGCCCGTCATTGGCGATGTGGAGTCGCTCGCCGGGCGCGGGTTGCGTTCAATCGTTGACGGCCAAACCGTCCTCATTGGCAATCTCAAGTTGATGACCGAGTCGAATGTTTCTGTTTTGGATGAGGGTAGCGCTCACATTGAACGCCTGCAAGGGGAAGGCAAGACGATCATGCTGGTCGCCGTCAACGGCGCACTGGCAGGCGTGATCGCGGTGGCCGACACCCTGCGCGCCGAAGCCCCCTCCACGATGGCGACCCTGAAACGGATTGGCGTGTCGAAGACCATCATGCTTACCGGCGACAACGCGCGCGTGGCGATCGCCATCGCCAAACAAGTCGGCCTCAGCACCTTCCGCGCCGACTTGATGCCCGAAGACAAGGTGACAGCCATTCGTGCCCTGAGAGCGGAGTTCGGCGAAGTGGCGATGGTCGGCGACGGCGTAAACGACGCCCCCGCGCTGGCAAATGCCACAGTGGGCATTGCGATGGGCGGCGCAGGCACCGACGTGGCGTTGGAAACGGCCGATGTGGCGCTGATGGGCGACGATCTCTCGAAGTTGCCTTTTGTCGTCGGGTTGGGGCGCGCGACTCGCGCCATCATTCAGCAGAATCTAATTGTCTCATTGGGCGTGATTGCGTTGCTGGTGATTACGTCTCTTACCGGCTGGACGAGCATCGGCGTTGCCATTATCTTCCACGAGGGCAGCACGATTGTGGTAGTGCTCAATGCCCTACGGTTGTTGGGGTACAACGGGCCAAGGGGGCGAGCGTCATAATGGCCTTCGAAACAGTTGCCAAGGTGACAAGGATGGGCAAGCCCCCGATCGCTGGGGTTGGATCGGCGCGGGGGTTTCACACGTCGGAGCGGCCCTTATCGTGTGGGGGCGGCGCGGGTAGCGCCCGTGTGATGCGCGGTCGGGTGATAGTCCACCGCCTCGTCACATTCGCACGGGTCAACGTGGACGGTGATCTCCGCCAGCGCCGGCAGCTTGTGAAATAGCGCATGGCGGACTTCCTCGGCGATGCGATGGCTCTCGACGGTGGGCAACCGGCAATTGACGGTGACGTGAAGTTCGCCACGCTGGCGGTGGCCGAGCCAGCGCAGGGTGACGTCGTGCGTCTCCAGCACACCCGGCACAGAGCGGGCTGCCGTTTCGATCAGTTCCACCGCCGCCGGGTCCGCGGCGTCCATCATCCGGCCCAACACATCGCGGGCCGCGCTCCCAACCACTATCAGAATCGCAAGGCCGATCCCAAAGCCGATCAATGGGTCGGCGAGCGGAAAGCCCAGCCACACGCCGATGGCGCCGGCCAGCACGCCCAGCGAAGTGAAGCCGTCGGCGCGCGCGTGCAGGCCGTCGGCCACCAACGCCGCCGAGCCGATTTCGCGCCCCACGCGAATGCGGAAAATCGCGACCAGCTCGTTGCCCAGAAAGCCGACGACGGCCGCCGCCGCGACCCAGCCCAAATTGCTCAGCGGCTGTGGATGAACGATTCTCTGGATCGACTCGTAGAACACGACCAACGCACTGCCGAAGATCATCAGCACGATCAGCGCCCCGGCCAGATCCTCGGCGCGACCATAGCCGTAGGTGTAGCGGCTGTTGCGGGCGCGGCGGGCCAGCGCAAACGCCAGCCAGAGCGGGATGGCCGTCAGAGCATCCGAAAAGTTGTGCGCCGTGTCGGCCAGCAGTGCCACACTGCCGCTAATCGCCACCACGCCGACCTGAAAGAGCGCCGTGATCAGCAAACCGGCCAGAGACCATTTGAGCGCGCCGATGCCGCGCGCCGTGGATAGCGCCGGGTCGAGCGCCGCCGCGTGATGGCCGTGCCCATGCGGCTGGATCAAATGACGCAATCGATCGCCCCATCCTTTTTTGTCTTCGTGATCGTGGTGATCGTGATCGTGCCCGCCGTGCGGCTGTTCGTGTGCATCGTGAGAATGCGGAGTGTGATCGCTCATATCGGGGGATTATAATGCCGAATCTCCGCCTCTTGACGGTTGATTTCTTCCGGGTTATCATATCAGCGTATACTGATATGTTGATACAAGGTGACACGAGTGTTGATGACTGCTAAAGCCACCGCCGTTGACCTACAAGCCAAGCTCTTTCGCGGCTTCTCAGACCCGTCGCGACTCTCGATTCTTGAGGCCTTGCGAGATAGGCCGCTGACCGTGAGCGAAATTGTGGAGGCCACCGGCCTCTCGCAGTCCAACGTCTCCAACCATCTCGGCTGTCTGCGCGACTGCGGCCTGGTCGTCGCCGAGCAAGAGGGCCGCTACGTCACTTATCACCTAAGCGACGACCGCGTGGCTGAACTGCTCGCGCTGGCCGAGTCGCTCTTGGCCGACGTGGCGCGGGGCGTATACGAATGCACGCGCTACAACCTCCCCAGGAGATCAAAGCATGGCTAACCTGCAAACCCTCGAAGTCCCCGTCAAGGGCATGGACTGCGCCGAATGCACCCAGCACGTCCAACACGCCATCGCCGCCCTGCCCGGCGTCGAGACCGTCAACGTCTTCTTGTCTTCCGAGAAAGCCATCATCCGGCTCGACCCGACACAAGTGGATATGCCCACTATTCGCTCAGCGGTTGCCGGCGCCGGAAGTTACTCGGTGCCGGAGACCGCCGCTTCTGCGCCGCAAACCACGCCCGTGCTGGGCGACTTCACCCGCCGCATTGTGACATTCCTGGCCGTCGTGTTTGGCGCGGCGCTGTTCATCATCGTTGTCGGCGAGTGGCTGGGGCTGTTCAAGCAACTCACCGAGCGGGTGCCGTTTGTGATTGGGCTGGGCATCGTCATCGCGGGCGGTTGGCCCATCTTTCGCAACGTCGTCCGCGCCTCGCTCAAGCGGCAGGTCACCTCGCACACACTGATGACGCTGGGCGTGCTGGCGGCGCTGGCCGTCGGGCAATGGGCGACGGCTGCCGTCGTCGTGTTCTTCATGCGCGTGGGCGACTACACCGAGAACTTCACCACCGAGCGCGCCCGCCGCGCCGTGAAAGACCTGACGGCGATGGCTCCCCAAACCGCCCGTGTTGAACGAGAGGGCGAAGAGCGCGAAGTGCCAATTGCCGAAGTGCGCGTGGGCGATACCGTCATCGTCCGGCCCGGCGAAAAGATTCCGGTGGATGGAGAAGTCATTGCCGGACAAGCCACCGTAGACCAGGCCGCCATCACCGGCGAGTCCATGCCCGTCGAGGCCGGCGCCGGCGCGAAAGTCTTCGCGGCGACAATAGCCAAACTGGGCAGCCTGCGTGTGAAGGCAACACACATCGGCGCAGACACCACATTCGGGCGCGTGGTGAAGATGGTGGAAGAAGCCGAAGCGCACCGCGCCGACGTGCAGCGCTTCGCCGACAAGTTCACGGCCTATTACCTGCCGGTGGTGGCCGGGATCGCCTCGCTCACGTTCATTATTCGACGCGACCCGCTGGCGACCGCCGCCGTGCTTGTCGTGGCGTGCTCGTGTTCCATTGCGCTTGCTACGCCCATTGCGATGCTGGCGTCCATCGGCGCGGGCGCGAAGCGCGGCTTACTCATCAAAGGGGGCAAATACATTGAGTCACTGGCCCGCGCTGATGTGCTTTTGCTGGATAAGACCGGGACACTCACCCTCGGACAGCCCCAAATCACCGACGTGATTCCGCTCAACGGCCTGCCCGCTTCGGATGTTCTGGCGCTGGCCGCATCCGCCGAACGTTACTCGGAACATCCGCTGGCCGAAGCCGTGCGCAACGCTGCTCGCGCTCAGAACATTACACTCACTGAACCACGAGACTTTGAAGCCATTCCCGGCCACGGCGTGCGCGCCCGTGTCGATGGAAACCTCGTCGCCCTCGGCAATCGCCGCCTCATCCCCGGCGCGGAGTCGCTCCCCATCGCCGCCGAGTTGGAAGCGCAGGGCAAGACGCTCCTATTCCTCGCCCGAGATGGCGACTCTTCAACGGGCTTGGGGCAAGACTTGCTCGGAGTATTGGCCGCCGCCGACACCTTACGCCCCGAAGTCCCGGCCGCGCTGGCCGACTTGCGCTCGCTCGGCATCCGACACATTGAATTGCTTACCGGTGACAACGAACGCACCGCCGCTGCGCTCGCCGAAAAACTCGGCGTGCGCTATCGCGCCAATCTGTTGCCCGAAGACAAGATCGCGGTGGTAAAAGGCTACCAGGCGAAAGGCCACACCGTCGTTATGGTGGGCGACGGCGTAAATGATGCGCCCGCGCTGGCCCAGGCGAACATCGGCATTGCTATGGGCGCGGCGGGGACGGACATCGCCATCGAAGCGGCGCACGTCGCCCTGATGCGCGAGGATTGGACGCTGGTGCCGGAAGTCCTGCGGATTGCCCGCCGGACGATGAGGGTCGTAAAGATGAATCTTGCCTTTACCGCCGTGTATAATCTGGTGGGGCTGGCGTTGGCCGCGTTTGGGTTATTGCCGCCCATCCTGGCCGCCGCCGCGCAATCACTGCCGGATTTAGGGGTACTGGCCAATTCATCGCGGCTGTTGAGGCAGAAATAGTGATGACATTCTTTCCGGGCCGGTGCTGTCTTGGGCTGCGCGTCAGAAGGGAATCTACTTCCCAACATTCTTGCCCGTAAACAAAATACGGCAGAGCCGTATTAGTTCAACGCGCCCACGGCTTCGACGCGCGGCATCGACACGGCATCGGGCTGCTTGACAATTTCCAGCTCAATGTTGATTTTGACGATGTCGCCCACCAGCACGCCGCCGGTTTCCAGCACCACGTTCCAGTTGAGGCCCCACTCCTTGCGGTTGATGGAGGTGGAGGCAGTGAACCCGGCAGACTCGGCGCCCCACGGAGCCTTGACTTGCCCGGCGTATTCCACATCCAGCACCACTTCCCTGGTCACGTCGCGGATAGTCAGGTCGCCGATGATGCGGCCCTGAGTCGGGGACAGCTTTTCGACGCGCTTGCTCTTGAAGGTGATGGTGGGATATTCGGCGACGTTTAAGAAGTCGGGCGACTTGAGGTGCGCATCGCGCTTTTCGTCGCGGGTCAGCAGGCTGTCCGCGCCGATCTGCACTTCCACCGACGAGCGAACGGGATCGGCGGCGTCGAACTCCACCGTTCCGGTCACATCGGTAAACTGGCCGCGCACGTTGCTGATCATCATGTGGCGGGCGGCGAACTCGGCGCGGGTGTGTGGAGCATCAATAATCCAGGACATTTTGTATTCTCCTTAGTGAATGAATGCCGCGCAAACGCGGCGTCGTTTTTCTTGTATGGCAACACTATAGGAGATGACCGTAACGCCCTCGTGAGCGGGGGCGTAAACGTTTGCGTAAACAGATTGGGGAAGCGGGAGAAGACAGGCAGCGAACGACGTTGGCGCTACGGATCGCGGGGCAACGCGGCCTCCAGTCGATCGCCCTCGGCCAATAGACGGCGGCGGCCGCCACTTTCGGCGATGGCGCGGGCCTCGGCCAGCCGCGCGCGGGCTTCGGCGGGCGGCAGCAGCGGCGCCAACCAAAGCCGGATTTGCGCCGCGAGATGCCGTGTGCCCAATGAATCGGCGCGGGCCAGCGCGGTCGAAAGGCGGTGAATTGCCAGCGCGGTATTGCCACGCCGCTGGGCCACCAGCCCCAGGTTGGCCGTCAGGCCCGCAATGCGTTCGGGGTGCTGCAACTGTTCTGCCAGTTCCAGCCCTTTGGCAAACCACTGCTGCGCCGCGTCGAGGTCGCCCGCCGCCATGGCGATCTCGCCGAGGGTGGAATAGATGTACGGCTCAATGCCGAGCGCGCCAATCTCGTGCGCCAAAGCGAGCGCGGCCCAACCGTGCACCATGGCATCCTCTTCGCCCATGAGGTGCAAATGGTAGGCAAGGTTGTTGTTGGCCAGCGCGCGCCACTGTTCCCCTTCCACACCGGCGGGGGCCACGGTCAGCACCTCGCGATACAGCGCCACGGCCCGTGGCAGGTCGCCCTGTTGGGCCGCAATACTGCCAAGTTCAAATTTGATTTGGGATAGGCCGGCAAGCTTGCCCTGCGCCACCGACACGGCTTCGGCCCACTGCAAATGTTCCACCGCCGCGCCCAGGTCGGCCCCCTCCAACGAAAGGGCGGTACCCCATAGTATTTCGGCTTCCATTGCAAAGGCTTCGTCCGCCTGCGCCAGCGTGTCTTGCGCCAGCGCAATGGCCTCGGCGTATCGCGCCTGGTTGAGCAGCATGCGGCCCAGCGCCATCCGGGCTGCATCGGCCTCGGCGGCGCCCAACTTGGCCCGTGCCAGGGTCAACGCCGCGCGAGTGTCTTCGGAAGCTCGCGCCAACTCGCCCAGCCGGAAGCGCGCCTCACCAAGCGTCATAAGTGTTTGATAGCGTCGCGGGTCGTCCAGCTCCGCCGCCAGCGCTTGCTGGAAAAAGCCAATAGCCTCGCTCCACGCGGCCAGCCCGGCCGCCAGTTGCCCGGCCCGGAAGGCATAGGGCGCCGCGCGGTCGGGGACATTGCCCTCGACGAAATGCGAGGCGATCAGCCCCGCCACTTGATCAGTATGATGCCTGTGCACCGTTTCCATAGCTTCAGCCACCCGCCGGTGCAGCAGCCGGTGGCGGGCCTCGCCCGCCTCGCGGTAGGCCACTTCCATGGTCAGGCTGTGGTCAAAGCGGTAGAGACGACCCGGCGGGTCGTCTCTACGCGGAATGATTAGACCCGCCGCTCGCAATTCGTCCACAGCATCCACCGCAGCGGTTTCCGAGAGCGCCGCCGCGCGGGCCACCACGTCCAGATCAAATACGCGGCCCACTGCCACCGCGGCATCCAGCACGCGCCGCGCCGATTCGGAGAGCCGCGCCAGCCGCGATTCGGCCAGGCTGTAAATTGTTTGCGGGACGATCGGCGCGGCAGAGATGGCCGGCAAGTTGAGTGTGCCGTCGGGCAGCAGGATGCCGTTCTTGCGCGCATGCCGAATGAGTTCGGCCAACACCTAGGGGTTGCCTTCGGAAGCCGGAGCAAGCCAGAGGGCCAGCGGCACGGCAAAGGCGGGGCTGATGCGTTCGGCGATGCGTGAAATGTCGTCTGCGGTCAAGCGCGGCAGCGGCAGCCGCAAGAGTCGGTCTTCGCGGGTGAGGGTTTGCAGCAACGCCGCCAGAGACGACCGGGGCGCAACGGGCCGCACAGCAGCCAGGCACAGCAGTGGCGCTGCGGTTCCCCGACGAACCAGGTAGCCCAGCAGAGCCAATGTGGACGAGTCGGCCCAGTGCAGATCATCTATAAACAGGACGACAGGGTGTTGTCTCGCCAATCCCAATAGCAAGTGGCTGATGCCCTCCCACAGCCGCGATTCATCGGGCGAGGCCGCGGCCTGCCCCATCACCGGGTCCGCAATTTCCAGTTCGGGCAACAGCCGGTCGGCTTGAGCCAGCCACACCGGCGGCACGTGGGCGCGTACCTCGGCGCGCAGGGCAGGCCAATCGGGGCGCGACTGCAAACTGCGCAAAGCCTCGATGATCGGCAGATAGGGGAGGCCGTGCTCCAGTTCGTGCGCCGCGCCCGTGAGCGCAAGGGCGTTGGAGGCGCGAATGAATTCGCCCACCAGCCGCGATTTGCCGATGCCCGGTTCGCCTTCGACAATTGCCAACACGTGTCCCCGAGCCGACAGCATCTCGCGTAGCGAGCGCAGTTCGCCGGCGCGGCCCGTAAACGGTAGGTCGGCGGCGGGCAGGTGGTTCTCCGGCGAGAACGGAAAGGGTTGTGCAACGTGCGAGGCCCCCGCCTGTGGACCGCTTAGGTCGGTGGCGCGGTCGCTAATGATGGCGTCATACACGGCGCGCGTTTCGGCCATGGGCGGCACGCCCATTTCTTCGTCCAGTAATTTGCGCAGTGTGTCGTAGCGACGAATCGCCCCTGCCCTATCGCCCGCCAGATAATGCAGACGAATGCAGTCGCGCTGCAAATCCTCCTGCAAGGCGTTAAAGGCCAGCGCGCGGTCCAGTGCGTCGAGCGCAGCGGCGTAATCGCGCCGCGCCTCGTTCAGCCGCGCCAACGTGCTCAGCCCGCGCACCGCCAGCCGCCTGTAGCGCTCGCGCTCGCCGCCGAGCCAATCTTCGAACTCGGGCGCGTCGGGCAGGCTGAAGCCGGAAAGAAAGTCGCCACGGTAGAGGGCCAGCGTGGCGGCGAGTGACTGGATATCGGGCGAGGGTGCGGCAAGGGCCGATTCAAAACGGCGAACGTCCACGTCGGTGTCGGCGGCCAACCTAATGTGGTTGTCGTCGGTGGAGATTGCCGAGGCGAGACTCTTGCGCAATCCGTGCAGTGTGGTGCGCAGGGTTTGCTGTGCCGAGGCGCGGTCGAGGTCCGGCCAAAACAACGCCAGCAGCGTGTCGCGGCTGAGCGGTTGAGCGCGGGCGGCGAGAGTGTAGAGGAGCGCGCGGCTTTTGCGGCGCGTGATGTTCAGGCGCCGGCCGTCGAGCAGCAACTGCGGTTCGCCAAGCAATAACACCGAGAGCATGAAACGAAGTATAGCACGCCGAGGCGCAGTGGGCCGGGACGCTGCAACGCCTCTACGGACTACCCAACGCCTCAAGCACCGGCGCGCCCGCCGCATCCGGCGGCAGGGTTAAGCCAAGCACGTACGCCGCAGTCGCCGCCGTGTCCATCGTATTCACGGGCGCGGCAATCTCGTGGTCGGCGGACACGCCCGGCCCGGCGATGATCCACGGAATGGTCATGTCCACCGCAATGCGCGCGCCGTGCACTTTGTCGTGGCCGCCGTGATCGGCAGTGAGGATCACAATCGTATCCGGCGGCAAGGCAGCGAGGATGCGCCCCACGGCCGCATCAGTGGGCGTCAACTCGGCAATGTACGCTGGTGACATCCAGCCATCGGTGTGCCCAAAGTAATCCGTGTTCGGCAAATGCACAAACATCAAATCGAACCCTTTGCCAATTTCCTCAATGGCCGCGTCGGCCACACCGGGGTCGCCAAACCTGGCAAAGACGTACGAGTCCACCGTGCCGGGAATATCCAACTGCTCCAGCTTCTGTTTGCCCACCACCATCACCGTGCGCAAGCCCGCCGCGTGCGCCGCCGAAAAAATCGTCGGCGCCTTAATGGGCGCGTGCCCCGGCGCATTGTCGTTCCACAAAATGCCGTGCGCCTCCGGCGGGTAGCCCGTGAGCATCGAGGCGTGCGCGGGCAGCGTCACCGCCGGATAAATCGTCTGCGCGCTCCATGTGTACGCGCCGCGATGCGCCAGCGCCATGATGTTGGGCGCGTCGGCCTTCAGCAGCGCGTCGGGTCGCAGGCCGTCAATGGAGATGATGAGAACCTTCGGCGGCGGGGGGCGCATCGTCGCCGTGGGCGGCGTGGTCGAAGTCGGCAGCGCGGTTGCCGTGAGCGGCGGCGCGGGGGACGCCGTTTCCGTCGGGGTCGCCGTGGGTATCGCTGTATCCAAAGGTGGCGGCGCCGGTGGCGTGGCCGAGGCGCAGGCGCACAGCAACAGGGCGAAGGCGCAGAAGAAGTGGCGCATTCCAAGAGTGTAGCACCGAACGGTGGGTTGTCAGGCCAAGACCGACGAACGGCCGCGCTTGACATCTTTCCGAATCGCGGATACCTTTTCACCCTATGAAACTGGCGCAGGTTCGAGACTACGCGATCATCTTTGTGGGGGCGATGATGCAGGCCGCGTGCATGGTGCTGTTCCTCATCCCGGCGCAATTGGCGGCCGGCGGCATGAGCGGCGCGGCGCTCATCGTCAATAAATTCACCGGCTGGCCCATCGGCATGATGGTGCTGGCAGGCAACCTGCCCCTGTTTTGGCTGGGCTGGCGCTATTTGGGCGGGCGGCGTTTCTTGATACGCACAGTGTTCGCCTCAGTGGTATTCTCCGTCGGATTGGATAGTCTGACACTGCTCCTGCCCCGCGCCGGACTGACTCACGATCTGCTGCTCAACGCGCTCTACGGCGGCGTCATCGGCGGCATTGGCTCCGGGCTGGTCATCCGGGCGCAAGGCACCAGCGGCGGCACTGAGATTCTGGCGCGGCTGCTGTCGCTGCGCTACGGCATCTCGCTGTCGCAAAGCTACCTGTACACCGACTCGGTAGTGGTAATGGTGGCCGGGCTGGCCTTCAGTTGGGAGCAGGCGCTATACGCCATCATTGCCCTGTATGTTTGGGGCGTCGCCACCGACCTGTTCCTCGAAGGCTCCGATGTGGCGCGCACCGCCACGATCGTCACCGAGCAGCCCGAGGCCGTGGCCCGGCACATCATGGATGAACTGGCGCGGGGCATCACCGCCTGGCCCGGAACCGGGCTATACTCCGGGCGAAACAAACAAGTTTTATTTTGCGTCGTCAGCCGCGCCGAGGTGGCGCAACTCAAGGCAATCATCCACGAAGCCGACCCGCAGGCGTTTGTGGTCATCGGCGTAGCGCACGAGGCGCTGGGCGAGGGCTTCAAACCGTTGAGCGGCGCTCATCGCCTGCCGTAATTAACGGATCGCGACTCACGCCTCAAGTATTCACCCGAACCGAGGCATCATCTCAATAAATTGGGGTGGGGGCAGACCTGTGTGTCTGCCCTGGGCGAACACACAGGTTCGCCCCCACAATTTTGAGAAGATACGAACCGAGGACACCTATGATTCAATGGCGATACGACCGCATGACCTGGCCCGAAATGAAAGCGTCTATTGCCCGCAAGCCCCAGCCGGTGGTGGCCGTGCCCATCGGCGCGGTGGAAGACCACGGCCCGCACACGCCGCTCTCCACCGACAATGACATTTTGGAAGGCGTGCTAGCCGCCTGCGGCGGACGCGCCGCCGGCGACTTGCTAGTGCTGCCCACCATCCCCTTTGGGCTGGACGAGCATCATATGGACTTCCCCGGCGTGATTGCCGTGGACATTGAAACCACCCTGGCCTATCTGTCGCAAGTTGCCATCTCGGTGGCGCGGCACGGTTTCACCCACATCCTCATCGTCAACGGCCACGGCTCCAACCATTCCATTTGCGATCTGGCGGCGCGCAAGTGCGTGCTGGCTACGGGCGTGGTGTGCGCCAGCACCACCGTCAACGCCGCCGTAGACCCCTCGCTGGTGGCCGACGTGCTCAACGCCGAGCGCAAGGGCGGCCCCGGCAGTGTGGGCCACGCCTGCGAATACGAAACCTCGATGATGCTGCACTTGCACCCGGACCGGGTACAAATGGACAAAGCCTACCGCGACATCGGCCAGCGCAAGCTCAAGTATTTCAACTGGGATTACCCGGAGCCGAGCGCTTACGCCTGGCAGGATTGGTGGAGCCGCTTCTCGAAAGAGGGCATTTGCGGCGACGCCGGGGCCGCCACCGCCGAGTTCGGCAAGCGCATGTTCGACGTGACCGTGGAACGGTTTGTGGAACTGGTGCGCGAGTTTCAGACGATTGAGATCAAGCCCAGGGTCGATCACCATTGATCGCCAGGAGAGCCGATGCCGAATTTTGTCGCTGCCATTGATCAGGGAACCACCAGCACCCGTTGCATGATTTTTGACCGCGCCGGGAAAGTGGTCGCTTTCGATCAAAAGGAACACCGGCAGATTTTCCCCCGGCCCGGCTGGGTGGAACACGACCCGCTGGAGATTTGGGCGCGCACGCAAGAGGTGATTGCCGGGGCGCTGAGCAAGGGCGGCCTCGCCGCCCCGGACCTTGCCGCCGTGGGCATCACCAACCAGCGCGAAACCATCGTGGTGTGGGATCGGGTCACTGGCCAACCCGTGTACAATGCCATTGTGTGGCAGGACACGCGCACCGCCAACTTCTGCAACAGGCTCGCTCGCGCGGGCGGGCAGGACCGCTTCCGGCGCAAAACGGGCTTGCCACTGGCGACGTATTTCTCCGGCCCCAAAATACGATGGATACTGGACAATGTGCCCGGCGCGCGCGCCCGCGCAAAAAAGGGCGAACTGCTCTTCGGCAACGTCGACTCGTGGCTGATCTGGAATCTCACCGGCGGCCCCGTCGGAGGCATACACGTCACCGATGTGACCAATGCCAGCCGCACCATGCTGATGAATCTCAAAACGCTGGATTGGGACGACGATATTCTCAAAGCCATGAGCGTGCCGCGCGCCATGCTGCCAGCCATCAAAGCCTCCAGCGAGGTGTATGCTTTGGCTACGGGCGCGCTGGCCGGAGTGCCGGTGGCGGGCGACCTCGGCGACCAGCAGGCCGCGCTGTTCGGGCAGACGTGCTTCGCGCCGGGCGAGGCGAAGAACACTTACGGCACGGGCTGCTTTATGCTGCTCAACACGGGCGCGGCGCCGGTGCAAAGCAAGAACGGGCTGCTCACCACGCTGGCGTACAAGATCGGCAACGGCAAGGCCGTGTACGCGCTCGAAGGCTCCATTGCCGTCACCGGGGCGCTGGTGCAATGGTTGCGCGACAACCTGGGGCTGATTGCGAGTTCGGCGGAGGTGGAGGCACTGGCGAAAACGGTGGACGACAACGGCGGCATCTACTTCGTCCCGGCGTTTTCAGGATTGTATGCGCCCTATTGGAAGAACAATGCCCGGGGCGCCATCGTCGGCCTCACGCGCTACATCAACAAAGGCCACCTTGCCCGCGCAGCGCTGGAGGCCACGGCCTACCAAACCCGCGAGGTGCTGGACGCGATGAATAAAGATTCCGGAGTGAAACTGAAGGCGCTGAAGGTGGACGGCGGCATGGTGCACAACGATACGCTGATGCAGTTCCAGGCCGACATTCTCGGCGTGCCGGTCATCCGCCCCACGGTGGCCGAGACTACTTCGCTGGGCGCGGCCTATGCCGCCGGACTGGCGGTGGGTTTCTGGAGCAAATTGGACGACCTACGCGCCAACTGGAGCAAGGACAAAATGTGGAGGCCGGCCATGCCCGCTCGCCGCCGCGAGCAGTTGCACCGGGGCTGGCTCAAAGCGGTCACGCGCACGTTTGACTGGGTTGGATAACACCAGGCGCGTTTTGCTCATGGTGCTATAATCGCCGTAAATCTCAAGGAGGAGAAAAATGAAAAAATCGTATTGGATGATCACAGTGTTCGTTGCCGCCGCGTTGTTGTTGGCGGCCTGTGGCGGGGCCGCCACCACGGCTGCCCCGGCCGCAACGGCGGCGCCGGCCGGCGGCCTGCCCGATCTGGGGGGCCGCGAAATCCGCATCGCGGTGGAAAACGCGTACAACCCGTTCAACTTCATCGACGAGGCGACCGGCAAGGCCGTGGGCTACGATTACGACCTGTTCGCGGACGCTTGCAAGCGGCTGAACTGCAAGCCCACCTTTGAGCAAACCAGTTGGGACTCGATTGTGGCCGTGATGGGCGGAACCGGGCAGGCCGAGTTTGACATCGCCGCCGACGGCATCACCATCACCGCCGAGCGCGCCCAGCACGTGGACTTCTCCACGCCGTACATCCAACTGTCGCAACAGTTGCTCGTGCGCGCCGACGAGAGCCGGTTCGCGAACGCCGAAGAGTTGAAAGCCATTGCCGGCTTTAAGGCGGGCGCTCAGCCCGGCACCACCAACTACGATCTGGCGGTCGAGTTGTTTGGCGAAGACAACGTGGTGGCCTTTGACCAATACGGCCTGATCGTGCAGGCCCTGCTCAACGGCGATATTGACACCACCGTCATGGACAACGTCGCCGGGGAAGGCTACATCGGCGCCAACCCCAACAAGCTCAAACTGGTGGGTGAACCGCTGACCAGCGAAGAACTGGGCTTCGTCTTCCCCAAGGGCAGCAACCTGCTCGATCCAGTCAATCAGGCCCTGGCCGCCATGAAGGCCGACGGCACCCTCGACGCGATCTACGCCAAGTGGTTCCTGACCGACAAATAGATCGAATGTCACCCAAGAGCCTGCCGAGAGAAATACCTCGGCAGGCTTCGTTCTGGCCGCCGCGTTAGCCCGCCCCTCTCAAGGACACTCCATGGCCGAAGAGCGACGCCTCTCACTCGACCCATCACGCCAGTCGCGCATCGCGCCGGGGCTGGAACGCATGGCCGACTGGCCCTGGTGGTTAATCGTCGCCATCCTGATCGGGCTGGTGGTCGTCTTCCAGGTCGTCACCAACCAGCGGATGTCGGTTATCTTCGGCGCGATTGCCGCCGGGATCGGCGTCACCATCCGGGTCACGTTGTCGGCCTACTTCCTGGCCGTTATCATCGGCCTGTTTGTCGGCCTGGCGCGGGTTTCCAGCAACAGAGTCATTCTGAACATCGCCTCATTTTACGTGGAGGTGGTGCGCGGCGTCCCAATCCTGGTGCTGTTGATGTACATTGCCTTCGTGGCCGTCCCGCTCCTCGTGACGGGCATCAACGGTTTGGGTGGCCGGTTGGGTATTGAGACCGCTCTTGGCGCCGCGCTGGCGAAAGTCTCTACCCGCAACATCTCCAACGAACTGCGGGTGATCATCGGTCTGGCCGTCGCGTATGGCGCCTTCGAGTCCGAAATCTTCCGCGCCGGAATCCAGTCCATCGAGAGAGGCCAGATGGAAGCCGCCCGGGCCCTGGGCATGAGCTATGTGCAGGCTATGCGTTACGTCATCCTGCCACAGGCGGTTCGCCGCGTCCTGCCCGCGCTCGGAAACGATTTCGTCGCCATGCTCAAGGATTCTTCGCTGGTGTCCGTCCTCGGCGTCGAGGACATCACCCAGTTAACCAAACTGTACGCGGCCAGCACTTTCCTGTTCTTCCAGTCATACAGCATCCTGGCCTTTATCTACCTCACCATGACCGTCCTGCTTTCGCGGGGCGTGCGGACGCTCGAAACAAGACTATCGGCGCACCGCCGCTAGAGTAGAGACGTTCGCGAAGCGCGCAACGTCTCTACAAAGGCCTTGACCTATGACTATGCAACCCGACAGTTCCTCGCCCTCCCCCGAAGCGGCCCCGCCCGTCGGGATGATCGTCATTCGCGACCTCGTCAAAAAGTTTCACGGCATCCCGGCCGTGGCCGGCGTGAGCTTCACGGTCGGCGCGGGCAAAGTCGTGGTGATCATCGGCCCCAGCGGATCGGGCAAATCCACCGTCCTGCGCTGCATCAATCATCTCGAGACTCCCACCAGCGGCGAAATCTGGGTGGACGGCATCAAGCTGACGCACAACAACAAAGACATCAACGCCGTCCGCGCCGAAGTGGGCATGGTATTTCAGCAGTTCAACCTCTTCCCGCACCTGACCGCGATCGGCAACATCACCCTCGCTCAAAAAATTGTCCGGAAACGCGGCGAGCAGGAGGCCAGGCGGGTCGCCCACGAACAACTGGAACGAGTGGGCATCCCCGAAAAAGCCGACGCCTACCCCGGCCAGCTCTCCGGCGGCCAGCAGCAGCGCGTGGCCATTGCCCGGGCGCTGGCAATGAATCCCAAAATCATGCTGTTCGACGAACCGACGTCGGCGCTGGACCCGGAGATGATCAAAGAAGTGCTGGACGTGATGTTGAAGCTGGCAAAAGAGGGGATGACCATGGCGGTCGTGAGTCACGAAATGGGGTTCGCCCGCAACGCCGCCGACGAAATAATTTTCATGGATCGCGGCGCGATCGTAGAGCGCGAGTCGCCCGCCAACTTCTTCCAGAATCCGCACGAAGAACGCACGCGTCAATTCCTCAGCCAAATCCTGCACTGAGTAGAGAAGCGCCGAGGCGCTGACGTAGGTTGACGCGAAGCGGCTGAGGGCGTTTCAGCGAAATCAGCAGACTTGGCTTTGAAGTTGAAGGTTTGGAGTTTGGAGTTTGGAGTTTGACGTTACAAGTGCGGTCGGAGGGACTTGAACCCTCACGTCTTGCGACACATGGCCCTCAACCATGCCTGTCTGCCAATTCCAGCACGACCGCGTTAATCCCGCATTTTCAGGGCATCGCGCGTCATTATACCCAACCAATTTCCTTTGTCAATGAATCCTGCCGCATCATCAGCCCCCTATGAGCTGCCGCTCTTCCCGTTGCAGACCGTGCTGTTTCCCGGCATGCCGCTGCCGCTGCACATCTTCGAGGAGCGCTACAAACGTCTCATCACCGAATGCCTGCGCGGCCACCGCCCGTTCGGCGTGGTGCTCATCAGCTCCGGCTCGGAGGTCGGCGGCGAAGCCACCCCCCACACCGTGGGCACCAGCGCCCGCATCACCGGCGTCGAACGGCTGTCTGCCGGGCGCTTCAACATCGAGACCGCCGGGCAAGACCGCTTCCGCATTTTGGAACTACGCCATCACCGCCGCCCGTACCTCTCAGCCATCGTTGAAAACTATCCCTTTACCGACCCCAACCCGGTGGCCAGCGCCGACCTCGCCCGCCGGTTGCGCCCGTGGCTGTCGAGGTATATGACCATGCTGGCCAAAGTCACCGAGACGCCGTTCGACGTGCAGCGCCTGCCTGAAGAGCCGCTCGCCCTGGCCTACCTCGCCGCCATTGTGCTGCAAGCGCCCCCGCGCACCAAGCAAACACTGCTCACCCTGCCCGACACCATCGAACTGCTCGAAGAGGAGCGCGCCATTTATCGCAGCGAAATCCCGCTGCTCAACGCCATCATCGCCCGCGTCCCATCCGATAACAAACCTTTCTCCGACAACTGAGCATGACCATCGATCCCGTCGTGCCCCCGGTATCCCGCAAAGGATCCGCCGCCGCCGTGCTCGTTTTTGTGGCCGCCGGTCTCACCCTGCCCTGCGGCCTCCTCGGCTACCACTTGGTCGCGTGGTACGCCGGGCAAATCGCCCAAGCCTCAATCAGCCTCGACTTCCTCGCCTGGGTCGATAAACTCAGCCCGGTCGTGCAGGGCTTCGTCTCGCTAGCCCTCTTCGGCCTGCCGGCCTTTGCCTCGCGCGACCCGCGCTTCCGCCCCATCTACCGCACGTGGCTCATCGCCTCCCTGTTGGCCTTCCCCGCCGTCCTCCTTCACTTCCTCTCGTGGCATCAAAACCAACTCGGCGCGATCCTCCAAATCGTATTCGCCGCAACGCTGGCCATCATCGCCCGGCTCACACTCAGCCGCGGGGGCGCTCAGTTGAACGCCGCTACGCGCCCGGTGCGCGCCGCGCCCATCGCCGCCGCCCTCGTCGCCGGTGCAATCGCTCTCTACCCGTTCATCGCGCTGGGCGCGCTCGGCTCGCCGGGCGACACCGTGCTCAACCTCGCCGTCGCGCTGGCCCTCGGCCTGCTGGCCGCGCTGCTACTGTCGCCCACCGCCGGTAACTTCCTCCTCAACGGCCTCGGCTTCGGCGTCACACTGGCCCTCCTAGGATCAACACTCGGCTTCGGTGGTAACCAGCTGTTCCTCCTCGCCATCCTCCCGCCGTTTGCCTTCGCTGCCATGGCACTAGCCCAAACCCCGCTCGCCGCCGGGTTGCTCATCGGACTCGCCGCCGCCGGCCCGCTCCTCTTCTTCGACCCCTCCGAACTGACCATCCTGCTCGGCGGGGATGAGATCATGTCATGGGCCGCGCGAGCCGGGCTGATCGTCGCCGCAATTGGATTCGTGGTCGGGGCCGGCCTCTGGGTCGCCCGACGTGTGCAGGGCCGCGTTGCCCTGCCCCGCGCTCTGCTGCTGGGTGCCGCCGTGGCGGCGTGGATCGGGGCCGTGGCCCTCTTCTTCACTTTGGGCCGTCCCGGCTTCTACGGCGAAAAACTGTTTGTCATCCTCAAAAATCAGGCCGACGTTTCCGCCGCCGCGAGAGTCGCCGACCGCACCGAACGGCTCACGGCCGTTTACACCACCCTCACCGCTCACGCCAACACCACACAGGCCGACCTGCGCCACACGCTCGACACGCTGCGAATAGGTTACACGCCTTATTACCTCGTCAACGCCATCGAAGTGGATGGCGGCCCGTTGCTGCGCCTCTACCTTGCGGCACACCCCGACGTTGACCGCGTGCTCGACAGTCCGCACCTGCGGCCCCTGCCCCAACCCATTCCCGTCAGCCCCGGCCCGGACTCGGCCCCACCGGAGAACCCCGGCTGGAACATCAAAATGATCGGCGCAGACCGAGTGTGGACCGAATTCGGAGTCACCGGTCAGGGCTTCGTCGTCGGCCAGTCCGACTCCGGCGTGGACGGCAGCCACCCCGCCCTGAGCGACGGCTACCGAGGCCGCACCGGCGGCGACGACTACAACTGGTACGACCCGTGGGACGGCACCCGCTCGCCCAATGACGAAGGCGGCCACGGCACGCACACGCTGGGAACCATTCTCGGCGGGCGCGGCATCGGCGTGGCTCCCGGCGCGCAGTGGATGGCGTGCGTGAACCTTAACCGCAACCTCGGCAACCCGGCCCTGTATTTGGATTGCATGCAATTCATGCTTGCGCCCTTTCCGCAACGCGGCGACCCGTTCAAAGATGGCCAGCCCTCGCTCGCTGCGCACGTGCTCAACGATTCGTGGGGCTGCCCGCCCATCGAGGGCTGCGACCCCGACGCCCTGCGCCCCGCCGTGGACGCCCTGCGCGCCGCCGGAATTTTTGTGGTGGCCTCGGCAGGCAACGACGGCCCCAACTGCAGCACCATTGCCGACCCCATCTCGCTGTACGACTCCGCCTTCTCGGTGGGCGCTATCGATAGCACGGGCAACATCGCCGGCTTCAGCAGTCGCGGCCCGGTGACCGTTGACGGCTCCGGGCGCAACAAACCCGATATTGCCGCCCCCGGCGTGGGCGTGTTTTCGTCGCTGCCGAATAACACGTACGGTCGGTTGAGCGGCACGTCCATGGCCGGGCCGCACGTGGTGGGCGTGGTGGCCCTCATGTGGTCGGCCAACCCGGCGCTCATTGGCGACATCGATCGCACGGAACAAATCCTGCGCGACACGGCCACACCGTACACGGGCAGCACGGCAGGCGGCTGCTTCGGCGACAACGGCCGCGATGCAATCGGAAACGGCATCGTGGATGCTTACGCGGCGGTGAAGATGGCATTGGGGAAGTGAGCCACCGCAGAGACGCGGAGAAGGCGCAGAGATCGCAGAGAATTTGTCCTTGAATCTCAGCGAATTCTACGTGAACTCTGCGCCTCTGCGGTGAAATGTTGATAGACAGAAAACTCCCTATCCTGTAGAATCCTGCCGAACTCACTCTCAGGAGTTACTTAATGCGAATTGTTCTCGACGCGATGGGAAGCGATAAATTCCCCGACCCCGAAATTGAAGGCGCGGTGATGGCCGCGCGCGAATTCGGCGACGAAATCATCATGACCGGCGACGAGGCGCGCTTGCGCCCTCTGCTCGACGCGAAGCTGAAAGACGCGCCCGACGCCAAAGTGACCATCGTGCACGCCAAAGACGTCGTCGCCATGGGCGACAAGCCCGCGTTTGCCTCGCGCCAAAAAGCGGAAAACTCGATGGCTGTGGGGATGCATTGGGTCAAAGAAGGCCAAGGCGACGCCTTTGTGACTATGGGTAACACTGGCGCCGCGCTGACTAATGGTCTGCTTATCTTCAAACGTATTCGTGGTGTCAAGCGTCCTGCGCTGACTGTTTCATTGCCTACGCGCAAGGGGCGGGCGTTGATGCTTGACATCGGGGCCAACGCCGACTGCAAGCCCGAGTATCTGTTTCAGTTTGCCATCATGGGCAGCGTGTACGCCAACAAAGTGCTCGGGGTGAGCAATCCCAAAGTAGCCACGTTGTCCAATGGCGAGGAAGATTCCAAAGGCAATGCGCTGGTCAAGGAGTCGGTGGCGTTGCTGCGAAAGAGCAAACTCAATTACATCGGCAACGTGGAGAGCAAGGAGTTTTACGCGGGCGAAGCCGATGTGGTGGTCACCGACGGCTTCACCGGCAACATCTTCATCAAGACCAGCGAGAGCGTGGCCTCGTTCATGAGCGACATGATTCGCGAGAACATCGTCAAAAGCCCGCTCACCACACTGGGCGGGCTGCTGGTGCGCCCGGCCTTCGGCGCCATTCGCAAAAAGATGGACCCCACCGAAGTCGGCGGCGCGCCGCTGCTGGGCGTGGATGGCATTGTCATCGTGGGGCACGGGCGCTCCAATGCTTACGCCGTGCGCAGCGCCATCAACGTGGCCCGCGTGGCCGTGCAAGAGAAAATGGTGGAGGCCATCCGCGCCGAACTGGCCGATCAGATTTCTGAAGCCGGACCGGCGGGAGCCATCGATGAGTAACGACGGACGCACGCGAGTCGTCATCACCGGCCTCGGCGCGATCACGCCGCTGGGCCTGAGCGTGGATGCGTTTTGGGACGGGTTGTCGAACGGCCGCAACGGTATCAAACGCATCACGCAATTCGACCCCACCGGATTCGATTGCCAGGTGGCGGGCGAGGTGGACGGGTTTGACCCGGCCCAATACATCGATCCCAAAGAGGCCCGGCGGATGGCGCGTTGTTCGCAGTTTGCCATCGCTGCCGCACAGCAGGCCGTGACGGACGCGGGCCTGGTTCTGCCGCTCGTCGACGAAGAGCGCGTGGGTGTGCTCATCGGCACGGCCATCGGCGGGTTCGACGAGGCCGACAAAGCGGTGAACGATTTCCGGCGCAAAGGGTCGGTGCGCGCCAACCCGTTTGCGGTCACCGCCTGCATCCCCAACATGCCCGCCCATCACGTCTCGCGCACGTTTTTGGCGCGCGGCCCGCTCATGTGCCTCGTGGTCGCCTGCGCCACCGGCACGCAGGTCATCGGCGAAGCCACCGAAGTCATCCGGCGCGGCTCGGCGGACGTGATGCTGGCCGGGGGCACCGAGGCCCTCATCGGCGATTTCGCCATCGCCGGGTTCTCCGGCATGCGCGCGCTTCCCATCCACTTCAACGACACCCCCGAACGGGCCTCGCGGCCTTTCGATAGGGACCGCGAAGGCTTTGTGTTCTCCGAAGGCTGCGGCGTGGTGGTGGTGGAAAAGCTGGAGCACGCACAGGCGCGCGGCGCGCGCATTTACGCCGAAGTGCTCGGACAGGGCGCGTCATCCGATGCCTTCCACGTGGCCCAGCCCGATCCGTCGGGCGAGGGCGCCATCCGCGCCATGAAATGGGCGCTGCAGAACGCCCGCATCGACCCCTCCGAGGTGGGCTACATCAACGCTCACGGCAGCAGCACGCCCATCAACGATCCGCTGGAAACGATGGCCATCAAAAAGGTGTTCGGGGCGCACGCCGGGGAATTGCTCATCTCGTCCACCAAATCCATGATCGGCCACCCCATGGGGGCCTCCGGCACGCTGGAAGCCATTGCCTGTATGAAAACGCTCACCACAGGCATCGTGCATCCCACGCGCAATCTGGACAATGCCGACCCGGAGTGCGACCTCGACTACGTTCCCCATACCGCCCGCGAGGCGGACATCCGCATTGCCATGTCCAACTCGTTTGGCCTCGGCGGCCAGAACGCGTGCCTGGTATTAAGCAAGTTTGAAGGATAAGAATGCGCCTCATCACGAACGAAAAACTCATCGCTCGCAACGCCGCCATCGGCAAATACTCCGCCACTGCCGGTCTGGTCATCCTCATCGGCGGGCTGCTGGTTTCGCTTTTCAAGCAGGAACCGGAATACCAGCTCATTCCGTTCTACACGCTGATCATCGGGTTCATCCTTTCCAACGTCGGCATTTACTACTCCAACCGTTTTGTGCGCGCGCCGCGCCCGGATCAATCGCTGGAAGGCGCGCTCAAAGGGATGGACGACAAATACATCCTGTACCACTATCGCCTGCCCGCGCCGCACGTGCTGGTGTGCCCTTCCGGCGTGTACGCGCTGGTGCCCAAGTTTCAGTCGGGCGAATTGTTGTGGGACGGCAAGCGGTGGAAGCACAAGGGCGCAAACATTTTCCTGAGCCTGTTCGGGCAGGAGGGGCTGGGCAACCCCAACGCCGAGGCGGCCTCCGAGGTGGACACGCTGGCGAAGTTTCTAGCCAAGAAGGTGGGCGGCGACATCCCCCCCACGCAGGCCATCATCGTGTTCTACAACCCCAAGGCGGTCATCGACGCGAAGGATGCGCCCATCCCGGCCGTGCACGTGAAGCAGTTCAAAGAATACCTGCGTAAGCTGCCCAAAGGCCCCACACTCTCGCCCGAGCAAATCTCCGTGCTCAACGCCGCCTTGGGGGTTTAAGCCGGTCCACCCCGCGCGAGCATGGACGCTTCGGAATACGACAACATTGCGCGGCTCGAAGCGCGGCACTGGTGGTACAGGGGCATGGCGACCATCAGTCTGATCTTACTTGCGGAAGGCGTGAGCCGCACTGCCCCCGGACTGCAATTGTTGGATGCCGGGTGCGGCGCGGGGGGGATGTTGACGCGGCTGGCGAGTTTTGGCAAACCCGTGGGAATTGACTTTCATCCGTTGGCGCTGGCCCATGCCGCGCGGGCGACGAATTCGCCCCTGGCCCGGGCCTCGGTGCAAGGGCTGCCTTTTGCGCCGCGCAGCTTTGACGTGGTGACCTCGTTCGATGTGTTATACCACCGGGCCGTGCCCGACGACGATGCGGCCCTGCGCGAGTTCGTCCGGGTGCTGCGCCCCGGCGGCTGGCTGCTGGTGCGCGTGCCCGCGCTGGAACCATTGCGCGGCGCGCACGATACCGTAGTGCACACGCGCCACCGCTATTCGGCCCGCGAGCTGCGGAGCAAATTGCAGGCCGCGGGGTTCCTGCCCCGCCGGGTGACCTACGCCAACACGCTGCTGGCGTTGCCGGTGCTGCTACGGCGCACCCTGCAAACCATCACCGG
Source organism: Chloroflexota bacterium (assembly GCA_016213135.1). Taxonomy (GTDB): domain Bacteria; phylum Chloroflexota; class Anaerolineae; order Anaerolineales; family VGOW01; genus VGOW01. Next base: position 48,282 of record JACRBQ010000117.1, on the reverse strand, counting down.
CGCGCACGAGACCACCGATGTCGAACTGCCGCCCCCTGCCCTTAACCGGCTGCTGGAATTTGTGCTGACGCTGGAAGCGCAGTGGCTGGCCCGCTTCGACCTGCCCGTGGGCGTGAGCCTCTTCGCCCTCGCCCGTCGGCCTTGATTGGTTGCTGGTCGTTAGTAGCTGGTAGCTGGTAGCTGGTGGCTGGTGGCTGGTGGCTGGTGGCTGGTGGCTGGTGGCTGGTGGCTGGTGGCTGGTGGCTGGTAGCTGGTCGTTGGTCGTTGGCAATTAGTCATCCGCAACTGTCATTTGCCACGCAAAGCGGCCATTCATCATTCCGCATTCCGCATTCATCCTTCCCCCATGCGCCCCTCCGGCATCTCCGCATTCTTCCCGGCCTACAATGATGGCGGCACGATTCCGAGCATGGTCATCACCGCGCTACGCACGCTGGCCGCCATCACCGACGATTACGAAGTGATTGTGGTCAACGACGGCAGCAGCGATTACACCGCCGAAGTGCTGGAGGAGCTGGCGCGGGTGTACCCCAAAGTGCGCCTCGTCCACCATCCGCGCAACCGGGGCTACGGCGCGGCGCTGCGCACCGGGTTCGCCAGCGCCACCAAGGAGTGGCTGTTTTACACCGACGGCGACGCCCAGTACGACCCGCACGAAATCAAGGCGCTGGTGGAGGCGCTCGCGCCGGGCGTGGACATCGTGAACGGCTTCAAAATCGAACGCCACGATCCGCTGCACCGCATCATCATCGGGCGCATCTATCATTACTTCGTCAAGTTTGCCTTTGGCTTCAAGCTGCGCGATGTGGATTGCGACTTCCGGCTGATCCGGCGCGAGATATTCGACCGCGTGCCGTTGGAGTCGGATACGGGCGCTATCTGCCTGGAGATGATCAAGAAATTTCAGGACAACGGCTACACGTTCGCCGAAGTGCCCGTGCATCACTACCACCGCGCCTATGGCAAAAGCCAGTTTTTCAACTTCCCGCGCCTCTTTCGCACCGCCATTCAACTCTGGCACCTGTGGTGGAAGCTGGTGGTGCGGCGGGAACATATGCGCGCCCGATCGACTTCGTAACCTAATCCCATGATAGCCACTGCCAATCCCCTCGCCTCGTACCGCGCACATCAAACCGAGATCGACGACGCCATCCGCCGAGCCACGGCCTCGGGCTGGTACATACTCGGCCCGGAGGTGGAAGCGTTCGAGGCCGAGTTCGCCGCCTACATCGGGGTGAAGCATTGCGTGGGCGTTGCCAACGGCACCGACGCCGTGCGGCTGGCCGTGCAAGCCGCCGTGCCCTTTCGCGGCGCGGAAGGCGTCACCGTGTCCATGTCGGCCACGGCCACGGTGGCGGCCATCACCGAAGCGGGCTGGCAGCCGCTCCTGCTCGACATCCTGCCGGACGAATACACGCTCGACCCCGCCGCCCTCGAAGCCGCGCTCACTGCTCCCGGCATGTTCGTTGTGCCGGTTCATCTTTACGGCCACCCGGCGCGCATGGAAGCTATTTTGCGGTTGGCTGCCGAGCGGCAAGCCACCGTGATCGAGGATTGCGCTCAGGCCCACGGCGCGATGGCGCTGGGGCGGCGCGTGGGGTCGTTGGGCGCAGCCGCGGCCTTCAGTTTTTATCCGACGAAGAATCTGGGGGCATTGGGCGACGGCGGCGCGGTCGTCACCGATTCAGACGACATCGCCGCGCGCGTCCGGCTATTGAGGATGTACGGCTGGCGCACGCGATACGTGTCCGAGATTCACGGCAGCAACAGCCGCCTCGACGAATTGCAGGCGGCCATTTTGCGGGTCAAGCTGCGCCACCTCGACGCCGACAACGCCCGCCGCATGTACATCGCCGATACATACAACGCGGCTTTTGCGGACTTGCCGGGCGTGCGGCTGCCGCCGACGGGCGGCGTATATCACCAGTACACCATTCGCCATCCCAAACGCGATGCGCTCCGTGACGCGCTCGCGGCGCTCGGGGTGGGCGCATCGGTGCTGTACCCCGTGCCTATTCACCTGCAACCCGCCTACGCCGACTCGCCGCCCCTCAGCCTGCCGGTAACCGAGCAGTTTGCCAAAGACCTGCTGTGCCTGCCCATGTACCCGGAGTTGACTGCTGCCGAAGTGGATGCCGTATGCACCGCCGTGAGGCAGGCCGCGACGGCGCTGGAATAGGCTAGTAGTCCGCCAATGTTAGAACGCTGTGTAGCTTAGCGCCTTGTGCGCGTGCGCCGCCCACAAGGGGCTAGGCTACGACTATGCGATCCAAACTTGGTGAACTACTAACCGCCTCCGTTACCGTTGCTTAGCGCGCCCACAATCCAATTCCGGATTTGAGCCGCCTCGGTTTCGCCCACCGGCATTTGCGCGGTGCGGCACAGGTTGATCGTGTTGTTCACCAGCACGTCGCCTAGCCGCTCCGGGGTTTCAGGCAGGTTCACCCCAAACCGGTATCCGGCGTAATAAATTCCCGTCAGCACAAAATTCACGTGAGCGCGCGCGATCGGCGCTCCTTTTTCCACGCAGCGATCGCGAACCGTGCGCGACGTGCGGGTCATTTGGTAGCCGCGCTCGCTAATCTCCCGCGCCAGCTCGCGCAGCAGCAGGGCATAGTGTTCCGGCATGAGATACGGCGTGTCGGTGAGTTGGTGAATCTTTCGCGCCAGCGGCGCCAGGTCGGCATACCGGGCCGCGAACGCGCTCAGCGGCGCGTCGTCTGCCGCGCGCGATTGGGCCGGGTCGCGCCCGGGCGCGCCGCTGGGCCGGCTGTGAATCCGCGGGTCATACACCGACCCCGACATGGCCGTGGATATTTCAATCTCGCCCAAATCCAGCGATTCCAGCAAACCCTTGAATGACCCCGTCCCAAGCCAGTCTGTGTGCGAGAGCCTATCGGCAAAGCGCCTGTTCACAGCCTGCGCCAGAGTAGCCATGGGAACGGCCCCGCTCGACTCGGTCACGATCGCTTGCACAGCGGCGGCAATGGCCAGCTTCACCTTATCATCGTCGTCGGAGCCGAACTCAGCCGGCGCGGGCGGCTCGCCCTCGGCGGTTGGTTCTTCATCGGTTGGCGCGCTTTGGGCGGCGCTCAATTCCACCGGCATTGCCCGGCTATTGTCGACGGCAGCCACCCGCCACGGATCTTCCTCCACAATCGCCAGATCACTGCGCTGCGCCACCACGGCTTCCGTAAGCCTCCGCAGCGAGTAGTAGCCCAGCCAATGATTGCTTTGCCTGAATTCCGGGAACTCTTTGTATGCCCCGGGCAGCTCGTTCGCCAATATACCCTCGGGGGCCTGGGCCACGTCGTGCAACCGCGCGGCCATCCTGCCCAGCAGCGCCGTCGGGGCCAGGGGGGCCTCGCCCTCGTCGTGGTAGCCGTTGGCCTCCTCTTCGGCCAACACCACACCCAGGGCCTCGTTGACAAACGTATCCTGCGTCACCAGAAAGTCGCAGGCCGCTTTATAGGCCGGGGAGATGTAGCCGGTGGACACCACCACACTGCGGCGGTCATGCTTGCGCAAGCGCAAAAGCACCGGCGTAAAATCAGCGTCGCCCGACAAAATGATAAACTCGTTGAAATCCGTCGGGTGGTTCAAAGCGTCGAGAATGTCCATCACCATGTGGATGTCGGTGCTGGTTTTGCCGCGAGCGGTGAGCGGCGGGCAATCCACCACTTCAAATGCGGCGCGGATGAAAAACGGCCGGTAGGTGCGGAAGGACTCGGGGTTGAGGTAGCACTTGCGGATCAGCACGCGGCGGGTGGAGCCTTCGGCGCCCATGTGGTCCACGGGCATCTGCGCAATGAGCCAGTCCAGCCACCGGTCCGGGTTGGAGGCGAATTGCATGGCGACATTGTTTTCAAGGTTCAGCAGGTTGATGTAGATATTGTCGAAATCGACAAACAGCGCGGAGCGAATGGGCGTGGCGGCAGTGGTCGGCATACGCGGCGTCTCCTGAAACAACGCCGCGCCCCGGGCAACATTAGCCCGGAGCGCGCGCATTGATGAAGGTCCGAAGGGACACGGTTACGAAGCCAGGAAGTCGTCGAGCACTTTCTTGGCAATCTTATATTGGCTGCCGATCTGCTTGGCTTTGATTTGGCCGTCGGCGATCATCTTCACTACATCGGCCTCGGCAACCCCAAGGTAGGTAGCGGCCTGCGCCGGGCTCATCACTTCGGGCGTGGGGCCGGCAGCCGGCGGCGTGGGCGCTTGTGGCCCTCCGGCCGGTTGCGGCGGTTGCATACCGCCCTGGAAGGCCTGGCCCATAATGTTGCCGATGCCCAACCCGGCGCCAATGCCCGCGGTGAGGCCTGCGCCGCCCCCGGGGTTCTGCGCCGCATCGCGCATGGCGTCGGCGGCCTGCAGCTGCATGTAGGTCTGCATGTCCAGCATGCCCATGGCCCGCAACTCCTCGGCGGATTTGGACGAGGGCTTGATGCTCTCGATGTAGAACGACTTCAGCGTGATGCCGATGGCCCGGAAGTCATCCTGCGCTTTAGCCCGCACCCCGGCCCCGATTTCCTCGGTCAGGCCAATCAAATCCAGCACCGACTTGCCCTGTTTGGTGCCGAGTTCGCCTAGCAAATCCTGCACCTTGGACAAAATCATGGAGCGGAACCGCCCCTGAATGTCCGAAGTGGTGTACGCGCCCTGCGCGCCCACAATCTGGGCCACGAACTGCTGCGGGTTGCTGACCTGAAACGAATAGGAGCCGAAGGCCTGCAACAGCGCCACGCCCAGACCCACGCCGGCGTTCTTGACGATGATGGGCTGCGGCGTGCCCCATTTCTGGTCGGCGAACTCGCGGACGGCCACGAAATACACTTCCGCCGTGAAGGGCGAGCGCTCGTTGAAGGCGCGGCCAATAAAATCGCGAACGTACGGGATGTTGGCCGTGGTGATGGTATGCCGCCCCGGTGTGAAGGTGTCGAGGGCGCGGCCATCGCGGAAGAAAACCGCGTTCTGGCTTTCGCGAACGATCACCTGCGAGCCGATTTGAAAATCGCCCGCCCCGCTCTCGGGAAAGCGGTGCACGATCTCATTCCGCATTTCATCGGGATATTCGATCACATCAAAAATGCGAGCCATGGGTGTCCTCCAGAGTTTTCTAGTATGCCTGGGTTTTCCAGGCGCCCGGGGCGCCGGAACCACAGGGAACAACGAAGTTATGCCGTCAACACGTCCTTGCGCCGATCAAAAGCGGTCACACAGTCGGCGCAGGTGCTGGTGAGGTTGCGCATGGCGGCGGGCAGCCCGTCGCTGCCGAGCGAGGCCTCCACATTGTCAATAGCCGCAGCCACCTTGCTCACGCCTTCCAGCAAAGCGTTGTCGTAAGAATAAAGCTTCTCCAGTTCCGCCTCGTTGATCTTCACCGCGTCGAAGAACGACGAATAGCCGTAGGAGGCAGTCTTCATGGAGTCGATGAAGGTGCGCAGTTTGATGGCGGCAGACTCAAGGTTGTCTACGTGGTCGATCATGCCGTCGTTGATCATGCGCCGCTGAATTTCGGAGATGCGATCCCACTGCTCCGTATACCGCGCCGCGCACGTGTCCCGCAGCATTTTGTCGGCGGTGCGCCGCTGCTCGCGCTGCAAATACCCGCCAAACCCCGGTATCTTGCTGCCGATTTTCTCCAGCAAGTTCTGCGAGCCGGTGATTTTCGAAAAAAGATCGGTCATTGTTCGCTCCTATAAAAAGTATTCGGTGCCGCAATACTGGCACTTGATGACCCCTTTGCCCGCCAGCGACACCTGCCCGCCGCACTTCTTGCAGGTGGTCAGGTCGCGCAACTGGGCGGCTTGCGCGCTGTAAAGCGTGCCATCATTCCAATTGATGTACCCGCTGAACAGCCCCAAGCCCACCAAATTGTACACCCAACTTTGCACTTGGTCGCGGCCGGCCTTCAACTCCAGCGCCACGTCGGCAATGCTCACCTGCCCGCGCGCCGACACCATATCCAAAATCTTGCGCTGCTTGGCCACCACGGCCTCATCCTGCCCCTCCTGCCGCGACTTGGCAAGCAGGAATGCGCCCGCCCCGATCAAGGGCAGGCTAATGATTGCCAACAGAATGACGCCGACGCCGAAGCCCGCCGCCGTAAGCCCTCCCGCCGCCGAGAACACGCCCAGCACGGCCAGCCCAATCACCACCACCGCCCCCGCACCGATCACCAACAACACGCCCGCAACTTGACCTGATTTCATAGCCGCCTGCAATCCTTATCTGAACCCGCGCGAACCGCCGCCGCTGAAACCGCCGCTCCGAAAACTGCCGCCGCCGCTGCTGCGGAACCCGCCGCCCCCGCTGAAGCCCCGGCTGCCCCCGCCGCTATAAGTGTACTTGGGCGTGGGCGGCGAAGCAAACGACCGCCCGGCCGTGTTGAGCGCGCCGATGAGGCCCTCGCCGATTTGATTGAGACCGCCGACCATCCCACTGCCCATATCATTCAGGTTGGGCATGGGCGCGCCGGGTGCGCCGGGAACTGCGGCCCGCCCCCCGGACATTCCGCCGGGAACGTTGCCCATGTAGATGGGCCGATACCAAATGGGCGCAGGCACCACCACGTTGGGGGCTTTGGCAAAGGCATTCACCCAGCGCTGCTCCAACCCGAACGCAATGGCATAGGGCAGGAACTTCTCAAACTGATCGGTGGCCCCGGCCACGTCGCGGTACTGCTGGATGTTGCCGAGATACTTTTGGAACGCTCGCCATTTGGCCGCCTCCGTCGCGCCCTTGCGACTCTTCACCGGCATGGACCCGCTCATCGCCATCAACCCCAGGCCGAACAGGAAGAAAGGCACAAACAGGCAGGCAACGAATCCGGAAAGGCCGCTGGCGGCCACCGCCGCAATGAAGCCGACGACGACGCTGAAGAACATGATGAAGCCGCCGGAGGCCTGATAGCGCGTTCGCACCGCGGCCGGATTGGCTTTGAACATGCCTTCCTTCACGCCTTCGGCATACATGGCCGACTCGATACTGCCCAGTTTGTCGAAGAACGTGTCGGGCATTTTGTTGAGCGTGCGCTCGTTCAATCCGCCGAACACGGCGTCGTAAATCATTTGCTCGTAGCCGCGCAGCTTGGCCGAAGCATCGGCCTTTTTGAGCACGTACGACCGCGAGGCCGTGCCGAATACGGTGGTCGACTCGCGCGCCTCCAGCGTGGCGTACCCGCGCCGCGCCAGGTCGATCAGCGTGGCCGTAATATCCCGCAGATCGGCGCGCTCGTCGATGAGCGTCCCGGCCAATCCGGGCGGGAGATTCGAAGGCGGGTCGGTGATGTATTGTGGAACCAGCCCGGCAACGGGGTCGCGCCCGAACAGATACCACATGAAGTAGAGCGCGCCCGGCACGGCCACCAGCAACCCCAGCGCCAGCGCCCCCAGCCCGAGGTCAATCATGGGCTTGACCTTGTCTTCGTAAGTGGCCTGGCGGTCGTAATCGGCTTGCCACGAGGGCCTGGGGCCGGTGACTGCGCCATGCTGGAACACGAGGCCGAGTTCCACGCCTTCGTACGGTTGAATGACCCCGGTGTTGTAGTAGGTCACCCCCAGGCTATCGGCGGCGGTGTTGTAGCCCACACGCGCCCCGGCCGAGTCCGGGTCGGCAATGAGGGGGCCGCCCAGCGGGAGGTGAACGGTGATGATCGATTTGAAAACGGGAAATTCCAGTTCACGGGTGATGGCGAGGTATTGCAGTTTATCGCCCGAGTCGTATTGCCGCACTGCGCCGTGCACGGTGTATTCCAGCACGAAGGTGCGGGTTTCGTCGGCCAGCGGCGGGAACGTCCAGTCGATGGCGACATTGGTCGAGTCGGTGGACACGGTATACGAATAAGGGCCGCCGTTGTCTTGCAAGTAGATGCGCCGGTTCGACTCCGACAACTTCACGTCGGTGATGCCGTCGGTGTGATTGAGCGGAAGGGTGGCAAAGCCGCTGGTGAACGTGCCGCCGACGAATTGGATTTCCTGCGTTTCCACTACGCGCAGGTCGCCGTTGGTCTGCACGGTGATGTCCACGTCGTAGCGCTGCCAGTTGACGGTTTTGGTTTGGGCCAACACGCCGCCGACAATGGCAAGCACCAGCGCCAACAATATAGCCGCCGAACTGATCTTGAGGGTGAGTCGTCGCATGATCTCTCCGCAATGCCAGATGGCGCGCGCCCACATGCCGCGCCAGCACGAATTATAAGCGATTAGCCAATTCCGGCCACCCAGGCCTCGACGCTCTGCGCCCTCTGCCCCTCGGCCAGCCACGCCAGAAATTCCACGTTGCCGGCCGGGCCGAGCTGGGGCGAGCGGATGAGGCCGTGGGTGTGCAACTTCAATGTTTCGGCAAACGACAGCACTTCAGTCAACACGGCGCGGTGAACGGCGGGGTCGCGCACCACGCCGCCTTTGCCGAGGCGGTCGCGCCCGGCCTCGAACTGCGGTTTGATGAGGGCAACAATTGTGCCGCCGGGGGCGAGCCACCGCCGGGCCACCGGCAACAGCAACCGCAGGGAAATGAAGGAAGCGTCAACGGTGACCAGGTGCAGAGGTTCGGGCAACGAGGCCACGTAGCGGGCGTTGGTCTCCTCCATGAGAATGACTCGGGGGTCGTTGCGCAGCCGCCAATCGAGGATGCCCTTACCCACGTCGAGGGCGTACACTTTTGCCGCGCCGCGCTGCAGCAGGCAATCGGTGAAGCCGCCGGTGGACGCGCCCACGTCGGCGCAAACAAAGCCGCCCACGTCGAGATGGAAACCATCCAGTGCGGCGGCGAGTTTTTGGCCGCCGCGGCTGACGAACGGCGGCGCGGCCTTCAATTCAATGGCCGCGTCGGCGGGCACGGGCGCGCCGGGCTTATCCACCAGTTGGCCGTTCACCCGCACCTCGCCGGCCATGATCAGGCGGCGGCCTTTTTCGCGAGACTCGACGAGTCCGCGCTCGAGGAGGGCGGCGTCGAGCCGGAGACGCGCGGGGGGTTTATGCGGCCTGGTCACAAGAGACGATTATAATACCGGGCATGATTCTCCCTCTCCTCAAAACCATGCGACCCCAACAGTGGACGAAGAACGCCGTGGTGTTCGCCGCGCTGGTGTTCGACGTGAAGCTGACTCAGCCCTACTACCTGGGCCGGACGATGACGGCGTTTGTGCTGCTGTGCCTGCTGAGCAGCGCAGTGTATATCATCAACGATCTGGTGGATATCGAGAAGGATCGGCAACACCCAACCAAACGGTCGCGGCCGCTGGCGGCGGGCACGTTGTCCAAAGGGGCGGCGATTGCGGCCGCCATTGCGCTGGTGGCCGCGGCGCTGGGCGGCGCGTTCATACTAGACAAGCAGTTCGCGGCGCTGGTGCTGCTGTATTTTGCTTTCAACGTGCTTTACAGCTTCTGGCTGAAAAACGTGGTGATTGTCGATGTGCTGGTGGTGGCCGCCGGGTTCGTGCTGCGGGTGAGCGCCGGGGTGGCGCTGGTGGACGTGGTACGGTTTTCGCCGTGGCTGTACGTGTGCATGACTCTGCTGGCGCTGTTCATGGTGCTGGGCAAGCGCCGCCGCGAGATTACGCTGCTGACCGATAACGCCAACAACCATCGCTCGGTGCTGGCGAACTACAATTTGCAGCTCATCGACCAACTCATCAGCATTGTGTCGACCGCCACCGTGGTGGCGTATACGTTCTACACTTTCTCGGCGGAGAACCTGCCGAAGAATCACGCGATGATGCTCACGACGCCGTTCGTGCTGTACGGCGTCTTCCGCTATCTGTTTCTCATTCACGTGCGGCACGAGGGCGGCGCGCCCGATGAGTTGGTGCTGAAGGACAAGCCGCTGCTGGCGACCTTTTTGCTGTGGGGGCTGGCGGCGGTGGGGGTGCTGTACTTTAGCCGATGAGCGCCACGGCCTCCGCCCCCGGCAAAATAATTTTGTTCGGCGAGCATGCAGTGGTGTATGGCCGCCCGGCCATTGCCGTGCCGGTGCTGCAAGTGGCGAGCCGCGTCACGGTGGAAGAGGCCGAGTCAGGCGTCCACGTCGTATCCAGCCGGGGATCGCGCACCCTGCTTCCCGGCGATTTGAACGGCGACGACCCGATTGCCGCCATTCTCCGACACACGCTATCCGCCATTCAATACCCGGGTTTCCCCAATATAACAATCACCATCGACTCGACCATTCCGGTGGCGGGCGGGCTGGGCAGCGGCGCGGCGGTTTCGACGGCGGTGGCGCGGGCGATGGCGTTGCACCTGGGCCGCACGCTGGACGCGGCAACGGTATCGGCGTTAGTGTATGAGGTGGAGAAGATTCATCACGGCACGCCGTCGGGCATTGACAACACGGTGATTGCGTTTGGCCGGCCGGTGTATTTTATGCGCGGGCGGCCCATTGAAATGCTGATCGTGCCCAGGCCGTTCACGCTGGTGGTTGCCGATACGGGCATCGCCGGCCTGACGAAGATTGCGGTGGGCGACGTGCGCCGAAGTTGGGAAGCCGGGCGCGAACGGTTCGAGGCGTTGTTTGATCGCTGCGGCGATGTGGCGCGGCGGGCGCGGGCGTTGATCGAGGGCGGCCGGCCGGAAATGTTGGGGCCGCTAATGAATGAAAACCACGCCGCGCTGCGCGAGATGGGTGTAAGTTGCGCGGAGTTGGATACGCTGGTGGGCGCGGCGATAACCGGGGGCGCTCTGGGAGCCAAGCTCTCCGGCGGCGGACGCGGGGGCAATATGGTTGCGCTAGTGAAATCGGGAACCGAAGCGGCGATGGCCGAGGCGTTGCTGCGCGCCGGTGCCAAGCGGACGATTGTGACGGAAGTTGGGGGCAGTTTTGAGTGTTGAGTTTTGAGTTTTGAGTTTTGAGTTTTGAAGTTTGAAGTTTGAAGTTTCCTATGTCTAACTCTCTCCTTTTTCTAAAGCTTGGCGGTTCGCTGATTACGGACAAGAGCCGCGAGCAAACGGCTTTGCCCGGCGTGCTGGTGCGGCTGGCGGCGGAGGTGGCCGAGGCCCTGGCCGCGCGGCCCGAGTTGCGATTGGTGCTGGGGCATGGATCGGGGTCATTTGGGCACGCCGAGGCCCAACGCTACGGCACGCGCCACGGGGTGCGCACGGCAGAGCAATGGCTGGGTTATGCGGCGGTGGCACAGGCGGCGGCGCGGCTCAACCGGCTGGTGTTCGATGCGCTGCGCGAGGCGGGCGTTCCGGCGCTCAACGTTCCGCCGTCGGCATCGGTAGTGTGCCACGACGGGGCCATTGCCGAGATGGCGCTGGGGCCGGTGGAGGCCGGGTTGGCCCACGGCCTCGTGCCGCTGGTGTGGGGCGACGTGGCGCTGGATGACGCGCGCGGCGGTACGATTGTTTCCACCGAGGAAGTGTTCCGGTTTTTGGCGCTGCGCTTTCGGCCGGCGGAGATTTTACTGGCGGGGATCGAGCGCGGGGTGCTGACCCGTTGGCCTGATGGGGAATTGATTCCGCTCATCACTCCCGGCAACATTGAGGCGCTGCGCCCTGCCTTGCGCGGCTCCAATGCCGCGGATGTGACGGGGGGCATGGAGAGCAAAGTGCTGCAGATGCTGGCCGAGGCGCAAGCCACGCCGGGGCTGAGCATCCGCATTTTTTCGGGCACGGAGCCGGGGGCGGTGAAGGCCGCGCTGTTGGGGCAGGCCGAGGGCGGCACGGCGATCCGCGCCGAGGGCTGAGGCTATTGCCCGGTATTGAACGCGGCCAACAGCGGCGTGATGAGGTCCATTTTTGGCAGCAGCACTTGCGCGCCGCTCGTCGCCACAAACGACGTGGTCATCGTGGAGTCGATGACAATCTGGGTAATGGACTCGCGCGGGATTTGCGGGCCGACGCACCCCAGCAGGCCCACATCGTCCAGGCTGAGATCGGTGCTGACTGACTGATAGATAAGCTGAACCAGTGAGGGCAGCACGAGTAGTGATTCCGGCGTGAGCAACTTGTCGCGCACGGCCATAAGCACTTTTTGCTGGCGGCGCATGCGGCCAAAGTCGCTGTCGGCGTGCCGCGTGCGCGCATACATGAGCGCGGTGCGCCCATCCATGTGCACCAGCCCGGCGGGGATTTCGAGCACGAGCGTGCCGCCCTGATCGTCGGGATACCTGGGATCGTGCACCGCCGTTGTCACGTTAATATCCACGCCGCCAATGGTGTCAATGGCGCTCTCGAACGCCGTGAAGTTTAGCACCATGGCGCGGTCGATCCGCAAGCCGAACGTCTGCGAAATCACATAGGCCTGAAACGCCGCGCCGCCGCCGGGGTAGCCATAGCTTCCCGCCAGCGCGTAGCCGGTGTTGATTCGATTCTCTTGCGTGGGCTGCGTGCCGTAGGCCGGAATCTGCACCCACAGGTCGCGCGGAATGGACAGGATTTGCGCCGAGCGGTCGCCGAAGTTCACGCCGATCACCGCCAGGGCATCGGCGCGGGCGGCGCGGTCGTAATTGGCGGAGCGCCCGTCCATGCCGATGACGAGGATGTTCATGCGGCCCGGCCCGTCGCACGAAGCGGGGAACGGCGCGGCAGGCGGCAGTTCCGGAGTGGGGATGGGCGTTGGATTCAGCGGGGCCACATAGTAGCCGGTGGGCCGCAGCGCCGGCGTGGGCGTGGAAGTAGGCGGTCGCGGGTCGCTACTGGTAGGCGTGACCGACTGCGACGGGGCACTGATCAACGCCGCCAGCGTGGCGGGCGTGGGCCTCAACGGCTCAACGGTCTCTGCCGCAGCCGGCAGGCTGATCACCATTGTGGCCGGGTATTGGTCGGCGCGAGTTTGCCTGGTGAGGAGTGCAAAGGCAGTGAGCGCCACCATGACGCCACCGAACGCGACGAAAACGACTGCCAGTATCCCCAGTGGATTCCTAGCCGGCGGCTTGATCTGTTTGGAGAAACGCATATCGCGGGATTCTATCACACGGGGACAAGCGCGCCGCGCGCTATAGATATTTCTCCACCGCCCAGCCCCCGGCGCGCATCACTTCCAGCGGAATCGAATCGTCGCCGGGATGAAACACCAGCGGGTTGCGGCCTACAAATGCGTCGAGCACGTCGCCCATGCGGTCAGCCAGAAACACAGGGCGGTCGAGCGCGCGGGCAATTTCCAACGGCGACACGTCGTCGAGGCTGATGCCTTGCGGGTGATCGAACATCACGCGCGGCAGCGCCACAAACTCGCCCAGGTCGCGCCCGGATAGTTGACGGATCACGTCGCGGCCCATGATCAGGCCGGCCACCGTGATGCCCTCGCCCAACCGTTCGTTGACAACGGGGGCCACATTCACCGCCGTGGCGGCGAAGCGATTAAAGGATGCCGCCGTCCGCGCCAGCACCGGCCCGAACAGGGTCCCGGTTGCCAGCGTGGCCCTGCGCCCCGCTAGTTTGCGGAGGCCCTTCATCGTTTTCAGTTCGCGCTGCACGCGCCGCCACTCGTTCAAAAACGCGCGCACCTGCCCCAGCCCGTTTTCTTCCAGCGCCAGCCCGTGCAAATCCTTGATGGGCGGCAGCGAGCGGCCAGTGACCAAATACCACTCGTCGGTGGCGTGGGCGAATTGCACGCCCAGCTTTTTGGCGCACCGGGCTTGCCACTTCTCCACCGTATCCAGCACCACGCAGGCTTCATCCACCGTGTTGGCCCGGTGGCCGTATTTGTGGTGTTTGGTGAGGCCGACTGGGACCACGCTCACCGATTGCACGGCGGGATAGAGCTTTGCCAGATCACGAATGGATTGCTCGAGAATGGGGCCGTCGTTGAGGCCGGGGGTGATCACCAATTGCGTGTGGCACTGAATGCCTCGCGACTTCAGCCAGCGCAACTGCTCCAGCACATCGGGCGCGGCGGGGTTGGCCAGGCAGGCGCGGCGGGCGGCCAAATCGGTGGCGTGCACCGACACGTACAGGGGCGAGAGCCGCTGCTCCTCGAGGCGCTGCCAGTCGCGCTCGCTCAGGTTGGTGAGGGTGACAAAGTGGCCGTAGAGGAACGAGTAGCGGTAGTCGTCGTCTTTGATGTACAACGTGCGGCGCATGCGCGGCGCAGTTTGCAGCACAAAGCAAAACGGGCACAGGTTGTTGCAACGGCGGATGTCGATATCGAAGGTGGGGTGGGTGAACTCGATGCCCAGCGGCTGGCCTTCGGCGCGAGGCGCGGCGGCGACATGGTCACGCCCATCGCGGCGGAAGGCCATGCTCACGAAGTCGTCGGCGGCGTAAAACTGCACGTCGATCACGTCCTGCACCGGGTGGCCGTTCACGCCCAGTACTTCATCGCCGGGGCGCAGATCAAGGGCGGCGGCCAGCGACCCGGCGTCCACGCCCTCCACCACGCCGCCGGGATGGCGGGGCCGGTGGGTATCGCGGCCGGGCGGCGGCGTGTTCACCATCGGTAATGCGCCGCCTAGGCTGTTATCCAAGGGTCACTCGATGTAATCCTGCGTGGCCTTCGACAAATCCCCATACACCCCGCGCCGGTGCTCGGGCAGCATGGCCGCCAGGCGATACATGGCCTCGTCGGTCATTTGCCGCAGCGCCTCGCGGGGCAGCCGCCCGGTGATGGGCTTGAAGCGGAAAGGCTTGCCCATCTTCATCGTGACGCCGGGCTGTGACCAGCGCTTTTTGCTGATGGACGGAAAACCCTCAGTGCCCTCCAGCGCAACCGGAACAATGGGCGCGCCTGATTTGTAGGCCATATAAGCAATGCCATCCCTGGCCTGGATCAGCGCCGGCCGGCGCGTGCCCTGCGGGGCCACCAGTACCACCTCGCCCGCCTCCAGCACGGCCAGGGCGTGCATCAGCGCTTCGCGGTCGGCCTCGCCCCGACGAACCGGAATCACGCCCCACAGGTGCGGGAAGAGGCCCCATACCGGAACCCGATAGGCTTCCACTTTCGCCATGGGCACAATGTTGCGTGGCACATGGCCCATTACTACAATCGGATCGATGAACGCGATGTGATTGATCATGATGATAGCCGGGCCGGTGAGCGGCAGGTTTTCCACGCCCTCCACGCGTTCTATGCGCGCCAGCCAATGCCAGGCGATGTAGCCCATAATCCTGCGCAACAGGCGGCGCATTGGCTCGTGACTGGCGTGATCGTACTGGCGCTTGCGAGCGGCGGGGCGGGAGTTAGAAACGGCGAGTTCGTGATCCATCGGAGAGATATAACCGCGAAGCCGCGAAGGACGCAAAGATAGCGAAGAAGGACTTCGCGCTCTTCGCGCCTTCGCGGTTCAAATCACTGGTAAAACCCTCGATACTCCGTCGGCAACATTTCGGCAATACGGCGCATCATCAAATCGGCGGCGGCGCGGCGGTCGGCTCCGGGGGGCAACCGGTAAGTCGCCCCGAAGGTGAGTGTAACACGGGGCCGCCGCAGGCGCAGCCATTGCGAGTACACTTTTTCCGTCCCGGTGATGGCCACCGGCACAATGGGCGCGCCGCTGTACAACGCCAGAAACGCCGCCCCGCCTTTGGCTTGCTCCAGCGCGTGAGTCTTGCTCTCGCGCCCCTCCGGGGCCAGCATCAGCGCCTCACCACGGCCCAACGCTTCCAGCGCCATCGTCAGCGTCTCGCGATCCGGTTGCCCGCGCCGCACGGCCATCATGCCATACGCGGCGGCTAACGCGCCCAGCAACGGCCAGCTCAGAATTTCCGCCTTGCCGATTACTTCCACATCGCGCGGGGTGCAGCCCACCAACATGATCGGGTCGGCGTCGCCGAGGTGGTTCATCGTCAACAGCGCCCCGCCCGTCGGCGGCACGTTTCCCACGCCGCTCACCGTGAGCCGGAGCAAAACCCGGCAGGCCCATCGGGCCAGTGAGCGAAACAGCGGGCGGAGGGGATGGGGAGAACGCGCTACCTTCACCCGTACACGCCCCGATATTCCGGCGGCAGAATCGCGGCGATGCGGCGCATGATGAGCGTGGTGTATTCGGCCAGCTTTTCGTGGCGGGCCTCGCGTGGCACCGAGTTTTCGGGCAGGCGAAACGGCTCGCCTACGGTAAGACTGAGCGTCGCGCGCCGCAGCGCCTTCCAGTCGGACATCATAGTTTCGGTGCCGGTGATGCCCACCGGCACAATGGGCACGTTTGCTTTGAGCGCCAGATAAGCAATGCCGGGCTTGGCCTCGCGCATGCCGGGCTTGTGCGTGCGCCCGCCCTCCGGGGCAATCACAAATGGCCGGTTGGCCTTGAGAATAGCGAGCGCCTTTTCGACCACAGCCTTGTCGAACTCGCCGCGATGCACCGGCACCGTGCCGTACCAGCGCATGATGTGGCCGGTGAACGGCTTCTCCATCATGTCGGCAGCGCCGAGCGTTTCGGGCGGATAAGGCCAGAAGGCCACCAGCAGCGGCGGATCGTAGGTCGCCAAATGATTCATGGCGATGATGTATCCACCCGGTGGGGGCACGTTATTCAGTCCGTGCATCGTGATGCGGCACCCCGCCCGGAAGATACCGCGAAACAACGGGCGGCCCACGGCGCGGAATAATCGAACGGGAAGAGGCTGCGAGAAGGTCATATCGGGCGCGGTGGGGGCGACCACAAGGGTCGCCCCTACGCCGTTTCTCTATCTTTTATCAACGCCAGTAACCGCGACACCACCTGCGACACGCTCAAGCCCGTGGTGTCCACCGTGGCCGCGTCGGCGGCCACGACCAGCGGCGCGTGCTCGCGACCGGAGTCGAAGGCGTCGCGCTTGCGGATGGCGGCCAAAATGTCGTCGTAACTTTCCTTGCCGCCACGGCCGGCTTGCTCGGCATAGCGGCGCTGGGCGCGCTCCTCGGCGGAGGCGTCGAGGTAGATTTTGAGTTCGGCATCCGGCAACACCACCGTGCCGATGTCGCGCCCGGCCATGAGAATGCGCCCGCGCCGGGCAATGGCGCGCATTTGCCCGGTGAGCACCTGCCGCACCCGCGCATACGCTGACACTTGCGACACCGCCGCATCCACTTCGGGGGCGCGAATAGCCCACGTCACGTCTTCTTTGTCCAGCAGCACGGTGCATTGGCGGCCATCGTTAAACAGCGGCGGCAGCACATCAATTTGCACCGACTCGGCCAGCGCGCTCACCGCCGCTTCGTCCGCAATGGGGATGCGGCGCAGTAGCGCCGCCAGTGTGACCGCGCGGTACATCACGCCAGAGTCGAAAAATAAATAATTGAGGCGGCCCGCCACCAACGCCCCCACAGTGGATTTCCCGGAGGAGGCCGGGCCATCGAGCGCAATGACGGAAGGAATCATCAAAGAGCCAGCCACTATTTCCGGGGCGCGCGCGCCACCGGCGACCCGGTGGCTGCCAGCAAACCACGCAACTCGGCGGGGGTGAGATGTCGCCACTCGCCCGTTTTGAGTGTGCCCATCAGCAAAGTGCCTATGCGCACCCGCACGATGCGGGCCACGTACATGCCCAGCGCTTCACCGATGCGGCGGATTTGATGCTTCTTGCCTTCGCGCATCACCACCCGCAGCCAGGCGCCGTCGCCGGTGCGCTCGCTGGTACCGATTTCCACTTGCGCCGGGCCGGTGCGTTCGGATTTGCCGTCCTCATCTTTGATGACCAGCCCGCGCCGCCAGGTTTGCAGAGCCTCGGGGCGCACCGGACTGAGCACCAGCACGCGGTATTCCTTCTCGTGCCCGTAGCGCGGGTGCGTAATGCGGTTGGTCAGTTCGCCGTCGTTGGTGAGGAGGATGAGGCCTTCGCTCATGGTGTCCAGCCGGCCCACGGGGTATAGGCGGCCCCGCGCCGAAACGAGGTCGCGCACGGTTGGGCGGTCGCCCTGAGCGCGCAGCGACGAGACCACCCCCCTCGGCTTGTTGAGCATGATATAGACGGGCGCTTCCGGTTCCACCGCCACCCCGTCGAGGGTGACGCGGTCGCTCACGGGGTCGGCTTTATCGCCAATATGAGCCACCGCGCCGTTCACCCGCACGCGGCCCGCGCCGATGAGGTCTTCGCAGGCACGGCGCGAGCCGAAGCCGGCGGCGGCCAAAAGCTTTTGCAATCGTTCAGGGGGCATGGGATTCCTCGAGGGTGGGTGCGGCGGGCGGCTCTGGCTCGGACGCGTCAATTGGCGACTCGGCCGGGGCGGAGTCCTCGGTGTCACCGCCGAGAGGCGGGGCCGATTCCCCTTTCGCATCCAGATTCAATTGGGGCAGATCGGCGAGCGACGAGAGTCCGAAGTGCTGCAAGAAAGCGGGGGTGGTGCAGTAAAGGATGGGGCGGCCCGGCCCCTCGGTGCGGCCGGATTCCTCGATGAGGCCTTTGGAGAGCAGCGATTTGATGACGCCATCGCAGTTCACGCCGCGCACGGCTTCGATGTGCGGCCGGGTGACGGGCTGCTGGTAGGCCACAATAGCCAGCGTCTCCAGCGCCGGGTGGCTGAGGCGTTGGATCGACTCGAGGCCGAGAAAACGCTCGACGTGATCGGCCGCGGCGGGCGCGGTGGTCAGTTGCACGCGGTCTTTGGCGCGCTGCAAACGCAGGCCGCGCCCGGGGGCGTTGCCGGCCTGGGCCAATTCGACCAGCGCGCTCTCAACTTCGCGCGGTGTGACGTTAAGGGCCGTGGCAAGCTGAGCCACGGGCACGGGTTCGTCAGCCACGAACAGCAGGCTCTCTACGAGCGCCGCGAGGGTTAAAGGGGGCGTGTTATAATCGTCAGACAAGGCTCGATCTCAATGAAAAAGTATGGTTTTACGAATTTGCTGGCGCCTGCGGCGCTGGTCATGTTTGCTGCGCTGGCATGCAGTTCGGTCACCGTCGGCGGCCCCACGCCCGAATATGCCCCCATTGCGGTGTCCACCGAGGCCGTCGGGTCGTTGCTGGACAAGTTCAAATCACTCAGTTCGGCCACCGGCGAGGTGACCGTTTCGATTACCGAAAGCGAGTTGACCTCGTGGCTCGCCGGGCAGTTGGCTTCGGACGCCACGGCAACGTTTACGCATCCCCAGGTTTACTTGCGCGACGGGCAGATCAAGTTTTACAGCACGGTGGTCACGAGCAACTTTACGGCCAATGCGCTGGTGGTCATGAAAGCGGCAGTGGTCAACGGCCAGATCGACGTGAGCCTGGTGACTGCCGACTTTGGGCCGGTGCCTGTGCCCGGTGGCATGCTCAAAACACTCACCTCCACGCTTAACGACAAGTTGCTCTCGCTGGTGAATGATGCTCCGGGCGGCGTGACGGTGACGGCACTTACCGTGGGCGACGGGGCGCTGACGATGACCGCGAACATTGCGCCTTAGCGTTGCCGGCCAGCGGATTATATCAGACAACATGCAGTATCCTTTTTTATCAGGGCGCACCTTACGGTTATGAAGAGCTATGTCGCGGTTGATTTGGGCGGGACTAACTTGCGGGCGGCGCGGTACACGCCGGACGGCGAGCTGCTGACCCATATTAAGCACCCCACCCTGGCTAAAGACAGTAACGAGTCCGTGTTGGATCGCGTGGTGCATCTGGTGCAGGAAGTGCTTCCCGCTAACGACGGCGCGCAGGACGAGGTGGAAGCCATAGCCATCGGCGCGCCTGGGCCGTCCAATCCGTTTACCGGCGTGGTGTACAACGCGCCCAATTTGCCCGGCTGGGTGAATCTGCCGCTGCGCGAGATCATGCAATCGCGCTTCAACCTCCCCGTGGAACTGGGCAACGACGCCAACCTGGCGGCCCTGGCCGAATGGAAGTTCGGCGCGGGCCGGGGCCACAACGATCTAGTGTACCTCACCATCAGCACGGGAATTGGCGGCGGCGTGATCTCCAGCGGGCGGCTGGTGGTGGGCGCGAACGGACTGGCCGCGGAAATGGGCCACGTGGTGGTGGCCCCGGACGGCCCCGTGTGCGGCTGCGGCCAGCGGGGGCACCTCGAGGCGATGGCCTCCGGGCCGGCCATTGGCCGCACAGCCCGCGCCCGGTTGCGCGGCGGCGCAGCCTCCAGCATTTTGGAATTGGTGGACGGGCACATCAAAGCCGTGACGGCGCAGCACGTGGGCCAGGCGGCCAAAGACGGCGACCCCTTTGCCCTCGAACTGCTCAACGAGGCAGGCACGTTCATTGGCCGGGCCGTTGCCGACTTCATGCACATCTTCAATCCGTCCATTGTGATTTTGGGCGGCGGCGTCGCCATCAACGTGGGCGAGCTACTGCTCCAGCCGGTGCGGGCGGCCATCCGCGACCGGGCCATGAGCGATATTTATTACATCAACTGTCCGGTGACCACGGTGCAGCTCGGCGACGACGTGGGCTTGCTCGGCGCGCTGGCCCTGGCGCTGGAAACGCACCCGGTGTGAAAGACGATAAGGCAAGGAGACAAGCAGAAGGGGAGACAAGACTCCGAGTCTCCCTTTCTCCCCTTCTCCTTGTCCACAAAAAACCATGACCCTTCGCAAACTGAACGTCCCCGGCCCCAAGGCTCAAGCGCTCTTGCAGCGCGATGCGGCCACAATTTCCCCTTCGTACCCGCGCGATTACCCGTTTGTGATGGCTCGCGGCAAAGGCACGGAAGTGTGGGATGTGGACGACAATCGCTATTTGGATTTTGCGGCAGGCATTGCCGTGTGCGCCACCGGCCACAGCCACCCCGATGTGGTGCGGGCCATTCAACAGCAGGCCGAGCGGTTCATCCATATTTCGTCGGACTTCTACCACGAATCGTGGATCAAGTTGGGCGAAAAGCTGGATGAGATCGCGCCATTCAAAGAAGACGCGCTGTGCTTTATGACCAACTCCGGGGCGGAGGCGGTGGAGGCGGCGATCAAGCTGGCCCGGTATCACACGGGCCGCCCCCGTTTCATCGGCTTCCACGGCGGGTTTCACGGGCGCACCATGGGCGCGCTGGCGTTCACGGCCTCCAAGGCCGTTCAGCGCCAGGGCTTCTTCCCGGCCATGGCCGGCGTCACCCATGTACCCTTCCCCAACACCTATCGCCCACGGTTGGCCTTCGACCCGGCCAAGAGCGATTACGGCGACGCCGTGATTGACTACATCGAAAAGGTCATTTTCACCTACGAGTGCCCGCCCGGCGACGTGGCCGCATTTTTGGTGGAGCCTATTCAGGGCGAGGGCGGCTACGTCATTCCGCCGCAATCGTTCTTCTCGCGCTTGCGGAAATTGGCTGACAAGTACGGCATTCTGTTAATTGTGGACGAGGTGCAAAGCGGTATGGGCCGCACCGGCAAATGGTGGGCCATCCAGCACTGGGGCATGGAGCCGGACATGGTCTGTTCGGCCAAGGGAATTGCTTCGGGCATGCCGCTAGGGGCGATGATTGCGCGCAAGAGCATCATGGATTGGCCGCCCGGCGCGCACGGCAACACCTACGGCGGCAACCCGCTCTCGTGCGTCGCCGCGCTGGAAACCATGCGCCTGCTGGAGAACGGCTACATGGCTAACGCCACGGAAATGGGAACCTATACGCTGGAGGCGCTGGAGGAAATTGCCGCTCGCCACCCGTCCATCGGCCAGGTGCGGGGCATTGGGCTGATGATCGGCGTGGAGTTCGTGAAAGACAAAGCCACCAAAGAGCGCGCCCCGGACATTCGAAACGCCATGGTCCATTCGGCCTTCGAGCACGGGTTGCTGCTGCTGGGATGCGGGCGCAACACCGTGCGCATTACCCCGCCGTTGAACGTCGCCAAAGCCGAAATCGACGAGGGCCTGGAGATTTTCGAGTCCGCGCTGACCGAGGCGGAGAAGAAACTACTGTAACCGGCGCTGGTGGTCGGTGGCCGACCGTTCGTCGCTGGTCAGCCCGCACGCATCAGGCGAAGCCGTCTCTCTTCCCTCTTCCCTCTTCTCTCTTCTCTCTTCTCTCTTCCCTTTTCCCTCGCCATGCTTCCCGACTTTCAAGTCCGCCAGCGCGATTATCTGCTAGAGATCATTCGCGCGCTCAACCAGCCGCTCGATGTCGAAACGGTGCTGGCCCGCATCCTCGAGGCCGCCACCGATCTGCTGGGCGGGCAGGCGGCGCTCATCGCCCTGCGCGACGACGCCGGCGTATTCAGCGTTCGCACCCACTACCACGTCACCAACGAATTCATCCGCCAATTCGACGCCGTGCTGCGCGACGTGCCCGGCCGCGGCGACCCGGCACGATTCGTCATAGACGAAATCGAGCGTCGCCTGTCGGCAGTGCGGCGGCAGTTCGATCTCTCGGGCACGGTGGGGTTGCCTCTGCAATCGGGCGACGATCTGGTGGGGCTGTTGCTGGTGTTCCGCACTTTTGCCCAGCCCTTCGGCGCCAACGAGCGGCAGTTGCTGCAAGCCTTCACCGATCAGGCCGCCATAGCCGTTAACAATGCTCGGCTGTTTCAGCAAACGGCGCAAGAGCGCCGTCGGTTGGATGCGGTGCTGGAAGGCTCGGCGGACGGGATTGCCATTATGGATCCCGGCCACCGGGTGCAACGCTGGAACCGGGCGCTGGCGCGCCTCACGGGTGTGGGGGCGGCCATCGCGGTGGGCAGCCGCTACGACGATCTGATCCACTGGGCCAAGCGCGAGCCGGGCCTCGATCTCGCGGAAGCCGAAGCCGGGGGGTGGCCGTTTTCATCCGTGGCCTCACTATACGTGGAGGGCGACCTCGAACGGGCGACCGACGCCGGCGGCCCGGTGGCCGTGGGCATCACCTATGCCCCCATCTTCGACCGCGAGAACCGGCTGGTGAACATCGTGGCCAACGTGCGCGACATCACCCGTTTCCGCGAGGCCGAGCAACTCAAAAGCACGTTCATCTCCGTCATCAGCCACGAACTGAAAACGCCCGTGTCGCTCATCAAAGGCTACGCCGGCACGCTGTTGCGCGAGGACGCGCGCTGGGATGCGCCCACCGTGCAGGAAAGCCTGAAGGTCATCGAGGAAGAAGCCGACCGGCTGGCGGCGCTGATTGAAAACCTGTTGGACGCTTCGCGGCTGCAAGCGGGCGCGTTGACGCTCGCCAAAACCGACGTGGCCCTCGACGGGCTGGCCGCTCAGTTGGCCGAGAAGTTCCGCACGCAGACGGACAAGCATACCTTCGTGGTAGAATTCCCGCCTGCGTTTCCGCTCGTGCGCGGCGATGAAGAACGCCTGCGGCAGGTGCTGACCAATTTGCTTTCCAACGCCATCAAATACTCGCCCAACGGCGGCGCCATTCGCCTATCTGGACGGGCCGAGCCGGAGCGCGTGGTGGTGACGGTGAGCGACGAAGGCTCCGGGTTGCCGGCGGAGGAACTCACCCGCGTGTTCGACCGCTTTTACCGGGCCGACACCCCCGCCACGCGCCGGGCGCAGGGCGCAGGCCTGGGTTTGTATCTCGCCAAATCAGTCATCGAAGCCCACGGCGGGCGCATTTGGGCCGACTCGGAATCCGGGCGCGGCGCTGCGTTTAGTTTTGGCTTGCCAAGGGAATAATCAGGAGTCTCATGTTCAATACCCCGGTCAATTGTCCGCAATGCAATACGACGTTTCCCGCGCAGATTGAGCAAATCTTCGACGTGGGGCGCGACCCCGCCGCCAAGGGCCGGTTTCTGCGCGGGCGGTCTAACGTGCTCACCTGCCCGCGCTGCCACTTTCAATTCGCCGTAGCCACGCCCGTCGTGTACCACGACCCGGCGAAGGAATTGCTGATGACCTTTGTTCCCATGGAATTGGGCCTGCCCTTGCCCGAGCAGGAGCGCATGTTGGGCGCGCTGACCAAAGCCCTGGTGAAGGGCATGCCACCGGAGCAGATGAAGGGCTACCTGCTCCGCCCCGCCGCCGCTCTCACTTTGCAGGGCATGATCGACCGCGTGCTGGAAGCCGACGGCATCACAAAAGAAATGCTGGAAGCCCAACGGGCCAAGGTCGGACTCATCGAACAATTCCTCAGCGCCCCCGGTGAAGAGGCCCTTTTGGCGCTGGTGAAGCAGCACGACGCCGAACTCGATTACACGTTTTTCGATCTGTTCACCGCCGCCATTCAGGCCGCCGCCGAGGCGGGCGACCGCGCCGGGGCGGAGAAGATGCTGGCCATTCGCAACAAGGTCGTCGAAAACTCCTCGCTGGGAGAGCAATCCGGGCAGCAAGCCGCGCTCTTTGAAACCGTGGCCAACGAACTGAGCGCGCTGGGCGACAAGCTCACACCTGAACTGTTTTTCGATATGGTGATCAAAGCCGACACGACCGACCGGGCCGTGGCGCTGGTGACCCTGGCGCGCCCGCTCGTGGATTACAACTTTTTCATGAAGCTGACCGGGTTGATTAACCAGGCCCCCGATGCCGAGCGCGCGCGGCTGCAAAAACTGCGCGAGGAGATTCTGGGCACGGTGGGCCAGGTGGATCAAGTGGCCCAGGCGCAGGGGCAACAGGCGACCTCGGTGCTGCGCCGTTTGCTGGAAGCGCCCGACCTCAGGCAGGCCATTACCGAAAACATACAGGCCATCGACAACGCCTTCATGGCCATCCTGAGCCAGAACTACGACGCCGCGCTGAAGGCCGGGCGCAAAGACGTGGCCGAGCGCCTGCAGGAAATCGGCGACGCCATTCTGGCCGTCATCCGCGAGGCGGCCCCGCCGGAGATCAAGCTCATCAACGAGCTGCTATCGTTCGACACGGAGGAAGACTCCCTCGCTGCGGCCAAGAACCGCGCCGCCGAGATCACGCCGCAAGTCGTCGCTGCCATGAAGGAGGTCGAGGCCGAATTGCAGGCTTCCGACCGCAAAGAAGTGGCCGACCGGTTAGGAAAAATCCGCGTCGTGGCCGAACGCGAGGCCATGATGGCCAAATGGCGGTGAGGGGGTAGCGCGATGTCGCTGACGCGCCGCTTCGAAGACGCGCTGAGCTTTGCCACCCAACTGCACTCCAGCCAGTTGCGCAAAGAAACGTCGGTGCCCTACATCTCGCACTTGTTGGGAGTGACGAGCCTGGTGCTGGAACACGCCGCCGAGGAAGATGAGGCCATTGCCGCGCTGTTGCACGATGCGGTGGAGGATCAGGGTGGACCGGTAGTGCGCGACGAAATCCGCCGGCGCTTTGGCGACAATGTGGCCGCCATTGTAGACGGCTGCACCGACACCGACGCCACCCCCAAGCCGCCGTGGCGCGCGCGCAAGGAAGCCTACATTGCCCACATCCGCACTGCCTCCCCCTCCGTGCAACTCGTTTCGGCGGCAGACAAGCTGCACAACGCCCGCGCCATTTTGCTCGACTACCGGCAGATGGGCGACTCGCTTTGGGAACGCTTCCACGGCGGCAGAGAGGGGACGCTTTGGTATTACCGCGCCATCGTAACCGCCTTCCGCGAAGCCGGGGCCGGCCCGGCGCGGCTGGTGGACGAATTGGAGCGCGTCGTCGCCGACCTTGAGCGGCTGACCACAACCGCGCGCTGACACCTCCCCCCGCCCTGTAAGCCGGGCGTAATAAATTTCGTCTATTCTCTCCAGCGATGGACACCTCCCAAACCATATTGGTCGTGGACGACGAATCCACTATCCGCGAAGTCATCCGCCGCTATCTCGAACGCGACGGGTACACGGTGGTGGAGGCCGCCACCGGCCGCACGGCATTGGAGATCGCTTCCCGTGAGAAGCCCGATCTCATTGTGCTGGATTTGATGTTGCCCGGCGTGGACGGCCTGGCCCTCACGCGCCAACTGCGCGAGCGCGGCAGCCAGGTCCCCATCGTCATGCTCACCGCCAAAGGCAGCACCGCCGACCGCATTCACGGCCTCGACACCGGCGCGGACGACTACCTCGCCAAGCCGTTCAGCCCGCAGGAACTGATGTCGCGCATCCGCGCCGTTCTGCGCCGCGCCCCGCCGCCGAGCGCCCTGCCCCGGCAAACGCTGGTCCTCGATGATCTGCAACTCGACCCAGGCTCGCGGGTGGTCATGGTCCACGGCAAGGAGGTGGCTCTCACGGCCAAAGAGTTTGACCTGTTGTGGCTGTTTGCCCGCCACCCCAACCAGGTTTTCACCCGCGCCCAATTGCTGGATCAGGTTTGGGGCTACGGATACTACGGCGACCCGTCCACCGTCACAGTCACCATCCGCCGCCTGCGTGAGAAAATCGAGCGCGACCCCTCGCAACCGCTGCACCTCCTCACCGTGTGGGGCGTGGGCTACAAGTTTGCAGTGGGCGGTGGTTAGTGGGCAGTGGATAGTGGCTAGTAGTTCACCAAATTTGGATCGCATAGTCGTAGCCTAGCCCCTTGTGGGCGGCGCACGCGCACAAGGGGCTAAGCTACATAGCGTTCTAACATTGGCGGACTACTAGTGGTCGGTGGTTAGTTGTGCCTTGTGCCTTGTGAATTGAGCATTGAGCATTGAGCATTCATCTGCGCTCCCGTCTCGGCAAGTTTCTCCTCGGAATCGTAGCCGCCGTATCACTGGCGTTGGCGCTGGCCATTGCCATGATGCGCCCGCCGCTGGACGACCTGCTGCAGCTGGCGCTGTTGTTCGGCATCACGGGCGGCGCATCGGCCCTGCTCGGCTTCTTCTCGCACCGGCTCGGCTGGTGGCGCAAGCTGCCCCGGCTCAGCCACACACTCACGCTGGGCTATGCCCTTGCTGCCGCGCTCACCCTGCTCAATGTGTGGATCACCGCGCGGCTCATGTTCATCAACGCTCACGACCTGGCGCTGGCCAGCCTGTTGCTGCTGTTTGCCGGGGGCATCTCTATTTCGTTCGGCTACTTCCTCTCCGGCTCCATCACCCAAACCCTGCGCGACCTCGTGCGCGGCGCCGAGCAAGTGGCGCAGGGGAACTTCTCGGTGCAAGTGGCCGCCCCGGGGCAGGATGAGGTGGCCCAACTGGCGCGGGGCTTCAACGTCATGACCGCGCGGCTGGCGCGTGTGGACGCGGAAACCCGCGCCCTCGACGCCGCCCGGCGCGACCTCGTGGCGTGGGCCTCGCACGACCTGCGCACACCCCTGGCCTCGCTCCGCGCCATGCTCGACGCGCTGGCCGACGGCGTGGTAGCCGACCCGGAAACCGTGGGCCGCTATTTGCGCCAGAGCCAAAACGAAATCGCGCGCATGAGCGCCCTCATCGACAACCTTTTCGAGTTGGCGCAGATCGATACCGGACATTTGGTGCTGCAATGCGGAGCCTCCTCCCTGTCCGACCTCGTCTCTGACACGCTGGAAACCTTCACGGCGCGCGCCCGCGAGCGCGGCGTGCTGCTGAACGGCGCGGTGGCCGCCGACGTTGACCCGGTGTGGATGGCCCCCGACAAGATCAGCCGCGTGCTGGCGAACATGCTCGAAAACGCCGTGCGCCACACCCCGCCGGGCGGCCAAATCCGGTTAAGCGCCGCTACCCAAAACGGTTCGGTGCACATCGTCATCGCCGACAGCGGCCCGGGCATCGATCCCGACGACTTGCCGCACATCTTCGACCGCTTCTATCGCGGCGAAAAGAGCCGCCAGCGCGATGGCTTCAGCGGCGCGGGGCTGG
Organism: Chloroflexota bacterium; assembly: GCA_016213135.1. Lineage (GTDB taxonomy): Bacteria > Chloroflexota > Anaerolineae > Anaerolineales > VGOW01 > VGOW01. Next base: position 20,889 of record JACRBQ010000117.1, on the reverse strand, counting down.
GCTTGACGATTGCCAAAGGCATTGTGGAAGCCCACGGCGGGCGCATTTGGGCCGAGAGCAAGCCCGGCGGCGGCGCGAAGTTCCATGTGTCACTGCCCAAAACCGGCGGCAGTGCAGAAGCGCCCGTTTGAAAGGACGTGAATGAAAATCCTCTACCCTCTATCGTTGTTTGCCCTCACCCTGGCCGCGTGCGCCGCCGCGCCAACCACGGGCGCGCCCGGCGCTGCGCGCCTTGCCAACCTTGGCCCCGCCCCCGAGCTGGCGGGCGACGTGTGGCTCAACACCTCCGCGCCCTTGCGGCTCAAAGACCTGCGCGGCAAAGTGGTGCTCATCGACTTTTGGACCTTCGGCTGAATTAATTGCCAACACGTGATCCCCTCGGTGAGGGGATGGAACCAGACCTACGACCCGCAAGGGCTGGTCGTCATCGGCAATCACTATCCCGAATTCGATTACGAAGCCGACCTGAACAACCTCAAGGACGCCGTGGCCCGGCTGGACGTGCCCTATGCGGTGGTGCAAGACAACCGGGGAATCAACTGGTCGGCTTATGGCGTGCGCTACTGGCCCACTTTGATGCTCATTGATAAGCAGGGCAACATCCGCCTGCAACACATCGGCGAAGGCCGTTATGATGAAACCGAGGCCGCCATCAAAGCCCTGCTGACCGAGCCTGGCCCATAATGGCAAAGGGATGACTCGTCACCCGCGTCGACAATTCCTCAAGTTGGCGGCTACCGCCGTGGTGGCTGCTGCCTGCGCCCCCGTGACGCAGGGTGCCCCCGGGGCAACGGCCACACCTGCGGGCACTGTGTCCCGCCCCGCACAGTCAACCGAGTCGCCCGTATCATCCCCTTTGGGGACGCGCACCCCGTCCCCCTCCCCCCGTACCGCCCCAACGGAAATCATCATCACCGAAACCAAAGGCCTGTATAAGCAATTTTTCGCCACCATCCCGCACACCACCGCCGATTGGACGCTGACGATTGACGGGCTGGTGAAGAGGCCGCTGGCCCTCAACCTGAGCGACATTAAGGCGCTGCCCGCCATCGAAGTAATGCGCACGCTGGAGTGCATTGGCAACCCCGTGGGCGGGCCGCTCGTCGGCAACGCGGTGTGGAAAGGCGCGGCGCTCAAGCCGTTGTTCGACGAGGCGGGCCTTGCGCCCTCGGCAGTGCGCGCCGCCTTCGAGGCCGCCGACGAATACCGCACCAGCATCGATCTCAAATACATCAACCATCCCGGCGCATTTGTGGCTTACGAAATGAACGGCCAGCCGCTGACGCCGGAGCATGGCTTTCCGCTGCGCGTGTTTTTTTCCGGCAGCTACGGGCAGAAGATGCCCAAGTGGATCACTCGCATCGAGTTGGTGGATCGCGACGTGGAGGGCTACTGGGAAGCGCGCGGCTGGTCGGACGTGGCGCAGGTGCAGACGCACGCCATCATCAAGCAACCGGCGGGGCTGTCGACGTTTGCATTGCAGCGCATCCCCGTTTGGGGCATTGCCAATGCGGCGGATGTGGAAATTGTGAAAGTGGAAGTGAAGATCGGCGACGACTGGCGTGAGGCCGCATTATTGCACGGCCCCACCGCCGAGGTGTGGACGCAGTGGTCGCTCGACTGGACGCCGCCCGCGCCGGGGCGATATACCGTGCTGGCCCGCGCCACGGACGCCAATGGCCGCACACAAACCAGAGCCGATGAGGGCGTGCTGAGAGGCGCGTTCCCCAACGGCACCAGCGTCATTCATCGCGTGGTTATGAAAATTGCAGATGGCTAAACGGCGGCTGGCAGCGTTCGGCGCTGCCGCGCTGCTCGCGGTCGGGTTCGGCGCAGCTTTCCTCGTGAGCGCCTCGGCCGCCGAGGAGCATGATGCGTTTTGCGCCTCGTGCCACACCGCGCCCGAGCAAACGTATGTCGACCGCGCGCGGCAGGCAACCGGCGGCTCGCAACCCTATCCCGATCTCGCCAGTGCGCACTATGGTTTGTCGGCGGTCGGCGGCGGCTTCCGGTGCATTGCCTGCCACCGCGGTGACTCGACCACGCCCAACCGCCTCGCCACGTTAACCCTCGGCGCGCGCGACGCGTTTATTTTCGTCACCGGCCGCGCCGATCCGGCCATCGAAAAGGCCCGCGCGAACGCGCCCGAACTGCTCAATGCGGCGTGCGTGCAGTGCCACGCCCGCGCGCTGCTGGTGGCCGGGTTCGAGGATCACTTTCACAACAAACTGCCCGCAGCCTATGCGCTATGGAAGGCCGGCGGCGAGTTGACCCTTCCAGCGAGCGACTCCTCAGCGAGCACCTCGCCGGCCAACTCTGGCACACTCACGCTGTACAGCACTTCAGTGGTCTGCACCGATTGCCACCGGGCGCACGTTCATGTGGATGGGGCGGAGCTGCAGCAGTATCTCGACATTCGGGCGACGGTGTATCCGGCGTGCGTGACCTGCCACCGTGAAGCGGACCACGGGCCGCTGGAGTTGACCGCACCCTGAGCGCCGCCCGGTGCGTGCGGGTATACTTCCCGGAATGGAATCTTCCAACGATGTCGAAGCTCTGTGGGCTGCGCTGCTCTCCGAAAACCCGGGGCAGATTCGCCGCGCGTGGGGCGACCTGACCGACGACGAAGCGCGCGCAGTGGCGGCGCAATTGAAAAAGATGGCCGACGACGAGGAGTATGCCGCCGAAGTGCGGCGGGCGGCGGGGATTGCGTTGGAGGCAATCCGCGAGGCAGGGTAGTGATGGAGATGGGAGATGGGAGATGGGAGATGGGAGATGGGAGGTGGGAGGTGGGATAGCATCGTCCGACCTCCCACCTCCCACCTCCCACCTCTAACCTCCCACCTCTCACTTCCCCAATCTCTTCTTGAACTCGGCGTTCAACGCCGGCAGAATTTTGAATAAGTCGCCTACAATGCCGTAGCGCGCCAGTTTGAAAATGGGCGCTTCGGCGTCTTTGTTAATGGCGACGATGGTCTTCGCCGTGCGCATCCCGGCCTGATGCTGAATGGCTCCAGAGATACCCGCGGCCACATAAAGATCGGGGCTGACGGTGCGGCCGGTTTGCCCCACCTGAAACGCGTACGGAATCCAGCCCGCGTCCACCGCCGCACGGCTGGCGCCTACTGCCGCCCCGAGCGTCTGAGCCAACTCGCGCACCGGGGCAAAACCGTCCGGCCCGCCCACGCCGCGCCCGCCGGACACGATAATCTTCGCGTCGGCCAGGCTCACCTTGCCCTCGTCAATGGCGTAACCAATCACCTTGGTGTGAATCTCGTCTTCCGTCAGCGCAGGGGTCGCGTTCGCTGCCGGGCCGCTCGCACCGGCCACCGGTTCCGGCCTGGCAAAGGCGCGCGGGCGCAGGGTGATGACTTGCGGCTTGGCTTTGGACTCGAGCGTGCTGAGCAATCTGCCCGCGTATGCCGGGTGAGTCACCTGCACCGCACCATCTTTTACCGCCACCGCCGTGCCGTCGGCCATGGCCGAAGTTTTGAGCAACACGGCCGCCATGCCCAACGCGTCGCGGCCACGGGCGGTGGCCGGGCCTAGTATCACATCCGGTTTGACCGCCGCTTCACGGTAAAGCTTCACCACTAGCGCCGCATACGGCCGCACACGAAAGTCGGCCAGCGTCGCATCATCGCACACGGTGGCCGCGTCAGCGCCATAGGTAAACGCCTCGGCAGCCGCGCCCGCCACCGACTGGCCGAACACCAGCGCCGTCACCGTGCCGCCGCCCAACTCCCCGGCCAGTTTCTTCGCCGCGCCCAGCGCTTCCCACGACGCCGCCAACGCAGCACCTTTGAATTGATCGATATAAACCCAAATGTTAGCCATAGTCTTGACTCAGATCACTTTATTCGCCATGAGCCGATCCGCCAGCTTGGAGGCGATCTCTTCCGGCGTGCCGTCCAGCATCTCCACGTTCGCTTCCAGCGCCGGCGGCGGATAGATCGCGGGCCACTTCACGGTGGATCCCGCCGCGCCCACGGTGGCCGGGTCCATTCCCAAGTCGGCAGCCGCCCATTGCGGAATGACGGCCTTCGCCGCCTTGCGAATGCCCATGAACGACGGGTAGCGCGGCTCGTTGATGTCCTTGACCACGCTCAGCACGGCGGGCAGCCTGGCGGCGCAAACCTGTTTGCCCTCTTCCTGCAAACGCTCCACTTGCAGCGACCTGGCCGCCGGGTCCAGTTCGGCAATTTTGCTTACGAAGGTCAGCGGACTCCAACCGAGCAAAGCCGCCACGGCAATCGCAGTCAGGCCGGTGTCGCCGTCTATGGCTTGCTTGCCGACGATGGCCATATCCGCCGTGCCCAGTTTGCCAATGGCCGCCGCCAGCACCGAGGCTGTGGCCGTCGCGTCCGATCCCTTGAACGCCGGATCGGAAAGCAGGATGGCTTCGTCGCATCCCATCGCCAGGCAGGTCTTAAGGGCCTCTTTGGCGCTCTCCGGGCCCATGCTGATAGCCGTGACCTTGCCGCCGTGTTTCTCTTTCAAACGGATGGCCTCTTCGATAGCGTACTCGTCCCACGGATTGACAACGAGGGCCGCGTCGCCCCACGTGACGTGCCCGTCTTTCACGTCGACCCTGGCCGCGGTATCGGGCGTTTGTTTGATGCAGACAATGACATGCATAAGCAACCGTCTCCTTTGATATAATTGGTTGTGCATTCGTTTTGCGGTGAACTTCGCGAGCATTATATCACCGTCAAAATCCACGCGAAACGACAGTTCCAATGTACGAAATCGGCTATTTCCGCCTCTTCTCATGGAGGCTTGCGTCGGCCCTGATTTCAAGGCCTAAAGTTGCCCTTTCCCGCGCAAGTTGGGGAATGCCACAGGGGATTCCGAACAAACTCCTCGCACTTACGCGAAACGACCGTGGGCAGTACCAATAGCCATTGTAATCAGGAAGGCCGTCATGCACAGTTCCGTTTTATCGTTTTTCCGCTTATTGTTCGCCGCCACCCTGCTCGCGGCCGCCGCCGATGTGCCCGTGCAGCAGACTCTCACCGGCGCCATTGCCATCAACGGGGGCGCAGCCTACACAAACAACTCGCGCGTCGCCCTCAACCTCTCGACTGCAGGCAATGACGGCTCCGTCCAAATGCGGTTTTCCAACGACGGGGCGAGTTTCACAAGTTACGAGCCGATTACCGATACGGCAAGCTGGACGTTGCCAGACGCCACGTCAGGGGCATTCATTCAATACTCGCCGCAGCCGACCTATGACCCGCCGCCCAGTCCGACCGGGTCTTCAATGACTTACGGCATGCTGCTGAGCATCCCCGATTCAGCGTACAGCGATCGCGCCGCCCTCATCGCGGGCCTGCACGTGCCGTATTCGCGCATCTCAATCGACTGGCCGACCAGCGAGCCAACGCAGGGCAACATCACTTTCAACAGCGCCAACGACATCGCCATCGCGGTCACTGAAGCCGCCGGCCTCCGTCCCATTCTGTCGCTTTTCATCGATCAGGGGTGGATGAACGGGCAGACCGGGGAGGCCCCCTCCCAATCCTATCCGCCCTCCGACCTGACCCAAACGCCGGACCCGACCACGGCCTACAGCCCCAGCTACTACAATTTTGTCTACCAGTTCGTCTTGCACTACTCCGGGCGCTTCGATTACATCGCCATTGAAAACGAAGAGAACTCCAGCACCTACTGGGGCGGCACCGCCGACGAGTACGTGCGCGTGGTGAAGACCGCCTACAAAGCCATCAAAGACGCCGACCCCAACGTGAAGGTGATGGACGGCGGCATGGTGAGCAGTTCGTTCGGCCTGTGCATCGCCAACGATTGGATTACAGGCGGCCTGACGGCCCCTGATGCCGCATACGCTGCCGTCGTCGACTACTCCCGCGACGCCGTGTCCACCGGATCCAGCGTTTTGGCGACGCCAGACCTGGTAGCCAGCGCCCTGAGCCAGTCCTCCACCCAGGCCAGTTGTGCTTTCACCACCTCCGTCCTCGCCAATCTCGGCGGCGCAGTGGACCTACTCAACTTCCACTTCTATGAATCTGCAGACGTACTCCACCTCGTTCCGGAGTGGCTTCAGCGCCGCATGTCTCTGGCCGGATACTCCGTGCCGATTTTCTCCAACGAAATGGGCCAGCGCGGCACGCTCGCCTATGCCTCCACCGAGCAGTACGCCCGCAACGTGTTCCGCAAACTCGTCACCGCCAACAGCCTTGGTTTACAGGGCGTTGTGTGGTTCGCCACTGACACCGTGGGCACTTCCACTCCCGCTCCCGACAAAATCAGCCCGTTCAACCCCGATCGCTCCCGTCGCCCCGCCGCCGATACCTTCCAACTGGTGGTGGATACCTTGCTCGGCCAATATCGCATCGCGCAATCGTTGAGCAGCGGCCCCGACCTTTATCGCTATCTTTTCCAGCGATTGAGCGACAGCACCTTCTCGCTCGAAGCCGCCTGGAGTATTACCGACACCGGCGCGCCAGTCGGCTTTACCACCCCCACCGGCGCGACCACCGCCAACTTCACCGACTTCACCGGGCAGGCACACTCGCAAGACGTGTCCGGCGGCACGGTATTGGCCACCGGCGGCGATGGCACTCGCACCGTGTATGCGCAGTTCTACGACGGGGTCACCGAAACTTCCGTCTACTCCGATACGATCTATCTCGACACCACCCGGCCCACCGCCACAATTCTCATCAACAGCGGCGCGAATGTGACCACGTCGCCCAATGTAGTATTGAGCATAACTGCCGGCGACAGCAGCGGCGCTCCGCTCACGATGCAGTTTTCACAAGACAACATCACCTATACCGCGCCAGAAGCAGTAGCCGCCAGCCGCAACTTCACCCTCACCGGGAGCAACGGCCCGCAGACTGTTTTCATCAAGGTGATTGACAGCGCAGGCAACAGTTCCTACGTCACCGACGACTTAATTTCACTGCAAGTGCCTTACACGAATACGCCAACCGCCACCCCAACCGGGGCAGCCACGCTAACGCCGACCGCTACGGCCACCCCTACGAGCACTGACACCGCAACCGCCACCCCTACGAACACCGACACTGCTACGGCCACTCCTACGAGCACTGACACCGCAACCGCCACGGCCACTGACACCGCCACCGCAACCGCTACGGCCACCCCTACGAACACCGACACCGCAACCGCCACGCCTACGAGCACTGACACCGCCACTTCGACCGTCACGGCCACGCCCAGCAACACCCCCACGTCCAGCAACACGCCCACCGAAACGGCAACGCCCACCTCCACGCCCACGGCCACGGCTACGCCCACAATTACCCGGACGCCAACAATTACCAGGACGCCCACGAGAACCAGGACACCCACATCCACTCGCAGGCCCACCCGCACGCCCACGCCAACCAGAACACGCAAGCCCACGCGCACGCCTACTCGCACCGCCACGCCCAGTGCCACTGCACAGGCTTATGGCCCAGGCACCTACGACAACACGAGCTCGGCGATCACCTATTCAGCCGGCTGGCTCCCCTGGCTCGATGTCGGTTCGTACAACGGCGGGTACGTCTATTCCCCGGCGGTGGGCAACACGGCCACTTTTACCTTTACCGGCGTGTCACTCAAATTGCTTTATTACGGGTATTCCGACGAGGGCATTCTCATTATCACCATTGATGGCGCGCGGGCGGCCAACCTCAACCAGTACTCGGCAGTCGCCTCGCCTCAGCGCCAGTGGGCCAGCGCCGTGCTTAGCCCCGGCACACACACTGTCACCTTCCGGCACGCCTACGGCCTGTACACCAACATCGACGCCATCATCGTCAGCGGAACGGGGTTAGTCAGCGCGTCGCTCAGGGAGGGCGGTCCGTAGATGCCCTTCATAAATCGTTTCCTCACGCCCCTTGCGCGCTTATTGATTGCCGTTGCCCTGCTCGCGGCCGCGGCCGATGTGCCCGTGCAGCAAACGCTCACCGGCGCCATCGCCATCAACGGCGGAGCAACGTATACCGGCGACTCGCAGGTTACGCTCAACCTCAACGTGGCCGGCACGGCATTGCCGGTGAAGATGCGGTTATCCAACGACGGCGTGAACTTCACCAAGTACAGGCCGTTTGCCAACGCCGTCAAATGGGTGATGCCCGACGCCGCGTCGGGAGCCTTTGCGCGCTATTCGCCCCAGCCGACATACGACCCTCCTCCCGTCTCAACCGCCCCTTCGATGACGTACGGTCTACTACTCGATATTCCCGGTAAGCCGTACGTTGAGCGGGCGGCGCTCATTGCCAGCTTGCATCTGCCCTATTCTCGCATTTCAGTGGAGTGGCCCAAAAGCGAGCCTACGCCGGGTAACATTATCTTCACCAGCGAAAACGACATCGCCATTACCGACACGGAAAACGCCGGCTTGCGGCCCTTCCTTTCTCTCTACATCAGCCAGGGATGGATGAATGGACACGATGGCTCCGCGCCCTCCAAATCGTATCCACCCTCCGACTTGCTTCTCGCGCCCGACCCGGCCACAGCGTACAGCGCCAGCTACTACAATTTTGTCTATCAGTTCGTCTCACACTACTACGGCCACCTCGACTACATTGCCATCGAAAACGAGGAGAACTCCGGCCTCTACTGGGGCGGCACGGCCGACGAATACGTGCGCGTGGTCGCCACGGCCTACAAAGCCATCAAAGACGCCGACCCCAACGTGAAGGTGATGAATGGCGGCATGGTGAGCGACTCGTTCGGCCTGTGCATCGCCAACGACTGGATCGCCAGCGGCCTGACCACCGCCGACGAAGCCTACGCCACGGTCGTCAGTTACTCCCGCGACGCCGTTTCCACCGGCACCAGCAACCTGGCTACGTCGCAGTTGGTAGCCAACGTGTTGAGCCTGCCCTCCACCCAGGACGACTGCGCTCGCACCATGGGTATCATTGACAACCTCGGCGGCATTGTAGACTTGCTCAACTTCCATTTTTACGAGGGCGCGGATGTGCTTTATCTCGTGCCGCAGTGGCTCGCGCGCCGCATGGAACTCGCCGGGTACTCAGTGCCGGTATTCTCCAACGAAATGGGACACCGTGGCACGCTGGAGTACGCCTCTACCGAGCAGCACGCCCGCGACGTATACCGCAAACTCGTCACCGCCAACAGCCTCGGACTCCATGGCGCCATCTGGTTCGCCGCCGACACCGTGGGCACGCCAACCCCCTCGCCCGACAAACTCAACCTCTTCAACCCCGACGGCTCGCGCCGCCCGGCTGCCGACGCCTTCAAGGAAGTTGCCGTCACTCTGCTCGACAAATACCGCTTCGCCCAAACGCTGAGCAACGGGCCGAACGTATTCCGTTTTCTGTTCCAAAGGCTGAGCGACGACGCGCTCGACCTTGAAGTAGTTTGGAGCGCCACCGACACCGGCGCGCCTGCCGGCTTCCCCGCCCCCACCGGGGCCTCGGCGGCCACCTTCACCGACTTCACCGGGCAAACGGACTCGCAAAACGTCAGCGGCGGGATAATCCTTGCCTCCGGCGGCGACGGTGTTCGCACGGTGTTTGCACAGTTCACCGACTCTGCCGGCGAGACCCCCGTATACTCAAGCACGATTACTTTGGACACTGTGCGCCCAACGGGCGCCGTATTGGTCAATGGCGATTCCGAGATGACCACCTCCCCCGACGTGATGTTGGACATCGCCGCCGCCGACAGTTCCGGCGCCCCGTTGAAGATGCAGCTCTCGAAAAACGGCGCTACTTATTCCCCGCCCGAGCCGGTGGTTACCAGCCTGCCCTACACCCTCGCCAACAGCGACGGCTTGCACACCATCTTCGTCAGAATCATTGACAGCGCAGGCAACCACTCCCACATCGCAGCGGACTCCATCACCCTTCAGAGTTCCGTGGCCACACACACGCCCACCCATACCCACACGCTCACTGCCACCGCCACGGCAACGGCATCGCTCACGCCCACCCGCACTGCGCGCTTCGCCACGAGAACACGCACTCCGACGCCCACGCCGCGCCCGACTCGCACCCCACGCCCAACTCGCACCCCCACGCCCACGCGCACACCACAGCCCACCGCCACGGCATTAAAATGAAAAAAGCCGTCGGAGGAGAGTGAACCCTCTCCTCCGACGGCCTGGGCGATCCGCCGTCTTCCAGTGGCTCAGGTCAACCTATCCCTGCCATGCCACCGGATCGTACTTCGGCAGCTCGCACCGCAGTTCCCCATCCTGCCGGTAACCCAACGCATACCCGGCCTGCATCAACTGATGAATCTCGCTTGTGCCCTCGTAAATAATCGCCCCGCGCGCGTTCCGCAAATAACGCTCCACGTCGTATTCGTCGCTGTAGCCATAGGCTCCGTGAATCTGAATCGCCTCGTTGGCCGCATCGAATGACGCGTCGGTCGCAAACCATTTGAGCAGCGACGTTTCCCGCGTATTGCGGAGGCCCTGGTTTTTCATCCAGCCCACCTTGAGCATCATCAGCCGCCCGTACTCATAATCGCGCACCATGCGCGAGATCTTCTGCTGCACTAATTGGTGCTTGCCAATCTCCCGGCCGAAAGCCTTCCGCTCTCCGGCGTACTTCACGCTCGCCTCCAGCGACGCGCGGATCAGTCCCACCGCGCCCGACCCCACCGTATACCGCCCGTTGTCCAGGCCGCTCATGGCAATCTTGAAACCCTCGCCCTCCTCGCCCAGCCTGTGGCTCGCCGGCACCCGCACATCGCTGCAATTCACCCAGCCGGTGGAGCCGGCCCGCACCCCCAGCTTGCCGTGAATGTCGCCCCGCGTCACCCCGGGCCGATCGGTTTCCACGACGAATGCCGAAAGCTGGTCATGCGGGTCGGGCCGCTCCGGGTTGGTGCGCGCCACCCACAAAATGTGGTGCGCTTTGCTGGCGAGGCTAATCCACATCTTCTCTCCGTTGATCACGTAATCGTCGCCGTCGCGCCGCGCCGTCGAGGCCATGTTCGCCACGTCGCTGCCCACGCCCGGCTCGGTCAGGCCGAACATGCCGAACTTCTTGCCCTGCGCTTGCGGCTTGAGGAACTTCTGCTTCTGCTCCTCCGTGCCCCACTGCAGCAGCGCCATACTGTTCAGCCCCACGTGCACCGACATCGCCACCCGCAGACTGGTGTCCATCGCCTCCAACTCCTCGCACACCAGCCCCAGGGTAATGTAGTCGTACCCCTGGCCGCCGTATTTCACCGGCAGGCAAATGCCCAAAATGCCCAGTTCCCCCATGCGTTCCAGCACGCCGGCCGGCATCGACTGCACCCGATCGGCCTCTTTGATGACGGGCGCAATTTCCTTGCGGGTAAAATCGCGGACCATCTTTTGCACTTGCATGTGTTCTTCGCTGAGTGTGAAATCCATGTGCCTCTCCAATTGAAATGGTTGTTGGGTGCGGCGAATTATAGCCCATTGGTATAATACGTGTCGTGCCTCAAGCTTTTCGCCACCCCTCCGCCCGCCTCGCGCTCGCTGCCCTCGTCGTCTTGCTCCTCGGCATCCAACCCAACTGGCTGCCGCTGCTCAACGATCTGCGCATTGCCCGCCAGTCGTCCAGCCTCACGCCGCAGTCGCTCACCGCCATTGTGGATGCCTACAACCGCCAACCGTGGCAACCAGATCGGGCTGAGTCGGCGGGGTTAGCCGCCCTGGCTACCGGCCAATATGCCGCCGCGCAAGTGACCCTGCAACGGGCCGCGGCCCTCAAAGGCTGGAGCGCACGCCTCCACTCGGCCATGGGCGATAGCTATCAGGGTCTGGGTGACATACCCTCGGCCATAGACCACTGGCAACAAGCCCTCGCCGCCGACCCCGCCAACGCGGCCCTGCTCACCAAACTGGCCATAGCCTACGAAACGCAGGAGCAGTATTCCCAGGCTCAAACCGCTCTGCAAGCACTCGTCGCCGTGAACCCGGACAACGCCGTCGCCCAATACCGGCTGGGGGTGCTGCTGTCGGTAACTAACCCCGCCGCCGCGCCTGCCCACCTCATGCTGGCCGCGGCCCTGGATGCCAGCGTCAAACCGTTCGCCGAAAGCCTCAATCAGACCATCAGCGCCGGGCTTGACGCCAAAGACCCTGCCGATCTTTCCGGCGTCGTGGGTTACACTCTCATCAGCCTGCAGGAATACAAACTCGCCAAAGCGGTGTTGCTCAACGCCGTGCAGCAGCGGCCCTCGTTTGCCGAGGCCTACGCCTACCTGGGTCTGGCCGAAGACCGGCTCGGCAACGACGGCCTGTACGCCTATCAACGCGCCATCGACCTCGAGGGTACGGGCGTTCAGTTGAACACCCCTTCGCGCTCGCTCATCCATTACCTGCTCGGCCTGCACTATCGCCGCCTTCAACAAAACCAGCAGGCCATTGCCGAGCTTGAGTTGGCGTTCAAACTGGACAAGACCAACGCCGCCGCCGCCGCCGAGTTGGGCAGCGCGTACACCGAAACAGCCGATCTCGCCAACGCCGAGAATTGGTATTCGCAAGCCGTGCTCGCCGCGCCCACCGACGCCTCATTCTGGACGCTGCTGGCGCAATTCTATTTGGATCACGATCTCAAAGTGGATCAGGATGGCATCCGCGCCGCCGAACAAGCCGCCACCCTCGCGCCCGACTCCGCCGCCGCGCAGGATGTCCTCGGCTTCGCCGAATACCTCAACGGACACGTTGACCTGGCCGAGCCGGCATTACTCAAAGCCCAATCCCTCGACCCGCGTTCGGCCCGCATTCAGTTTCATTTGGGATTGCTCTACCTGGATACCAACCGCCCTACCCAGGCCAAAACTGCGCTGGACGCCGCCGTGGCCCTTGGCGCGGGGACGCCGATCGCCACTGCGGCCTTGCAGGCGATGGCCCGCCTTGGCACGCTGCCCTGAAACCCGGCCCCGTCCATGAAACAATCCCTCGCTCTGTTGGCCGTGTGCATCGTACTCGCCGCGTGCGCGCCTGCCGCGCCGCAGCGCGGGCAGACCCTATTCCACGACGACTTCTCCAGCGCTGCCGGCGGTTGGAACCGCCACGCCGACGCCGACGCCATCACCGACTACCTCGACGGCGAATATCAGATCAAAATCGACAGCCCCAGCCTCAACGTGTGGGCCGTGGCCGGCCCCAGGCTAACCGACGCCGCCCTCGCCGTGGAAGCGCACACCGAGGGCGGAACCGACAACAATCTCTTTGGCCTCATCTGTCGTTATCAAAACGATTCCAACTTCTACTTCCTCGCCATCAGCGCCGACGGCTACTACACTATTGCCAAACTCAAAGAAGGCACGATCGCCCACCTGAGCGGCCCCGACTTCCAGCATTCCGATTCCATCCAGCCCGGCCACGCTACGCACCGGTTGAGCGCCGCCTGCGTCGGAAACACGCTCACCCTTTCGGACAACGGCACGCAGCTTGCAACTGCCACCGATGGCGACTTTCGTGACGGCCCGGCAGGCCTCATCGCCGGCAGTTTCAGCGATACACCCGTGGATGTGCGCTTTGATAACCTCGACATCGTTCAACCGTAACCCGGTTCGTTTGCTGTTGTGCGCGGCAATGGCCGTAACGGCGCTCGCCGCCTGCAATTCGCCCTCGCCGACCGCTCCCGCCCCGGCGAAAGATTTTCACGACACCTTTGCGCAAGACCTGGGTCTGTGGGAAACCTTCACCGAAGGCAACGCCTCGGCGGCCATCACCGGGGGACAACTGGTTATCACCGTGGCCGCCCCCTCATCGGTCGGGCTGTCGCTGTGCGCCCTCAACGTTAGCGACTTTGATCTCACGGTCACCGCCAGCCAGGCAAGCGGCGGGGCCGGCAACAGCCTGGGGGCCATCTTGCGCTACACCACCCCTGGCAACTTCTATCGCTTCGATGTCACCGGAGACGGATTGTGGGGCTTCAGCCGCCGCCAAAACAACGACTGGGTGCGCATCGTCGGTCTGACCCAGTCGAGCGCCATCAACACCGGGGGCGGAGCCAACCTGCTGCGCGTCACGGCGCATGGCAGCCGGTTTGAATTCTATGCCAACGGCGCCCTGCTGGGCCGCGCCACCGACACCAATGAAACCGTGGGTCGCGTCGGTCTGTTTGCCGCCTCGTTCGACGACCCCAACATACAGGCCGCCTTCGACGACATCACCGTCAGCCTCCCCTGACCATTTCCAAAAGGAGTTGCCATGGATTGTCTCTTCTGCAAAATCGTTTCCGGCCAAATCCCTGCGAACGTGATTCACAAAGACGAGTTGGTCACGGCCTTTCGCGACATCAACCCGCAAGCGCCCACCCACATCCTCATTGTGCCCAACGAACACCTCGGCGGCGCGGCGGACCTCACCCCGGCCCACACTCCGGCCCTGGCCGCCCTGTTTGCCGCCGCCAGCCAACTCGCCGCCGCCGAGGGCCTCACCGGCTACCGGCTGGTAATCAACCAGGGCGCGGAAGCCGGGCAATCGGTGTTTCACTTGCACCTGCATTTGCTGGGCGGGCGCCGGTTTGCCTGGCCGCCGGGCTAGCGTAGAGACGTTCGCAAAGCGTGCAACGTCTCTACCTGACCCCGTGAGAGCGGGTTGCACGTGGGAGCGGGTTGCACCCGCGACATATCCGCTCCGTCACATGTTGTATAATCCTCGACATGTCACTCAAAGAAACCATCGAAACCGAACTGAAGAACGCCTTGCGCTCCGGCGATGAAACGCGCAAAACCGCCTTGCGCAGCATCATTGCCGGCATCAAGCTGGCCGCCGTGGACAAACGCCAGGGCCTGGACGATGCCGACGTGCTGGCCGTGATCAACAAAGAAATCAAGTCGCAGCGGGAGGCCCTGGCCGACGCGGAAAAGGCCAACCGCCCCGACCTGACTGCCAAAGCCCAGGCCACCTCGGCCATCCTCGAATCATTTCTGCCCCGGCAACTCAGCCGCGACGAAGTGGCCGCGCAGGTTTCGGCGGCCATCGCTGAAGTGGGCGCCGCCGGCCCCGGCGATATGGGCAAGGTCATGAAAGTCCTACAGCCCCGGCTCAAAGGGCTGGCCGACAGCAAGACCGTGAGCGACCTCGTCCGCGAACTGCTGGCCGGCAAGGCCTAGGGCGGCCACCCCACAGCGGCAGGCCGGATTGCCGTTTGCCCCCATGCTACATTACGGATCGCGACCCACTGTGCGCACCTCGGCCGGATCGGCCTGGCAGGCAGCCTGGTCGTTGATATTTGTCACTATCATCGCCGTGTCGGCCACCCTCATACTGGCCGTGCCCCTTGGCTCTGCGCCCGACGCTCTTTCGCTCGGGGAAGGCGACGTGGCGACAGTGGATATTACTGCCCCGCGCTCCGTCACTTATGTTTCACAAGTGCAAACGTCTGTAGCGCGCGCCGCCGCCGCCGATGCGGTGTCCGATGTCTACGCCCCGCCCGACAGCCGCGTGGCCCGGCAGCAGATCGCCCGCGCCGGGACACTGCTCGACTACATCGGCACAGTGCGCGCGGACTCCTTTGCCACACCCCAACAAAAAACCGCCGACCTCGCCGGCATCACCGACCTGACCATCAGCGACACGGCGGCGGCCACACTGTTGACCCTGACCGATAACGAATGGAGCGCGGTGCGCACCGAGACCATTGCCGTCATCGAACGCGTGCTCAGCGGGCAAGTGCGCTCCGACCGCGTGGACGACGCCGTGAACCGCCTGCCGGCGCTCGTCAGCGTGAGCCTGCCCGAAGCGCAGGCCGGGCTGGTGACCATGCTCGCCACGCCGTACATTGGGCCCAACTCGTTTTACAACGAGGCGGCCACCACCGCCGCGCGTGCTGCCGCAGGCGAGGCGGTCGCGCCCATATCGCAATCCTTCGTGCAAGGGCAGACGGTCGTCAGTCGCGGCAAGGTCATCACCGTCGCCGACCTCGAAGCCCTGGCGGCGCTGGGGTTGTTGCAACCCAAGAGCCGTTGGCAAGGCGTGGTCAGTATCGCGCTTTCGGTCATCATGTCCACGGCGGTGCTCGGACTCTACATGCGTCGCTTCCATCCGCGATTTTTCATCTCGCCACGCCTCGTGGCTTACTTGGGCACCCTGTTCGCCGGGTTTTTGTTAGTCGCGCGATTGATGGTGCCCGGACACACGGTGCTGCCGTTTCTCTTTCCATCTGCCGCGTTAGCCATGTTGATCACCGTGTCGCTCGGCCCCAACGTCGCCATCACCACCATTGTGACCTTTGCCGCGCTGGCCGGAGTGCTGGCCGACGGCCGTTTGGACGTGACCACCTATGTCGCCGTTGGCGGCATCGTCGCCGCCCTCAGCCTCAACAAGGCCGACCGCGTGTACACTTTCTTCTGGGCCGGGCTGGCGGCGGCGCTGGCCAACGCCGGGGTGGTGCTGGTCTTTCGCCTGGCCGATCCGACCGGCGACACGTTGGGCACTGCCACGCTGCTGGCCGCCAGCCTCATCAACGGAATCATGTCGGCAGCCATCACGCTGGGCGGTTTTTTCGTGCTGGGCAGCGTGTTCGACATCACCACCACGCTGCAACTGGTGGACCTCGCCCGCCCCAACCACCCCCTGCTGCAATTCATGCTGCGACAAGCGCCCGGCACTTATCAGCACAGCTTGCAGATAGCCAATCTCGCCGAGCAAGCCGCCGAGCGCATCGGGGCTAACACCATGCTCATCCGCGTGGGCGCGTTGTTCCACGACGTGGGCAAAGCCCTGCACCCGGAATACTTTGTCGAAAACCAGATAGGAGGCGCAAACCCGCACGACCACATCCCCGCCGAAACGAGCGCGCGCTACATCATCCAGCACGTGCCCGACGGCCTGAAGATGGCCGCCCAGCACCGCCTGCCGGCTGTCGTCCGCGCAGCCATCGCCGAGCACCATGGCACCAACATGACGTGGTTCCAGTATCAACGGGCCATCAAAGAGGCCGGCGGCGACGAGAGCAAAGTGGACCCGGCAAAGTTCCGCTATCCCGGCCCCAAACCGCAATCGAGAGAAACCGCGCTGCTCATGCTGGCCGACGGTTGCGAAGCCAAATCGCGCTCCGACCAGCCGCGCAATGCGCAGGAGATCGAGAAGATCGTCAAATCCATTTTCGACAGCCGCATGGCCGGGGGCCAGTTCGACGAATGCGAACTGACCATGCTCGACCTGCAAATGGTGCGCGAGTCGTTCACCGAAACGCTCAAGGGTTTTTTTCACTCCCGGCTCAAGTATCCGGAAGAAACGGTGGAGACTCACAGTGCCGAGTAAACACACGGTCCACGTGCAGATAGACGAGGAGTTCGCAGGCGACGTTCGGCCCGGCTTGCTGCGCCAGGCGGCCCGCGCTGCGCTGGCGCACCAGCAGGCCGGGGCCGGTTCGTTGAGCATTGCCCTGAGCACCGACCAGACACTGCGCGCGCTCAATCGCCGGTTTCTCGGCCACGACACCCCCACCGATGTGCTGTCGTTCCCATCCGACTCCGACGACCCCGATGCCGGCGGCACGTACTTTGGCGATCTGGCGATCTCGTATCCGCGCGCCTGCGCCCAGGCGCAGGCCGGAGGCCATTCGCCGGAGGCCGAGTTACAACTACTGGCCGTGCATGGCGTGCTGCATTTGCTGGGCCACGATCACGCCCGCGCCGCCGAAAAGAAGCGCATGTGGCAGGCGCAAGCCGAGATATTGACGGAGTTGAAAGCTGGAATATTGAGTTTTGAGTTTTGAGTTTTGAGTTTTGAGTTTTGGAGTTTGAAGTTTCCTCATGCGCGCCTCCTCCCGTCTCGCCTCGTTCCAACACGCCTTCTCCGGCTGGTGGTACGTCATACGCACCCAGCGCAACGCCTGGATTCACACCGTGCTTTCGACCGTGGTCGTGCTGCTGGGCTTGTGGCTGCGGCTGGAGCGCCGCGACTGGGCCTTGATTTTGCTGACCATCGCCGTCGTGTGGATTAGCGAATTCGTCAACACGGCGCTGGAGGCAGTGGTAGACCTGGCAAGCCCCGGCATCCATCCGTTGGCCAAAGTGGGCAAGGATGTCGGCGCGGCAGCGGTGCTCATTGCGGCCATCACCGCCGTGCTCGTTGGTTTGTTGGTGCTGGGGCCGCCGCTGTGGCTAAAACTGCTGGCCCTGCTCGCCATCGGATACTGACCTCCACTCGCCGCCCTTCTGTCCCTTACCCACCGGAGCCGCCATGGACATTGACCTTGAGCTTTATCGCCGCGAAGTGCGCGTCTCCGACCAGCCGCTGGTGCGCCTGTCGGCCATCGACATCTCGCCCGATCTGCCGCAATGGACCATCGTGTTCGTTCACGGCTTCGGCGGGCAGGCCGGCCAATGGCGGCACCAACTCCGCAAGTTCGGCAACGCCAACCGGGTGATCGCCCTCGACCTGCGCGGCCACGGCCAATCGGACAAGCCCGCCGGCCAGTACACCATGACCGAGATTCAGTCGGATGTGGAAAAGGCGCTGGAGGTGCTGGAAGTGCCGGAAAAATTCGTGCTGGTGGGGCACTCGTTTGGCGGGGCGCTGGTGTCCGAGTACGCCGCCGCCCACCCGGAACGGGTGGCCCGGCTGGTGCTCATTGCCACCTCCGGCGCGTACAAAATTCAACCGTTCTACCGCTTTCTGCTGCGGTTCCCGCTGGCAGCACTAAAAGTCATCGAGCCGTTCACGCGGCAGTGGCTGGCTGCGCCGCCGCACGCACTCAAGCCGTGGCATCAAAACACGCTCTCCAGGTGGAATGGCTGGGACCTCTTCCGCCGTTTGAGCGTGCCCACGGTGGTCATTCGCGGCCACCGCGATAACGTGTTCGAGAAAACCCAGTTCGAGGAAGTCTCCCGCGCCATCGTGGGGTCTGAGGATGTGGACGTCGGATCGTCGGGCCACATGGTGATGCTGGAACGGCGCGAGGCCGTGAACCGCGCCATCGAACGGTTTGTGGAAGAAAACAGGCGCACCTGGCGAGATCAGGATATTGCCACCGGCACCCCCGCCCGGGCGGCGCTGGTGCGCGAGCGTCCCTGGCTGACGCATTACGAAAACGGCGTCCCGTACACCATCGGCATCCCGCGTGTGCCGGTGCACCATTTGTTGCGCTCGGCGGCCCGGCGGTTTCCGTTGAACATCGCCATCAATTTCGAGGGGGCGCTCATTACCTATCGCCGCCTCAATCAAGAATCCAACCGCTTCGCCAATGCGCTGCGCTCGCTGGGCATTGCCAAAGGCGACCGGGTATTGTTGCTGCTGCCCAACCTGCCGCAGTTTCTTATCTGCTATTTTGGGACACTCAAGGCCGGGGCGGTGGCCGTGTTTACCCTGCCCTCGACCGACGCGGCCGAACTGGCGCGGCAGGCGCGCGATTGCGGCGCACGGGCACTGGTGACGGTGACGAAGCTGGGCGAGGTGGCCCGGCAGGTGCGGGCGCAAACGTCGATCCAGCACATCATTTTCACCGGCGTGGGCGACTATTTGCCGCCGCTGAAACATCTGGCGTTTTTGCTGACGCGCGAAAAACAGGATGGGCACCGGCTCGGTTTTGAATTGGACGAGGGGATGCATTTGCTTTCGCGCATCCATTACACCCACAGCGGCCATTCGCCGCACGTGCCCATTGCGCCCGACGACGTGGCGGTGATCCAATACACCACGGGCACCACCGGCGCGCCCAAGGGAGTGACGCTCACTCACCGCAACCTGGTGGCCAATGCCCTGCAAACCCGCCACTGGCTGCCTACGGCGCAGGAGGGCCGCGAACGCTTTTTGTGCGCCCTGCCGTTTTCCCATTCGTACGGCCTTACCGTAGCCCTCAACGTGCCCGTCTCGCTGGGGGCCACGATGATTCTGAAACCCGGCTTCGACACCGCCGACATTTTGCGCACCATCCAGCGCCACCGCCCCACCCTGTTTCCCGGCGTCCCGTCCATGTACGTCGCCATCAACAATTTCCCCGGCGCGCGCAAATATGGCATCGACTCGATCAAAGCCTGCATCAGCGGATCGGCGCCGCTGCCGGTGGAGGTGCAAGAGGCGTTTGAAAAGCTCACGCGCGGGCGGCTGGTGGAAGGCTACGGCCTCACCGAGGCCTCGCCCATCACCCATTCCAACCCGCTTGCCGGCCTGCGCAAAGTGGGCAGCATCGGCATCCCGCTGCCGTCCACCGAGGCCCGGGTGGTGGGGCTGGGCAACCATCGCGAACCCGTGCCCGCCGGGCAGATCGGCGAGCTGGCCGTGCGCGGCCCGCAAGTGATGCAGGGCTACTGGGAGAATCCGGAAGAGACTGCCCGCACGCTCATGCCCGATGGCTGGCTGCTGACGGGCGACGTGGCCCGCATGGACGAGGAGGGGTATTTTCAGATTGTGGCCCGCAAGGCGGATATGTGGTATCCCGAAAAACCGGGGGTGCCGGCCTTTCCTCGGGACGTGGAGGAAGTGCTGTTTGAAGTGCCGCAGGTGAAAGAGGCGGCGGTGGTAGCCATCGCCAACCAGCCCATCGCTTTTATCATCGCCCAGGCCGACCGGCCCAGCCCCGAGTCGCTCATCGCCTACTGCAAACGCAGGCTGCCGCCGGAGCTGGTACCCCGGCTGATTATTTTCGTGGACGATTTTCCGCGCTCGTTCATCGGCAAAGTGTTGCGGCGCGAGTTGGCGAAGAGGTATGAGGAGGGGCAGAAGCCGAGTTAGGCGCTTCCTTAGATGCATCATTATTCTGCTTGATGGCTGGGAGTGAAATCAAGGTAATGCCCCATAGAAAGGAATCGGCAATGAACAACCCTCCCTATTCTCAGCAATCTGGAACAAACTCAATATACTGGACATTGGCAATGAGATGACTTGAAAAAGCATGGGTCTTCGCGTAAAGTTTTGGTTGCCGAAAACTAAAACTCACGGAGGCGACCCATGCCGACTTGGATTGTCACTCATTCGGAATTTTTGTGCAACTTTCTCCT
>JACRBQ010000118.1 GCA_016213135.1 Chloroflexota bacterium | reverse complement strand
CCGCCTGGCGCAGCAGCGCCCCTACCGTTGCGTAGCAGATGGCATGGCCCATCGCCTGAAGCTGTATGGCCAGCACACGGGTAGCGCAACTAAAATTGTGTAAACCCTGGTAGAGAGGCATCCTTCCATCCGTGATTCAAGTGGGTAAAGATCGCATAGATGATCCGCTCGGTACTGGCCGGGTTGGAGAAGCACGAGAAGACGTTGGTGCGCCGGCGGACTTCCCGGAACGAGCGCTCAATGGCATTCGTCGTGCGCACCTTGATGCGATGCGCCACGGGACAGTCGTAGAAGCTGAGGAGCTCCTCGAGGTCCTGCTCCAGACAGGCCACGGCCTTCGGGCAGCGACGACGCCACGCCTGTTTCCAGTGCTGGAAGGCGGCCTGAGCCTGGACGCGATTCGTCGCGAGATAGATCGTCCGTGCCTGACGGACACAGGCCTGAGACTTCTTCGGGCAGACGTTGGCGACATTGCGGAGTTTATGGACCCAGCAGCGTTGGATCTTCGCTTCGGGATAGACCAGCTCCGCCGCGGCGCGCAGCCCCGCCGCGCCGTCCATGACGATGAGCCGGAGGTTCGCGCCGAGGAGCCCCCGGTGATAGAGGCTATTGAGGAGGGCTTCCCACGCCGTCTGCGATTCGCCCTTCGCCTGGCGGAAGTCCAGCAGCACCCGTTGACCGAAGAGGGTGATCCCATAGGCGACGAGGACGGTGCGGGTGCGATACGCGCCGTTGTAGCGGATCTTCAGGCGGATGCCGTCGAGAATCAGGTATTGGTACTCATCGAGGAGCGGCCGCGCATGGAACGTCCGCACCTGCTGATCGAGGCCTCGGGTGATCCGAGAGACGGTGCTCGACGAGACCTTGGTCTCAAGGAGCGCGGAGATCGCCGCGCCGACCCGCCGGGTGGAGATGCCCGCCAGGAAGATGTCTCGAATCAGCGCTTCCACCAGCTGCTCACAGCGCTGATACCGGCGGAAGACCTTGGTGCGAAAGCCGCCGTGGCGGAGGCGCGGCACACGGATGTCTTGGATCAGCCCGAAGTGCGTGATGAGGCTGCGGCGATAGTAGCCATTGCGCGCGAGGAGGGAGTCGACGGTGCCGGCATCACGGTGCCGAATCCCCTCCAGCTCTTCGAGCATCGTCCGTTGCATGAGTTCCTTGAGCAGCCGCTTCATCTGCGGGCGGGCATCCTGTTCCCAAAAATTCTCTTTGACCTCACTCCACCACTCCCGTACGATGTCCGTGCGTGGGAGTTCCTTCACCGCGCCGAGTTCCATTGGGCGTATCCTCCTTGGTTGGTTGGCCCCAATCCTTGGAAGGATACGCCCTCTTATTCTCTGCAGTCATACACAATTTATGGTACGCCACCGCGCCATGAATCATTCTTGTTGACAGCGCGGGCGATTGCTATACTATGCCCAACATGCCGCAAGTTGCAGAGGCGCT
>JACRBQ010000116.1 GCA_016213135.1 Chloroflexota bacterium | reverse complement strand
GCGCGGGGGCGCCGCCGCGCGCGCCCGCCTGCGCGGTCAACTGGCCGGAGTGCTGGCCCTCCCGCGCCTCTTAGCCAAACGCCGCGCCGTCCAGGCCGCCCGCACCGTTTCTAACGACTACCTCGAATCCATCCTCACCCCTCCTTCCGACTTCTGACCTCTCACCTCCAACTTCCCCCATGCTCACCTTCCTCTCCCTCATCATCCCCGCCCACAACGAGGAGCACCGCCTGCCACCCACCCTCAAAACGGTGGATGCCTTCCTTGAACGGCAGCCTTACGATAGCGAAATCCTCGTCGTCGAAAACGGCAGCAGCGATCTCACCGCCGTGGTCACCGAGGCCTTCGCCGCCGACCACCCGCGCGTCCGGCTCATCCGCGAGCAAGGCCGGGGCAAAGGGCGGGCCGTGCGCCGGGGCATGCTTGAAGGCGCCGGTCAATACCGCTTCATCTGCGACGCCGACCTTTCCATGCCCATCGAGGAGGTCGCCAAGTTCCTGCCACCCGAGCTGGAGGGCTACGATGTGGCCATTGGCTCCCGCGAGGCCCCCGGCGCCCGGCGCTTCAACGAGCCTGCCTACCGCCACATTCAGGGCCGCGTCTTCAGCAACATCGTCAAACTCCTCGTCATGCCCGGCTTCGAAGACACCCAGTGCGGCTTCAAATGCTTCCGCGCCGCCGCCGCCCGCGACCTCTTCAGCGTGCAAGTCTTCGATGGCATGAGCTTCGACGTCGAAGTGCTCTACATCGCCCGCAAGCGCGGCTACAAAATCGTCGAAGTCCCCATCGACTGGTATTACCGCTCCGAAAGCCGCGTGCAGCCGTTGATGGATCCGCTGCGCATCCTGCGCGACACCCTCGTCATCCGCCGCCACTGGGGTCAGGGCCGCTACTCGCCCCGCACCGACACCCGGCCCTGACCCCGCATGTCGCGCCCCACCCTCGCCCACGAACGCCGCCTGCAGCGCCAGGGCTACGCCCTCATCGCCGGGATTGACGAAGCCGGGCGCGGCGCATGGGCCGGCCCCGTCGTCGCCGCCGCTGTCGTCTTCCCGCTGCAAAATCATTCTTTGACAAAAACCCTCGGCGGCGTAAACGACTCTAAACAACTCACCCCTCGCCGGCGTGAAGCCCTCATCCCCGTCATCCGGGCCGCATCAGTGGCCGTGGGCATCGGCCTCGCCACCCCGACCGAAATCGACACCCTCAACATCCTCGCCGCCACCCGGCTCGCCATGCAACGCGCCGTCGCCATGCTCCACCCCCAGCCTGAAGCCCTGCTCATTGACGCCGTCAATCTCTCCTCTCTCCTCTCTCTGCCTCAACGCTCCATGAACTACGGCGACTGCATCTCCCTCACCATCGCCGCCGCCAGCATCCTCGCCAAAGTAACTCGCGACCGGATCATGCGCGACCTTGACGCCCGGCACCCCGGCTACGGCTTTGCGCGGCATAAAGGCTACGGCACCGCCGCCCACACCGCCGCCCTCAACCAATTGGGCGTGAGCGAGGCGCACCGCAAAAGCTATGCGCCGATACGCGTACTGCTGAGCCAGTAGGGGATACGAATCGCGCCCTGATACGCCATGCTATAATCGTCGGGTAGCGGTTGTGCGGCACAAGGAGAATGACGAATGACGGTCAGAACTCAAAAAACATCCAATGAGCAATTGCGTCAGCTCGTTCGCGATACGGTAATGCAGGTTCTCCGCGAATTGCTCGAAGATCCCGATTCCGGCCTTGCCCTTCGGCCAGCCTTTGCCCGCCGTTTACGCCGTTCACTGGCCCACCTTGACAGTGGCGGCAAAACAATCCCGGCTGAGGAAATGGCGCAGCGGCTTGGACTCAAATGGTGATCGGTGTATCAGGTCGCCTTTGAACCGGGTGTAGAGAAATCACTGCGGCGGTTTGGCAGGAGTGTTCAGCAACGCATTCTGACCCGGTTGAAATGGCTCGCCGAGCACTTCGATGAAACAAAGGCTGAAGGATTGACCGGCGAGTTTGTCGGCCTGTTGAAGTTCAGGATTGGCGATTACCGCGTCATTTACAGAGTCGATCGGAAGAAAAAAGTCATCACCGTCGCAGCCGTTGATCATCGCCGTTCCATTTATGGAAAATCCTGAGGGCTGAGGCATCAGCCCTTTTTGTTTTGAAAACCATGCCTCTCGCCCTCGTTCACGACTGGCTCAACCAACTCGGCGGCGCAGAAGACGTGCTCGATACCCTCGTCGGCATGTTCCCTGGCGCGCCCATCTACACCTCCATTTATTGGCGCGACCACATGCCCGCCCACTACCGCCAGTGGCCCATCCGCACCTCGTTCATGGATCGCCTCCCCGGCATTTACCGCCACCACCAGCCCTACCTGCCACTCTATCCCTTTGCCTTCGAGCGTTTCGACCTCACCGGCCACGACCTTATCCTCTCCAACAAAAGCGGCTTCTGCCACGGCGTGCGCAAACCGGCGGGCGCGGTGCACGTGTGCTACTGCCTCACGCCCACCCGCTACGTGTGGAACTTCGACGACTACGCCGCGCGGGAGTGGCTGGGGACCGCCCCCCGGCAAATTTTGCGGCCGGTGCTCCAATGGCTCAAACGGTGGGACAAAGAGGCCGCCTCACGCGTGGATCATTTCATCGCCATATCGTCAGAAGTCCGTGGGCGAATCGCCCGATACTACGGGCGCGACTCGGTTATCATCTTTCCGCCGGTCGCCACTGGCCGCTTCCTTCCCAGCCCGCAAGCGGGAAACTATTTCCTGTGCCTGGGGCGGCTCATCCCTTACAAACGCGTGGACCTTGCCGTGCAAGCCTGCACCGCCCTCAACCTGCCGCTGCTCGTCGGCGGCGACGGGCGCGACCGCGCGTGGCTGGAGCGCATGGCCGGGCCGACGATAAGGTTTTTGGGCCGCGTGCCCGAGGCCGACCTGCCCGACCTCATGGCCCGTTGCCGCGCCTTCATCTTTCCGGGGCTGGAAGATTTCGGCATCGCGCCCGTGCAAGCCATGGCCGCCGGGCGGCCTGTCATTGCCTTTGCCGGTGGCGGCGCGCTCGACACCGTCGTCGAAAACCAAACCGGCCACCTGTTTCACAAGCAAACCGTGAAGTCACTCACCGCCGTTCTGCAAGACTTCGACTCCTCCCGATTCGACCCGGCCTCCATCCGCGCCTTTGCCCTCAAGTTCGACCGTGCCGTGTTCGAGCAGCAGCTAAGGGACTTCGTGGCTTCAGTGGTTGGTGGTTAGTGGTTGGTCGTTAGTGCTGAGCACTGAGCCTTGTGCATTGAGCCTTGTGCATTTGTCATTCGTCATTCGTCATCCGTCATTCGTAAACATGGAACTCCATCTCTATCTCTCCATCCTCCGCCGCTGGTGGTGGCTCGTCGCCCTCCCTGCGCTGGCCGTTGCCGCCGTGGGCTTGGCCACCTACCACCGCCCGCCCGTCACCTACGGCGCCACCGTGCACTTCAGCGCCAGCCTGCCGCCCACCCTCAACGCCGCCCCCGGCGCCGACCCCAACTATTACAGTTGGCTCACTTCCGAATACATTGTCGGCGGCCTCTCCGATTGGATCAAAACCGGCGTGTTCGCTCAAGCCGTCAGTGACGAACTGGCGGCGCAAGGCCAAACCATCCCCACCCCGGCGGTGCAGGGCGCGCTGGCCTCGGACTATGTCCGCAGTCAACTCGTGCTGTTCGTCAACAGCGGCTCGCCCGAGGCGGCCACGGCCATTGCCAACGCCGCCATCACCGTGCTGCAAACGCGCAACGCCGAGGCCTTTCCGCAACTGGGCGGACACAACGCCATTGTCACCGCGCTCGACGCCCCCACCGTGGGCGCCTCAGCGCCCGGCCTGCGCGCCATGCTCGACCTGCCCCTGCGCCTGCTGCTCGGCCTCGGCGTGGGCATCGCTCTGGCCTTTGCCGCCCACACCCTCGACCCGTTTATCCATGACCGCCGGGATGTCGAAGCCCTGGGCCTCGCGGTGATGGGAGAAATACCGAAGCAGAAATGAACAATGAAACGATGACCAATGAACAATGGAAAGTTTGTTCATTGTTTCATTGTTCATTGGTCATTGTCTGGTAAGATTACTCCCGGAGTTTCCTCAATGTCCCTCACCGAATATCTTCGCCTCCTCTACCGGCGCGGCTGGATTCTGGCGCTCGTGGCCGTCCTCACTGCCGCCTCGGCGTTTGTGTTCAGCAAGCTGCAAACCCCGGTATACAAATCCACCATCTACCTGCTGGTGCAACCCGCCCGCACCGACTTCGGCCTCACCCAGTCCGCCAAGATTCTGCTGCGCTCGTACGTGGCCTGGATGGACACCGACAACCGCGCCAAAGAAGTCATCGACGCCCTGCAACTCGACCGCACCCCGCAAGACCTCCGCGGCCACGTGACCATTGCCTCCGACGACTCCCGCTTCGTCATCCAGATCGACGTGGAAAATGAAAACGGCGATTTGGCCAACGACATCGCCAGAGAGTGGGCGCAGATTTTTGTGCAGTGGCGCAACGACGAAAACCAAAAGCAGCAAATACAAGATCGGGTCGACGCCCTTATTCTGGATGACCCGCGCTTCGCCCTCGACCACCCAAAGGCATCCATTAATACCCCCGCCGGTGCGGTGCTGGGGCTGCTACTCGGCGGCGTCATCGTCTTCGTGCTCGAATACCTCGACTCATCCGTCATTCGTTCTGCCGCCGACATCCAGCGCCAATTCAACCTGCCTGTGCTGGGCGCAATCCCGGCAACTGAGTCGGCGCGAAAAAGAAAATAAGTATGGGCCTGTGGGACGCTTCGCGTGGGAGAACTCATTCCCACACGCCCACGCGAAGCGTCCCCTACTGGATTGACAACAATCATGCCTAAAGACTCCATCATCACCCTCACCGACCCACGCTCTCCCGCCGCCGAGGCCTACCGCACCCTGCGCACCAACCTCACCCTCTCCGGCCTCGAGAAGCCCCTCACCACCCTGCTCGTCACCTCCGCCTCCGCCGACGCGCCGCCGCAAAAAAGCGTGGTGCTGGCCAACCTGGCGGTGACGTTTGCCCAGGGCGGGCGCAAAACGATTCTGGTGGATTGCGACCTGCACCGCCCGGCCCAGCATACCCTGTGGGATGCGCCCAACGAGCGCGGGCTGTGCGACTTTGTTCGCCAAGGCGGCGACCCGCCACTGGTGCACGCGGGGGTTGACGACCTCTGGCTTCTCCCCTCGGGGCCGCTGCCCCCCATCCCCGCCGACCTGCTCGGCTCGCGCAAAATGGATGCCGCCATCGCCGACCTCAAAACCCGCGCCGACATCGTGCTCTTCGACGCCCCGCCCGTCATCTCCGTCACCGACGCCGCGCTGCTGGCCTCCAAACTCGACGGCGTGCTATTGCTGCTCACGGTCGCGCAGACCCGTCGCGATCACGCCGCCCAGGCGAAGGAATTGCTGGAAAAGATCAACGTCCGCATCGTGGGCACGGTGCTGATCAACGCCCCAATGGATTCCTCCGTGAAAGGATACTAGCGGTTGGTGAACAGTGGCCGGTGGTCAGCGCCACTCTCCACTACCCACTCTCCACTCTCCACCGAATGAAAGGTCTCATCCTCTCCGGCGGCAAAGGCACCCGCCTTTACCCCCTCACCTACACCCGCGCCAAACAGCTCATCCCCGTGGCCAATGAGCCTGTGCTGTTCCGCGTCATCCGCGCCATCCGCGATGCCGGCATCAGCGAAATCGGTATCGTCGTCGGCGACACCGCGCCCGAAATTATGGAAGCCGTGAACGGCGGCGAGCGCTGGGGCGTCAACATCACTTTCATCCATCAGTCGGCTCCTGCCGGGCTGGCCCATGCCGTCAAGGAATCGCTCGGATTCCTGGGCGACGACCGCTTCGTGATGTTTCTCGGCGATAACGTCATTCAGGGCGGCATCAGCCCCCTCATCCGCCAGTTCGCCGACAGCCAGTGGAACAGCCAGATCGTCCTCACCGCCGTGAGCGACCCGCGCCAGTACGGCGTGGCCGAGCTAAACGCCGACGGCTCCATCAAACGCCTCGTGGAGAAACCCAAAGAGCCGCCGTCGAACCTGGCGCTCGTGGGCATCTACATGTTCGACCGGCACATCCGCGAGGCGGTGCACGCCATTAAGCCCTCGTTCCGTAACGAGCTGGAGATCACCGACGCCATTCAGTGGCTCATCGATCAGGGCTACGTAGTCAATCCGTACATTCACAAAGGCTGGTGGATCGACACCGGCAAACCGGGCGACATGCTCAACGCCAACGACCACGTGCTCGAAGAAGTGTCCCCGCGCATCGAGGGCGCCGTCGACGCCGCCTCGCAATTGGATTCGCGCGTCACGGTGGGAAAAGGGGCGGTCATCGAAAACAGCGTCATTCGCGGCCCGGCCATCATCGGCGAAGAGACGGTCGTCCGCGATTCGTACATCGGCCCGTTCACCAGCATCTATCACCATTGCCTCATCGAGAAGAGCGAAGTGGAACACTCCATCATTCTCGAGCACAGCCGGGTGACCGACGTGCCCTACCGCATTGCCGACAGCATCATCGGGCGCAACGCCACCGTCACCCGATCCGAAGTCAAACCCAAAGCCGTCAAAATGAACCTGGGCGATTACAGCCAGGTGGGAATTCTGTGAAAGTGGACGAACCATGAAAAACATCCTTGTCACTGGCGGGGCTGGGTTTATTGGCTCGAATTTTGTCCATCACATGCTCGGTCAACACGCCGGCTACCGCATCGTCGTTTACGACAAGCTCACTTACGCCGGGCGGCTGGAAAACTTGAAGCCGGCGGAGGGCAACCCGCGTTTTGATTTCGTGCGGGGCGACATTTGTAACGCCGACGCGGTTGGGTCAGTTGTACGACAGTTTGATATTGACACGATCGTCAATTTCGCTGCAGAAAGTGTTGCCGCAAACACTTTGATCCCGGTTCATTACGGGCATGGGATCAAGTTGGTAACCATCGAGGATCTTTTCGCCACCTATGCGAAGAAGCGCGGAGTGACGACTGATCGTAATAGCGTTGAGATCGTGGAGCCAAAACTTCCACTCTTCGCGCTGTCATTCTGTAATGGCATGGGCCGGTGGCGACGTATTACACACATCACACGCCACCGCTACACTAATAAAGTTGTAACCTTACGGCAGAAGTGGGGAAGTATCACCGTCACACCAAACCATTCGGTCTACAATGCTGATGCACAGTTGATCAAGGCCAAAACAAACCCGGAACTGCTGGCAATCCGAAAGATCAACGTAGATCGCAGCAGACATCGGGATTATCTCAAAATCCATTTGCCGGCCGTCAAATCCGTTGGCGGTTTGCTATTGGCGCCGACAGCTCGGGGTGGTGGAAGACCGCGAGAGGTCTACGTGCGTCAAACACTGAAGGGCAAGGCATTACTGGCGCTGATGCGCTTCTTAGGAGCCTATGTGGCTGAGGGAAATGCGCTGTTCAACAAGGCTAATGGCTCGTGGCAAGTTTGCATCGCCAACTGCGACCTGGAGTTTCTAAAACAAATCCAAACCGATGCCCGATTATTCACTAATGCATTAAGCAGTATTACCTTGCGCAAGAAACCGGGCGCGCACCAACTGGTGTTTAGCTCGCATATCATTTACTTACTGGTGACCACGTTATGCGGAGAACACGCACATGCGAAGCAAGTTCCAGATCCACTCTACACGCTGTTAGATAAACATAAGCTCGCATTCTTGGACAACTACCTGCGGGGTGACGGCAATATCCAACAATACAAAAGTGTTGAGACAAGGCGCTTGACTACCACCTCTCCCAAGCTGGCTTCTGGCATAGGGCTTCTTCTCAGTTTGATGGGCCTGGATTACTGCCTAAGCTATAGAGATTTTGAAAGGCACGAAACGTGGCGCCCCGCCTACTCAATTGCTATTGTCTCGAACTATGACTCACGTGTGGAATGCAAATACAGCGAAAGTGAGTACGACGATTTTGTCTACGATTTGACAGTGGAAGGCTCTCATAACTTTGCGGCAGGCATCGGGAACATCGTTGTCCACAATACCCACGTGGACCGCTCCATCCTGGCCTCCGACGACGTGGTGAGAACCAATGTCAACGGCACGCACGTTTTGCTCGAAGCCGCGCGCGAATTCAAGCTCGAACGCTTTCACCAAATTTCCACCGACGAGGTGTACGGGGCCATCCCCGCGCCCAACCGCAGCCGCGAAGGCGACCCGCTCGAGCCGCGCAGCCCCTATTCGGCCAGCAAGGCCGGGGCCGAGCATTTGGTGTACGCCTACTTCATCACCTACGGCCTGCCCGTCACCACTACGCGCGGCTCGAATAACATCGGCCCGTACCACTATCCCGAAAAGGCCGTGCCGCTGTTCACCACCAACGCCATTGACAATCAGCCCCTGCCGATCTACGGCGACGGCATGCAAATGCGCGACTACCAGTACGTGCTGGATCACTGCGAGGCCATTGACGTGGTGCTGCACAAGGGCCAACCGGGCGAGGTGTACAACGTGGGCACGGGCGTGGAAACCCACAACATCGACATGGCGCGCCAGATCTTGGACTTGCTGGGCAAGCCGCACAGCCTGCTGCAATCTGTGCCCGACCGCTCCGGGCACGACCGCCGCTACGCGCTCGACACATCGAAACTTCGCGCCCTCGGCTGGCAGCCGCGCCACGCGTTTGCGCAAGCATTGGAGCTGACGGTGCGCTGGTTCGTGGAAAACGAATGGTGGTGGCGGCCCATCAAATCGGGCGAGTATTTGGAGTATTACCGCAAGCAATACGAAGAGAGAAAGTAGAATTTTGTTGACGGTCTCCGCCCGCCGATGATATACTTTCAGCCGCAACCGTTGGCTGGCACATCGCATAATCTCTGCGCCGGAAGCCCGGCGCATTTTGTTCCACTCGTTTCACTCGCAAGGAGTTCCGAGTTACCATGACTGCCCCCGCCCCTGCTTTCATCAAAGGCCTCGCCGGTGTTGTGGCCGCCCAAACCGCGCTATCCTCGGTGGATGGCGCGAACGGCGCGCTCACCTATCGCGGCCTGAACATTCACGACCTCGCCGGACACGTCGAATACGAAGAGGTCGTCTACCTGCTGTTGCACGGCGCGCTGCCCACTGCCGCGCAACTGGCCGGCCTCAAAAAAGAACTGACGGCCAACCGCAAGCTGCCCAAAGCCATATTGGAGTTGATCGCCTCGGCGCCCAAAAAGGCCGTGCCCATGGACACGTTGCGCACGGTGGTGTCGGCGCTGGCGTTTTACGAGAAGGATGTTGAGGACATTTCCGAGGCAGCCACCCGCCGCAAAGGCATCCGCCTCACCGCGCAATTCCCCACGGTGGTGGCCGCCATTCACCGCGCCCGCAAAGGCCGGCCGATTCTCGACCCCAGGCCATCGCTGAACCACGCCGAAAATTTCCTGTACATGCTGCACGGCCAAGGGCCAGACCGCCTCAAAGCCGAGGCGATGAATTTGTATTTTGTGCTGCTGGCCGACCATTCGCTCAACGCCTCCACCTTCACCAGCCGCGTGGTGGCCTCCACCAACGGCGACCTGCACGCCGCCGTCACTGCCGCGCTGGGCGCGCTGAAGGGCAACCTGCACGGCGGCGCCGCCGAAGCCACAATGAATATGCTGTTGGAAATCGGTTCACTGGAAAAGGTGGACGCGTTTGTGGACAACGCCTTTGCCACCAAACGCAAGATCATGGGCATCGGCCACCGCATTTATAAATCCGGCGACCCGCGCGCCAGGCATTTGCTGGAGTGGGCGCGCAAGATGGAAACCGCCGAGGGCAAGGGCCGCAACTATGTGGATATGGCTCTGGCCGTCGAGGCCGCCGTGCTGCGCCACCGCGAGCTGTATCCCAACGTGGATTTCTTCTCCGCGCCGATGCTGTATTACCTCGGCATCCCCGTCGATCTGGATACGTGCGTGTTCGCCATCTCCCGCGCGGCCGGCTGGACGGCGCACGTGATTGAGCAATACAACGACGCCGCCCTCATCCGCCCCGGGGCGCAGTATATTGGCCCCGCCAACCAACCGCTGACGCCGGTCGGAGAACGAAAATAACCCCTACTGAACCTCAAGAACTCATCACCGTTTGCGGCGGGAAAATCACAGACCCCGACCGCTATCCCTCCGCGCTGTATCGCGGCCGGCGCGTTTACTTCTGCACCCGCGCCTGCCGCCGCGTCTTCGAGTTCGACCCCGATCGCTTCATCGCCGGCGAAATCGAGCATCCGGTCGACGAAGACCCCCCCAACGAAGAATCGCAGTAATTTGTCTTTGGCGGCGCGGCGATGCTGATGACGCGCCACGCCGTCGAGCACTGACCTCGGCGCGCCGATTCGTTCCCCTTCCGAAAAACTTCCAGCGCCCACTCGGCATACGGGCCAAAGGCCTCGCCCGCCGGGGTGAGGGCCACGCCCGCCTCTGCCCCTCGAACAGCGGCGTGCCCACCTCCGTTTCCAGCGCCTTCAACCTTTCGGACACGGTTGTTTGCTCCAGCCCCAATTCGAGGGCGGCGCGAGCGAGAGAGCGATGGCGACTGCTGGTGATGAATAAGCGAAGCCGGTTTGTATTCATAAGCGCTGGTTATATGACAGGCGTCATACCCCCGCCCCGGCTTTTGGATCACAATCTAAACGTCATCCGGCTTTATTGCTTTTCCAATCCAACATTCATCACCCCAAGGAGGAACCTCATGAAACGACTGATCAGTTTATTGCTTGCGCTATCGACGGTGCTGGCTGCCTGCGGTGGAAATTCTGCCGCTACCCCCGCCGCCGGCGGCCTGCCCGCCGATGCCGCCGCCGTGGCTGCCGACCGCGGGCTGACTGCCGATGATGTGTATGCCGCGCTCAAAACGTACACGCCCTCGGGCCAACTCGACCCCTATATCATGTTCGCGTCGGGCGGGCAAGGCGGGCAGGTGCTCGTCATTGGCGTGCCCTCGATGCGCATTCTCAAGCTCATCGGTGTGTTCACGCCCGAACCGTGGCAAGGCTACGGTTATGGCGGGTCGAGTGACGCAGTTCTCGAGGGCGGCTATATGCCCAACGGCGATGAGTTGACCTGGGGCGACACCCACCACCCCAACCTCTCGGAGACCAATGGCGATTATGATGGGCAGTTCCTGTTTATCAACGACAAGGCCAATGCCCGGCTGGCGGTGATTGACCTGCGCGACTTCGAGACCAAGCAAATCATCAAGAACCCGAACGCCATCAACGACCACGGCGGCGCGTTCGTCACCCCCAACACCGAATATGTGATTGAAGGCCCGCAGTATGCCGCGCCCATCGGTTGGGAATACGCCACCCAGGCCGAGTACAAAGACAAGTATCGCGGCCTGATCACCTTCTGGAAGTTCGACCGCGCCAAGGGGCGGGTGGACGAATCCAAGTCGTTCCAAATCGAACTGCCGCCTTACTGGCAGGACTTGTGCGACGCGGGCAAAGGCCCAAGCGACGGCTGGTTCTTCTGCAACTCGTTCAACACCGAGCTTGCCACCGGCGGCGCGGAACAGGGCTTGCCGCCCTTCGAAGCCGGCACGACCAAGAACGATACCGATTATCTGCACATCTTCGACTGGAAGAAGGCCGAGCAGGTTTTCCAGGCCGGCAAAGCCGAGATGATTAACGGCATCGCCGTCATCGGCCTGCAAACGGCCATCGACGAAAACATTCTCTACTTCGCCCCCGAACCCAAAAGCCCGCACGGTTCTGATGTGACCCCCGGCGGTGAGTTCATCGTCGTCGGCGGCAAGCTCGACCCGCACGTGACCATTTACTCGTTCGACAAGATTCAGCAGGCCATCGCCGCCGGCGGGCTGGATAAGGACGCGTATGGCGTCCCGGTTATCCCGCTCGACAAAGTGATGGAAGCGCAGGTGGAACTTGGCCTCGGCCCGTTGCACACCGTGTTCGATGACAAGGGCTACGCTTACACCTCGCTGTTCCTCGACTCGGCCGTGGCCCGCTGGACGCTCGGCGGCCCGTACGCCAGCAAGCACCCCGAAGAGCCATGGACGCTCGTACAGAAACTGCCCGTGCAATACAACATCGGCCACATCACCGCTGCCGAAGGCGATACGGCCTCGCCCGACGGGCAATACGTGGTCGCCCTCAACAAGTGGAGCATTGACCGCTTCGCCAATGTCGGCCCGCTTCTCCCGCAGAACTTCCAACTCGTGGACATCAGCAAGACCGGCGATCAGATGAAGGTGCTGTACGACATGCCCATCGGTATGGCCGAGCCGCACTACGTTCAGATCATCAAGGCCGACAAGCTCAAACCGTTCGAGGTTTACCCCGAAGTGGGCTGGAACCCCGAGACCATGAGCGTGGACCCGAACGCCATCACCACAGCCGAAGAGGCGCGCGTGGAGCGCAACGGCAAGAACGTCGAAGTCTGGAGCACCGTCATCCGCTCGCACTTCACACCCGAGTGGGTGGAAGTGAATGCAGGCGACCACGTGGTGTGGCACCTCACCAACCTCGAGCGCACCCGCGACGCCACGCACGGCTTCACCATCTCGGGCTACAATATCAACCTGAGCCTCGAACCGGGCGAGACGCAGACCATTGAATTCGACGCGAACAAGGCCGGCACGTTCTCCTTCTACTGCACCGAGTTCTGCTCGGCGCTGCACCTCGAAATGATCGGCTATTTCCTGGTGAAGCCGTAGCCAGGACACGGAGACAAGGAGACACGGAGAGCGACTCCGCCCGTGTCTCCTTGTCTCCCCTTCTCCTTGTCCTGCCAAGGGAGTTCCAATGAAATTCTTCTCGCTCGACCCGGATGTCAAAGTCCTGCTGCCCGATGGCTCCACGCGCCACCTGACGGACTATCTGCTGCCCAGCGCGCTGCTCATGCTGGCCGCGCTCATGCTCATGATCTCCATGTTCCTGCCTTACTGGAGCATGACTATGCACGCTCCGCAATATCCCAAAGGGCTGCGGGTGGACGTGTACCTAAACCACCTCGAAGGCGACATGTTCGAGATCGATGAATTGAATCACTACCTGGGTATGCCGACGCTCGACGCCGGTGGGCAGTTGGAGCGATCCATCTCTTTCTTTGCGGTTGTGGCCCTCGGTCTGCTGCTCATCGCCGGGGTGTTCGTGCACAACCAGTGGGCGGGCGTGCTGGCCCTGCCCGTGCTCAGCTTCCCGCTGGCCTTCCTCGCCGATATGTACCTCATCCTCTATCGCTACGGCCACAGCATCGACCCCACCTCGGCCCTCGGTGGCGCCGTCAAACCGTTCACGCCGCCGTTGTTGGGCGAGGGAACCGTGGGCCAGTTCGGCACCGTGGCCGCTTTTGGCATTGGTTTCTACCTTGCCGTAGGCGCAGTAGCCGTGGTGCTGGCCGGGCTGTGGTTCCACCGCGCTGCCTACAAGCCCATTGTGGATGCGCGCAAACGAATCGCATCTTCAGGGAAAGCAACCCGCGCATGAGAGCACGACTCGTTGCCTTGCTTGTCATAGGTCTACTGACGACCCAGATTGCGGCCACTGTAGAGACGTTCCGGTGGAACGCCTCTGACCGGTGGAACGTCTCTGACCGATGGAACGTTTCTGACCGGTGGAACGTCTCTGACCGATGGAACGTTTCTGACCGGTGGAACGTCTCTGACCGATGGAACGTTTCTGACCGGTGGAACGTCTCTGACCGCCAGAGCAAGGCCGGGCAAGGGGAGACGACCCGCCGGGTCGTCTCTACGGATGGCCCCTACACCACCATCGAGTCGGCCCTGGCTGACGCCCGCAACGGCGATGTCATTGAAGTGCGCGGCGGGACGTATCCCGGCCCGCTGATCGTGGAGAAATCTGTCACGCTGGAAGGCGTGAGCTGGCCGGTGATCGACGGGGACGAGCAGGGCACCGTGGTCACCCTGGCCGCGCCCGGCATTGTCTTTCGCGGCTTTGAAGTGCGCGGCAGCGGCGTGGAGCCGGACCGCGACCACGCCGGCATCACTCTCCTCAACGCCAAGAATATCCTGGTCGAGAACAACCGCCTGAGCGACGTGCTCTTCGGCATCTTCGTTTCGCAAGCCGACGACGCCATCGTGCGCGGCAACGACATCACCAGCAAGGCTCAATACGACGATGGCCGCAAGGGTGACGGCCTTCGCCTGTGGTACAGCCGCCGGGTCACGGTCGAAGGCAATCACCTCCACGAAGCGCGCGACGCCATTGCGTGGTATTCCGAGGGCCTCATCTTCCGCGACAACACCATCGAGGGCGGGCGCTTCGGCATCCACCTCATGTATTGCAACGGCGCGCAAATCGAGCGCAACCATTTGCTCGATAACTCGGTGGGCATCTACGCCATGTATTCCAGCCACGTGGCCCTGCGGCAGAACGACATTCGCCGCCAGCGCGGCCCCAGCGGCTACGCCCTCGGCTTCAAGGACGTCGACTTTTTGGACGTGACCGGCAACGTGCTATCCGACAACCGCGCCGCCATTTACCTCGACGGCACGCCCTTCAGCCCGCAAGGCTACGCCCGCTTCACCGACAACATCCTCGCCTTCAACGACGTCGGCATCATCATGCTCACCGCCGTGCGCGGCAACGTTTTCCAAAACAATTCTTTTTGGGAGAACGGCGAGCAAATGGCCGTGCAGGGCGGCGGCTTCACCGGCGACAACGTGTGGCAGGGCAATTACTGGAGCGACTACACCGGCTTCGACGCCGACGGCGACGGGCAGGGCGACGTGCCCTACCGCTCCGAACGCTTTTTTGAAAACCTCACCGACCGCGAGCCGCGCCTGCGCGCCCTCATCTACAGCCCCGTGGCGCAGACAATTGAATTTGCGGCCTCATCCTTTCCGATTGTAAAACCGCAGCCCAAACTGGTGGACGCGTCCCCGCGTGTGCAACCCCTGCCACTCCCGGCCTTTGCCGCCACACCCCGCCCACCCATCACAGGCATGGTCATCATCGGACTCATCCTGCTCATCCTCGGCGCAACCGTTTTCGCCCAAGGAGTTTTCATGACCCACCGAGTCCCTTCTGCCGCACGGAACACAGAGAACAGCAAACAGCTCTCCGCGAACTCTGCGCCCTCTGCGGCAAATCCTCCCGCCATCCTTCGCGCGCAAAACGTCGTCAAACGCTACGGCGCGGCGACCGCCCTCAACGGCATTTCGTTCGATGTGGAACCGGGGCAGGCCGTGGCCCTGTGGGGCGCCAACGGCGCAGGCAAGACCACCCTGCTCAAAGCCACCCTGGGGCTTATCCATTTCGACGGCGACATCAGCGTGCAGGGCCACGACATCAAACGCGACGGGAAGGCGGCCCGCCGCGCCATCGGCTATGTGCCGCAGGAAGCCGTGTTCTACGATATGACCGTGCAAGCCACGATGGACTTTTACGCGCGCCTCAAAGGCCGCACCGCCAATGGCGCCATCCCGCCCGCGCAGCGCATCCCCCTTTTGCTGGAGCGCCTCGGCCTCGCCGAACACGCCCGCAAACCGGTGCCCGCCCTCTCCGGCGGCTTGAAACAACGGCTGGCGCTGGCCGTGGCCCTGTTGGCCGACCCGCCCGTGCTGCTGCTCGACGAACCCACCGCCAACCTCGACGCCCGCGCGCGGCGCG
>JACRBQ010000114.1 GCA_016213135.1 Chloroflexota bacterium | reverse complement strand
TGTGGCTCACGGTGTTGGAGAAACCCTCATCCCCCCAACCCCCTTCTCCCAAACCGGGAGAAGGGGGCGAGTGGCTCCCCTCTCCCAGCGGGACGGTCGGAGACCGGGTTGGGGGTGAGGGAGAACCCCGCCGAGGCGTGAACATCAAACTGTCGTTCGTGGGAGCCAACCCGCACCCGCGCCTCGAACCGTTCAGCCGCCTCGATACGCATGTCTCGTATTTCACCGGCAGCGACGCCAGCCAGTGGCGGCCCGATGTGCCCGTTTGGGGCGGGGTGCGCTACGCCGACCTGTACCCCGGCGTGGATTTGGAACTGACGGGCGAGGCCGGGCAATACCGGCAGCGCCTCGTGGCCCGCCCTGGCGCTGACCTGAGCGCCGTGCGCCTGCGGGTGGAGGGCGCGGACTCGCTGGCGCTGCTCCCCTCTCCCGATGGGGGACGGTCGGAGACCGGGTTGGGGCCTGCACTGAGCAAAGTCGAAGTGGTGAGGGTGACCACGACGGTGGGCGAGTACACACTGCCCTTGTTCGAGGTGTCCGGCCTGGCTGCTGCGGATGTGCCCACGCCGACGCTCACCGGCGACCAAATCACCTCACCTTTCGCCGCCTCGGCCCCCGATCTCCAATCCGCGCCGTCCGACCCGCAAGCCAGTGCCTTGCTCTACAGCACCTACCTCGGCGGCAGCTATTACGACTACGGCTACGCCCTTGCCGTGGGCGGTAGCGGCAACGTCTACATCACGGGGGACACGGGATCTTCGAACTTTCCCACCACCCCCGGTGCCTTTGACACCAGCATGGGAGGCAGCGACGCCTTCGTGACGAAGCTGAACGCGGCCGGCAGCGGGTTGGTCTACTCCACCTTCCTCGGCGGAAGCACTAACGACTACGGCAACGCCATCGCCGTGGACGGGAGTGGCAACGCCTACGTCACGGGCTATACAATCTCTTCCAACTTCCCCACCACCCCTGGGGCGTTTGATACCACCTGCAACTGCGTCAGCTACGGCGAGGCCTTCGTGACGAAACTGAACGCGGCTGGCAGCGGGTTGGTCTACTCCACCTATCTCGGCGGGAGCGTTTACGACTCCGGCCAAGCCCTCGCCGTGGATGGCAGCGGCAACGCCTACGTCACAGGGAAAACGTCCTCGTCCGATTTCCCCACCACTCCCGGCGCGTTGGATACGAGCTCCAACGGGGGCACCGATGCTTTCGTGACGAAGCTGAACGCGGGTGGCAACGGCCTGGTCTACTCCACCTTCGTCGGTGGGATTTGGAACGACTATGGCTACGCTGTCGCCGTGGATGGGGGCGGCAACGCCTACGTCACAGGTAACACAAACTCCATTGACTTCCCCGCCACCACCGGGGCGTTTGACACCAGCCAAAACGGCAACGCCGATGCTTTCGTGACGAAGCTAAACGCGGACGGTAGCGGGCTGGTCTACTCCACCTTCCTCGGCGGGAGCAATGATGATATCGGCTACAGCCTCGCAGTGGACGAGAGCGGCAACGCCTACGTCACTGGGGAAACGGCTTCTTCAGACTTTCCCACCACCCCCGGCGCGTTGGATACGAGCTCCAACGGGGGCACCGATGCTTTCGTGACGAAGCTGAACGCGGCCGGTAGCGGGTTGGTCTACAGCACCTTCCTCGGTGGGAGCAGTAATGACCGGGGCAAAGCCATCGCCGTGGATAGCAGCGGCAACGCGCATGTCACTGGTAATACGTCCTCTTCCGATTTCCCGACCACCCCCGGCGCCTTCGATACAGTCCTCAATGGGGGCGATGCCTTCGTGACGAAGCTGAACGCGGCCGGTAGCGGGTTGGTCTACAGCACCTTCCTCGGTGGGAGCAATAGCGATTATGGCTACGCCATCGCCGTGGACGGCAGCGGCGACGCCTACGTCACGGGCTATGCGACCTCTACCGATTTCCCGACCACCCCCGGCGCGTTTGACACGGGCTTCAACGGGGATTATAACGACGCCTTCGTGACGAAGATGGCGATACCGACCGACACCGGCCATCTCAGCCCCTCCTCTCAAGCACCCCAAACCAGCAACAGCGGCGACAATAACGGCTTCCAAACCTCGCCAACCAACGCCTACGCTGACGACGGTTTGTTTGCCGCCGACATGAACAGCGGCACCGGCAGGAGCAGCAGTTGCGCCAGCCCCAAGCGCGACCGGCATCAGTTCTACACCTACGGCATTGCGCTTCCCGGCAGCCCCACCGTGCGCGGTATTGAAGTGCGCCTCGACGCCAAAGTCGATAACACGACCGGCACTCCCAAAATGTGTGTGGAACTCTCGTGGGATGGCGGCGCAACGTGGACGGCGGCGAAGAAGACGCCCAGGCTGGCAAAGGCCGCGAAGACTTACCTGCTCGGCGGTTCGGCGAACACCTGGGGCCGCGTGTGGTCGCCGACCGAACTCGGCGATTCCAACTTCCGCGTGCGCATCACCGACATCGCCGGCAACACCGCCCGCGATTTCTATCTGGATTGGGTGGCCGTGAAAATCTACTATCAGCCGTAGGGGCAGGAGTCAGGAGTCAGGAGTCAGGAGTCACCATTCGTCATTCGTCATTCCGCATTCCGCATTCATCCTTCATCGTTCATCCTTCGTCACTTCCCCACCCCGTGCAGCGCCTCGCACGCCGGGCAGCCGCCGCCGGGCCGGATGATGGCGTAGCCGCCCTGCGGATCCTGCCCCCATCCCGTGAAGTCCACGTTGAACACCACAATCAGCCGCACCCGCGA
Source organism: Chloroflexota bacterium (assembly GCA_016213135.1). Classification (GTDB taxonomy): domain Bacteria; phylum Chloroflexota; class Anaerolineae; order Anaerolineales; family VGOW01; genus VGOW01. Next base: position 20,181 of record JACRBQ010000114.1, on the reverse strand, counting down.
ATCGGATTGCGCCATGCGCGCCGCGTCGGCCAGCCACTGCGCCTGCTGGCTCACGGTGGTGTTCCCCGCCCAGCCGAACCCCGGCGCCACCTCCGCCAGCGGCGGGCTATACCCCTCGCCCGTCAGATAGCCCAACTCGGTGAAGCATAACTTGCGCCGCCCACCCTCGGCGGTGTAATACGTCGAAATCATCGACTGATAGTAGCGCGTGTAATAACCCGAACTGCCGCGCGGGTCGCCGCTCGTCTGGCCCGGCGGCACGATGCCCTCGTTGTAATGCACGCCCATGCAATCCATGTAACTCGTCGCCCCGGCCGCCGCCATCGCCTCCACGTACGGCTTATCGTCGCACCCCGCCGTCGAGCAGCCGCCAAAATATCCCGTCGGCGCGGGCGCGCCCGAAATCACCATCGTCGCCGGATGGCCGGCCTTGATGGCCGAGTAGGCCTGCTTGAGCAACTGCGTGTACGACGCGCCGCTGATCTCGCCGCCGGGCCACTCGCGGTCGATATTCATCTCGTTCCACACCTCAATCGCATCGGCCCCCAGCGCCGCCACCCCGCCCACGTACGAGGCGTAGTCGCCATAGTTGGCCCCGCCGCGAATCGACTCCGGGTCGCCCAGCACACTCAGCAAAATCTTGAACCCTTTGGCGTGCGCGTCGGTGATGAACCCGTTGGCATCGTTGGGGTTGGCTCCCGGCCCCCAGCGCAACTGACGCTTCACCCAGGCCATGCCCGCATACTTCATTTGATCGGCATGATTAAAATCGGCCACTTGCCCGCCCAACTCGAACCCGCCCGTCGATTGCGGCGGGGGAGAGGTGAATGTGGCCGTGGGCAACGGAGTATTGGCGGCAACCGTGGTGTCTTGCGGCGAGGCCTGGGCCGGCGCTGAAACCGGGGCCACGGTGGGCGCTTCGGTGGCCGTGGGAACCGTGGGAGCCACAGTGGGCAGCGACGTGGGCGTGCGGCTGGGCGGGGGAAGCGGGGTGGCCGTGGGGCGGGTGGGTGTGGGCGGCAGCGGCGTGGACGTGAACAGCCGCGTCACCGCCACCGACGTGGGCAACTGAGCCACCATCGGCAACTCGTCCATCGGCTTGAGCGGATTGAGCGCCGAGGCCGGGTTGGCGAACACCAGCGCGGCCCACGCCGCAAACAGCGCGGTGAGGCCCAACGTCAACACGGTGAGGGCGTTATACAGTCGCGGGGACACGGGCAGGATTATAGTTGGGGCGAAGCATTCGCGCACAACCGGCTTGTTTTTGCGGCTGGCCGCAGCGCGAATGCTTCGCCCTTACAAAAAGCGCAGTTTATGCCCGCGTGAAGTATAGATTGAGAACAGGCGAGGTATTGCTAACGACGGGCATAGGTCACGTCGTCGTGAAGGTCGTCGGCAGTGTAATGGCGAGGAATGGAGCGTTTGCCCGGCACGAGTCCGCATTCATATTTGCCCAGTCCGGCCACTTCCCGCGCTTTGCCGAATGACAGGATGCCGCGCGCGTAAAGCGCAACAGCCAGTTCGACCATCAACTGTTGCTGTTGTTCCAGCGGCGGCAAGCGCATCGCCTGAGCTACCGAGTCGGGAATTTGCAGTTGAATGCTCATAGCAAGCCTCGCCTCTTGAATGATTACCAGTAGATCACGAGTTCGTAGTGATGACTTCAGTCGTCCGGCCAAACGCGCGACTGAAGTCGCTACTACGAGCCACCTTCGTGATCTACTGATTTCACACAACTTAAACGTCCCCGGCGAAATATACTCGACCGGTCCTCTACCCCCATCCGTTCAATCCGTTGACGATCTATGGGTTCACCGTGAACACCGACCCGTCGCCGCGCCCGGATACCTCGGCCTCGTAAAACTCGTTGGCCGTGGTCGGGATCACGTTGTACGTCCCGGCCAGCGAGGCGTGCAATGTGTACGTGTACTCGTAAGTGCCCCTGGGCAGGTAAGTCGCAAACATCGCCAGCTTCTCGTCGCGGATGTCGGTGTTGGAGAACCACCACCAGCCCCAGCCGTAATACAACGGGTCGGCGGAGTTGAGCTGCGGCGCTTGCCCCACCACGCTGGTGGTGAGCAAACTCGTGTCCACCGGCTCGGTGCCCGCCGGGATGGGGTCTTCGACCATCACGTAGTACAGGTCGGTGGGCGCGATGATCGTCACCGTCACCTTCACATCCTGCCCCACCGCCGCCGAGGTCACCGCCGGGCAGGCGGGCTGTTTGGGGCCGCCGCAATCGCCGTTGGGCAGCGTGTACTTGCGAGCCACGATGATGCCCTTGTTCTGCGCTTTCACGTCCTTCACGTCCTGATACACCGTGAGATGCGCGGTGTAATACATCCGCCCGTCGCCCGCGGTGCGGCCCAGCACCAGCCGGTTGGCCTGATCCTTCACCAAATCCTTCACCGCCACGCTCAACTTCACCGGGTCGCGCAGGTTATCGGCGTTGGCCGAACCGGCCTTGAGTTCGCCGCCGTTGAGCGACACGGTGTAATCGTAATCGGCCTTTAGCTCGTTGGTGGCGGCCATCCAATCCGTGAGGCCAATGAGCGCCCACGCCGTTTCCTGCGTGCTCTTCCATGCGCCGGTGGCGTCGCGCGCCGTCATCAGCCAGCGCGCCACGTTGGGGTTCAGGCCGTTGCCCGGGTCCAGCGTCGCCATCGCCGACAGCACAATGGCCGTCGAGCGGGTGTTGGTGCCCATGTTCCACATGTCGCGGTTGGCTTCCTCCCAGTGCGCGCCCGTGGCCGATAAAATAGCCCCGTTGCGAATGTCCGAGAGCAGGGTGGGGAGGCGCGTATCGTTCGGGTCCAGCCTGTGAAGTGTCAATGCCAGGAAGGCTTTGGCATAGGTGTCCATGCGGGCGCGGGCTTCGACCATGTTGGCCGCCTCGCTCTGCACACTCGCGCCGGAATCCGCCAGGGCATACACCATGAAGGCCTGCCGGTTCATCTTCCACGTCGTGTCCAAATCATTCGGCGACTTGATCTGCGCCCGCAAAAACTGCGTGCTGTTGTCCAGCACCGATTGGGTGATGTTGAACCCGGCCTCTTTGGCGCGATTGAGTCCGAACAGCGCGTAGGCGGTGATGAAGGCGTTGGACTCGTCGGTGACCCACCAACCCCAGCCCCCGTCGGGATGCTGCTTCGAATACAACCGTTGCGCCCCGGCGTTCACCAGGCTCGTCAACCGCGCCTCCAATGCCGGATCGCTGATCCCCAGCTTTTGCAGCGCGCGATACGTGAGCACGTTGGGCAAAAAGCGGGAGATGGTTTGCTCGGTGCATTCGTAAGGATAGTGCTCGAGGTAGTCGAGGCCGGCCGTCATGCCCGCTGCCAGCGACGGACTCAGTTCCACCGAGAGCCGGCCCTGTGAGGCGTCGTAGCGGCGCGGCAGGGCAATCAGTTCGGTGGCCGTGGACTGCCCGTCCAGCACACCGGCGGTGGCCACGGTTTCGGGCGCGGAGTATTTGTAGATAGGCAGTAGTTGATCGGGCGGATTGCCCAGCGGCGGTTTGGAAGCGTCCGATAGCGCCCCGCTCACGGCGGTGAAGGTGAGATCGGCGGCGGGGGCGTCGGCGATGGTGGCCGACCACTGCACCTGGGCGCGGTCGTTGGCTTTCACCGTCACCGTTTGTTTGGCCGGATCGGCTAGAGTAAAGCCGGAGCCGCTGAGGGTCACCTCCACGGTGAGATCGCCCGACGTGTTGTTGTTCACCACGGCGGCCAGTTCGGCCTGGTCGCCCACCACAAAGAAGCGTGGGGTGGCCGGGCGGATGAGCAGGTCTTTGGTGGCTACGATGTCCACCGTGTTCTGGCCCACCAGCGTATCGGCGGTCACGCCGCGCACATCCAGCCGCCACGTGGTGAGGTTGTCGGGCAGCTTGATCGACACGGCGGCGTCGCCGTTGGCGTCGGTGACCACGGACGGGTTCCAGTAAGCGGTGTCGCGGAAGTCGCCGCGCACCACCACAAAGCCGCTCTCGGCGCCGCCGCCGCCGCCTTTGATGGAGGCCGTCTGCGTGTTGAGTTGATCCACCGACAGGGTGAGGCCCACGGCAGTGCGCACGCTCAGGCCGCGCTCGCCGTAGAAGGCGTCGAGAATGGGGCCGCTGTTGGGCGCGGCCAGCGACAGCGCGGCCAGATCGGCGAGGCCTGCCGACAACTCGGCCTGCACCGCTTGGCCGTTGTGATCGGCGGCGTGAACTTTATACGTCACGGTGTCGCGCGGGCCGACTTTGGATTTGTCGGGCGTGATGGTGACGGTAAGCCGCTGCTCTTCGGGACTGACCTTGAGGTGCGCCAGCCCGGCGCGGAAGGCGGGCGCGGGGTTGGTGTCGTCCACGCCTTTGACGATGACCACCGACACGTACACGTCGGGGGCGTAGTCGGAGGTGATGGGCAATTGGTAAACGGTGCTGTTGCTGGTGAGCGTCAGCCGCTCGGTTTTGTAGATGCCGCCGCGCTCCACGGTGAGCAGCGCCTGCGTCTCGCCCTGGAAGGGCGAGGGGATGAGAATCTCGGCCGTGTCGCCGGGGCGATATTGCTTGCGGTCGGGGACGAGGGCGATGCGGTTGTTGTTGTCCTGCCGCCACGAGATGAACTCGCCCGAAGTGACCCAGATGTACGCGGCCGAGCGCACGGTGCGCCCGCCCGAATCGGCGGCGGTGGCCACGGCGCGGTAGGTGCCGCCCGCCGCCGGCGTAAACGAAGACACGGCTTTGCCGTCGGCATCGGTGGTCACGGTGTCTTCGGCCACTTGCGTATCTTTGGCCGACCACGTCCAAATCTTGTTGCCGAACTCATCCTGCTCTTGCACGTTGAACCATTCGTGCAGGTAGTAGGTCACTTTGACTTGCCGGCCGGGATGCGGCTCGCCACCCCAACCGACGGTGAGCAGGTTGAACCTGGAGGGCTGCCCGGCCCGGCCCACAAACTGATCAGGCCCGATGCCGACGTAGAAGTCGCCCTGGTGGACGGTGACGCTGGTTCGCCCGCTGACCGACTGGCCGTTGATGTCGGTGACGGTGGCCTCGAGGGTGAACAGTTGCGAGGCGGTTTTCTTGCCGATGTCGGCGGGGACGTTGATGGCAAGTTTGCCCTGCCCGTCGGTGACGCCCGTGCCGGAGGCGATGACTTCGCCGAACGAGCCGTAGTAGGGCGTGCCCTCGCCGGAGGTGTAGTCGAAGTCGGTGAAGTCGTAGTAGCCGGGGCCGTTGTACTGGAAGAACGAGTTGGCGGCCAGCAGCGTCCACTGCACGTTGGCGTTGGACACCGGCCCGCCGAAGAAGAACGTCGATTCGACGAGGGCGTGGATGGTATCGCCCTGCACCACGGCGGGTTTGTCGGCGGTGACGTTGACCAGAAACTCCGGCTTGTGATATTCGGCCACTTGAAAACTCAGGTTGGCCTGGTAGCGGTCGCCGCCGGTGGTGGTGTTGATGTTGTAGTTGCCGGTTCCCGCGGCGTCGGAGAGGGTGAACTGGCCGGCAAAAGCGCCGTAGGGCGAAAGCGGCAAGGTTTTAGTGTAAACCTCCTCGCCCTGATCGTTGGTGATGGTGACGTCGATGCCCTGAATGTCGGGCAGGGTGAAGCGGGCGTCGTGTTCGGCGCGGGCAATGCCCCGGAACGACACGACCTGCCCCGGTCGGTACACAGGCCGGTCGGTGTAAAGGTAGGTGGTGTCGGTGCGCGGATAGTAGTTGCCGGACTGGTTGAAGTCCCAGGCGTCGACGCCGGCGCTCCACTGCGATTGCACGGCAGCAAACGCGTCGCCCTCGGGCGACAGCGCATAAAGGGCGGTCCACAGGTTGGGCATCGCCGAGGGGTCGATACTGGCTCGGAAGAGGCCATCGGAATCCGTGATGCCAGTGGCGAGGGAGTTGAAGGTCTCGTCGTAAAGCGTCACGGGCAATCCCGCTACGGGTTGGCCCGATTGTTGATCAGTCGCCCAAACAAGCGCGCTGTCGAATCCGACTTTGAGTGTGAGGTTGTATTTGGAGACGACGAGCGCGTGCTCGAGGGGATAGCCGCCGGGGCCCTCGGCGCGCAAATAGTAGAGGCCGGGCGGCAAGGCGCTGCCATCTTCGGTGAGCGGCACTTTGAGGTAGGCGTTTTCGTTGATGAACTGCTCGGGGCTGGCAGTCCATTCGCGGATGACGTCGGTGGGTTGGTAGCCTTGCCGGAAGCTGTAGCCGTTGTTGCCGGTCCACTTTGCAAAGTCGCCGGTGGTCATGCGGTAGAAGCTGAAGTGCAGGTTGTCGAAGTTGCGATAGGTGACGTAGAGCGCGGTGGGCATGTAGGCCGAGTAGAGGCCCACGTCGCCGCGGGTGTTGAATTGGAAGAGCGGCTCGTACGGTCTGGTGGTGAAGGCTACGGTGGTGGTCGCGCCGACGCGATTGCCGTAGGGGTCGGCCATGTCGGGGCCGAGGGTGACGGTGTACGCGGTGGAGGGGGCGAAGTCGAAGCTGACGTAATACGATTTGTCGGAGTCGCTGTAATAGGTCGAGCCGACTTTGGCCTCCGGCGAAATGGTGATGTTGTTGGCGAGCGTCTTTTCGTCCATGGGCGAGGCGAAGAAGATGCGGAGGCCGTAATAGGTGTCTACCTGCGCGCCGTTGCCGGGGTCGGTGTTGAAAATGGCGGGATAGAGCACGGTGTTGAACGTCCACGTCAGCGCGTCGGCCAGCGGGGTTTGGCCGTCGGCGGCGCGGGCGGCGGTGGAGAGGGCGGCGGTGTAGGCCGCGCCGAGGCGCAGTTTCCCTTGCGGGGTGAAGGTCAGTACGGTGTGGTCGTCGTTCCATTTGAAGCTGCCCGGGGCGGGGTTGCCGCCGGCGTCGTTGAGCGAGAATGCGCCCTGCGTGCTGACGATGTCCATCGGCTGGTTGAAGGTGGCGGAGATGGGTTGAGTGAGGGAGACATCCAGCGCGCCGTAGGTCGGTTCGACGTTGACGACGGCGGGGGGCAGGGTGCTGAAGGTCCACGAGAAGTCGTCTTTGAGCAGGCCGCCGGTGGTGTCGGTGAGTCCGCCTTTGATGGTGGCGCGATAGGTGACGCTGCCGGCGAGGGGTTTTTGCGGATGGAAGACGAAGATGCTGGTGTTGAGCCATTCGCCGACGCCGGGCGCGGGCGGGTCGAGGGAGAGCGGGTTGGGCAGGGAACCGGTTTGCCCGTTGAGGCCCAACGCCACCACGGGCCGGTTGAACATCACGGTGATGGCGGAGTTGACTTCGACTTGCTGGGTATCGGGCGCGGGCAGCACCTGTGTCACTTCGAGGAAGCCCACGGTGTCGGCGTTGAAGGTGTAGGGCGCGCCCATGGGCAAGCCGTCCTTGCTTTTCGCGTCTCCGCCCACGGTGACGGTGTAGCGGCTGGCCCGCTCCAACGGAGCGGCGGGGGTGAAGCGCACGGTGGAATCGTCGAGCCAGGTGAATGTCCCGGTCACGGCCGGTGAGATGCTGAACGCCGCCGCGACGGAGGCCTGATCCATCGGCTGATCAAAGTACACATCCACCGAGCCGTTGACGGGCAGTTCATCGCCTTTGGCCGGGAAGTGATCGCCGACGATGGGGGCATAGGGTGTGCGGGGCGTGGGCGAGGCCGCCGGTTGGGCTGTTGGGGTGGGGACAATGCCCGCGCCGCTGCACTGGCAGGCCAGGGTGACGACGATCAGAACCGACAGGACTTTGAAGAGGCGTGAAAGGCGCATGGGTACCCCCTTGAACTGGCAGGATTAGTAGATCACGTAACCGCGCCGAGGTGACTGTCACTGGCCTCAAAGCGCAGGTATTTCAGCTGCTCCTTGCCAGTGACAGTCACCTAAGGAATTATGCCATAAGCTCGTTGGCCGGGGTCTGGTCGCGCCAGCGCAACACGGCTTTGGTGATTTCCTCGGCGACGGCCGGGATGAGGGATAGGCCGACGACCACAGACCATTCGGTGAGGTTGAGGAAGTGGGTGTTGAACACGGGCTGCAGCAAGGGCACGTTGACCACGAGCATAAGCAGCAGCAACGACAACCCCACCGCCCCTTGCATGTAGGCGTTGGAGAACACGCCCAGCCGGAACAACGACACGCGCTCCGAGCGCACGGTGTAGGCGCGGAACAGCTCGCACAGGGAGAGCGTGACGAAGGCCATCGTTTCGGCAGTTTGCACGTCCACGCCGCGCCAGTCGTACTGAATGATGTAAGCCAACGGGTTCGCGCCGGGCGGCAGGATGTCGCCGGCCTGCAAATGCCACAGCAGCCCCACCCCAAACGCCAGCAACACCGCGCCCGTTTGAGTGACGGTTTGGATGACGATGCCTGCCTGCATGGAGCCGTTGATGATGGATTCGTGCTTGGGCCGCGGCGGGTGGCTCATTACGTCGGGGTCGCCCTTTTCCATAGCCAGCGCCAGCGCCGGCGCGCCGTCGGTGATGAGGTTGAGCCACAGCAGTTGAATGGCGGTGAGCGGCGTGGGCACGCCGGCCAGCATGGCCAGGAAGATGATCATGATCTCGGCCACGTTGGACGACAGCAGGAAGAACACGAACTTGCGGATGTTGCCGTAGATGATGCGGCCCTGCTCCACGGCGGCTACGATGCTGGCAAAGTTGTCGTCGGTGAGCACCATGTCGGCGGCCTCTTTGGCCACGTCGGTGCCGGTGATGCCCATCGCCACGCCGATGTCGCTTTGCTTGAGGGCGGGCGCGTCGTTCACGCCGTCGCCGGTCATGGCGGCCACGGCCCCGTTGCGGCGCAGGGCCTCCACAATTTTCACTTTGTGCTGCGGTGACACGCGGGCAAACACGTCGGTCTCGCGCACGGTTTGCGACACCTCGGCCTCGGTCATGTGATCGAGCGCCGCGCCGGGCAGCACTTTGTTGGCCGGGCTGCCGTGGGGCAGCAGGCCGATGGCTTCGGCAATGGCCCGCGCGGTGTCGGGGTAGTCGCCGGTGATCATCACCGTGCGGATGCCCGCCGCGCGCGCCTTTTGGATGGCGGGTTTCACTTCGGGGCGGGCCGGGTCAATCAGGCCGATGAGGCCCACAAATACGAGGTCGTGTTCGGCGGTTTCGGGCGACATGGGCGTGGGCGGCTCGTCGAATATGCGATAGGCCACCGCCAGCACGCGCAGAGCCTGCCCAGAAAAGGCGGCGTTGGCGGCCAGCACTTGCCGGCGCATGGCGTCGGTGAGCGGCGCGGATTCGTCGCTGAGGCGCTGGAGGCGAGTGCACGCTTCCAGCACCACATCGGGCGCGCCCTTGACGCACAACGCGTAGCGCGGCGCGGCGGCGGGATCGTTGAACGGGCTGGCCTCGGGGGTGGCGGCTTTCACGGAGTGCAGCGTGCTCATCAGCTTGCGGGCCGAGTCGAAGGGGTTTTCGGCCACGCGCGGGAAGGCGGCTTCGATCTCCTGGCGCCAGATGTTGGCTTTGGCGGCGGCCACCACCAGCGCCCCCTCGGTGGGGTCGCCCACCATGCGGTGCGTCGTCGTGCCATCCTCGGCGCCGGAGACTTCGAGAATGGCATCGCTGGCGAGCAGGCCGGCCCACAATATCGTGGTGACGGCGGGGTGTTGCGAAAAGTCGAGGTGGTCGCCTTCGTGGAGGAACTTGCCCTGCGGTTTGTAGCCGTCGCCGGTGATCTCGAACACTTCACCGTCGCACCACAGCCGCACGGCGGTCATTTGGTTTTGGGTCAGCGTGCCGGTTTTGTCGGAGCAAATGACCGAGGCCGAGCCGAGCGTTTCGACCGAGGCCAGGCGGCGGATGAGGGCGTGGCGTTTGACCATTTCGCGCATGCCGAGGGCCAGGCTGATGGTGACCACGGCGGGCAAGCCCTCGGGCACGGCGGCAATGGCCAGGCTTACGGCAATGATGAACATATCCAGCGGGTTGATGCCCTGAATGATGCCGACCACAAATACGATGGCGACGATGATAAGCGACCCGATGGCCAGCGTGCGCCCCAGTTCCTCCAGCCGCAACTGCAGGGGCGTTTCCTCTTCCTCCACGGCGGCCAGCATTTGGGCGATGAGGCCGATTTGCGTGCTGTGGCCGGTCGACACCACCACGGCCGTGCCGCGCCCGTACGACACCATGGTGCCCATGAAGGCCGTGTTCTTGCGGTCGCCCAGCGGAATTTCGCGGTCGAGCCGCAACCCGGCGCGCTTTTCCACCGGCACCGATTCGCCGGTGAGGGCCGCCTCTTCGATGCGCAGGTTCACGCTCTCCACCAGCCGCACGTCGGCGGGCACAAAGTTCCCGGCCTCCAGCAGCACCACGTCGCCGGGCACCAGTTCGCGGGTGGGGATGTGAACGTGGGCGCCGTCGCGCAACGTGTGGGCATCGGGCGCGGCCAGCTTTTTGAGCGCGGCCAGCGAGGCCTCGGCGCGGGATTCCTGCATGACGCCGATGACGGCATTGAGGACGACGATGGCGATGATGGCGGCCGCCTCCACCCGGTCGCCGAGGATGAAGGAGAGGATGCTGGCGATGATGAGCAGGATGACGACAAAGCTTTTGAGCTGCTCGAGCACCAGAGTGTAAAACGGGGTGGGGGGCTTTTCGCGCAGTTCGTTGGGGCCGTATTCGGCGAGCCGCTTTTGGGCCTCCTCGGTGGTGAGGCCGTGTTCGATGCGCGTGGCCAGTTCCTTGAGAACTTCCTGCACGGTCCGGCTGTGCCAGGCTTTTTCTGAAACGGGCGGCGGGGTTTGCGCCATATATGTCTCCATATTGAGTGGGTTGGTGGGGATTATAAAGGGTGTTTCATCCGCCGACGAACTTCGTCCTGTACCCCAACTGCTGCAGGTGGGCGGCGATGCGTTCGCGGTGGTCGCCCTGTATTTCGATTTCGCCGTCGCGCACCGTGCCGCCCGCGCCGCACAGTTTCTTGAGCTCGGCGCACAGGCGCTCGAATGCCGCCGGGTTATGCTGCAAGTTGCCGACCACGGTGACGGTTTTGCCCTTGCGTTGTTTGCTGTCTCGCCAGATGCGGGCGGTTTGGCCTTTGGCTGGGGCGTCGCCGGCGGCCGGCTTGGCGGGTTTGGGTTCGGGGTTGGGGTCGGTGGAGTAAACGATGGGCATGGGTTTTTCACCGCAGAGACGCAGAGAGCCGCAGAGTGCGCGGAGAAGATTTATGGAGACAGAGTCTCTGCGAACTCCGCGCAAGTTCTGCGTCTCTGCGGTTGATCATCCGTACGGCGCGGCAAGGGCGATCAGCCCTTCGGCTTTGCGCTCGAACATAGCGGGCGGTGCGCCGGGGTTGAGTTTGACGAACAGCGGGCCGCTGTTTGGCGAGCCGCCGCCGAGGGGCGTGGCGCGGCGGGTTTGGCCGTAGCCGTTGTTGCGGCAGAAGTTGGCGACGGGTTGGGGTAAATTCATCCCGGCGATGGCTATTCTTCATCCTCCAGCCCGTACAACAAATCGAGCAATTGCTCTCCCAGCGCCGCGGCGTCGTCGGCGCGGCCTTCGTGTTTGGCGGCTTCGAGTTGGGCGGCGACCTCCGCCAGTTCCTCCACGCCTTCCAACCGCTCCTGTAGCACTTGCCGGGCGCGAGCCAGCAACGGATCGCCCGAGTCCTCTGGCGCGCTTTCGAGTCCGGCCAGATAGCGGGCAGAGGCTTCTTTGTCGCTGGGGCTGAGGCGAGTGTGCGCCGCCCGCAGGGTGGTCTGCTGCGCGGCCCCGCTGCCCCGGTCAACCGCCGACACATTCAGGATGCCATTCACATCCAAATCAAATTGGACGGTGATGCGCGGCGGTTGGCCTTCTTCCTCTTGCTTCAGGTTGTCAAAGCGGAACTCGCCCAGCAGGGTGTTCTGCGAGGCGATCGGCGACTCGCCCTGGTAGACTTTGACGTCAATCGCGGTCTGGCCGGGGAAGATAGCCATGAAGACCTGGGCGCGCGAGGCAGGCAGGGTAGTGTTGCGGTGGATGATGATGCCGTAGTGATCGGGAACGAGTTGGCCGAAATGCCACTCGCCGACCTCGATGCCCAACGAGTGCGGCGTCACGTCCACCAGAATCGCGTCCAACGGTTCTCCGGCGATAATAGCCGCCTGCACCCCCGCGCCCAGAGCCACCGCTTCGTCGGGGTTGATCTCGACCATCGGCTCCAGCCCGGTGTGCGCGGCGACCATGTCCCACACGAGCGGGATGCGGGTGGAGCCGCCGACGAACAACACTTTGCCGAGGTCAGAGGCTTTCAGCCCGGCGTCGGCCAGGGCCTGATCAAAAGCGGCCAGCGTGCCTTCGAGCAGATCGGCGATCATGGCCTCAAACTCGCGCCGCTCGAGCTCCACGTCGAGGTGGAGCGGATGCCCGTCCTTTTCCATCAGATATTCTTCGCGCACGCGGACAAAAGGTTGGGTGGAGAGGGCAATTTTGGCCTGTTCGGCGGCGCGGGTGAGGCGGGCCAGCGCCTTGCGATCCTCGCGCGGGTCGAGATCGGTTTCTTCTTGAAACCGGTCGGCCAGATAGTTCATCAGCCGTTCGTCAAAGTCGTCGCCGCCGAGGTGGGTGTCGCCGTGCGAGGCGCGAACTTCGATCACGCCCTGGTTGAGTTCGATGATGGACACGTCGAAGGTGCCGCCGCCGAGGTCGTACACGGCGATCAGTTGTTGCTCGTCCACCCGGTCGAGGCCGTAGGCCAGGGCGGCGGCGGTTGGCTCGTTGATGATGCGCTCGACGGTGAACCCGGCGATCTCGCCCGCTTCGCGGGTGGCCTGCCGGGCGGCGTCGGAGAAGAAGGCCGGGACGGTGATGACGGCGCGGGTGACGGCTTCTCCTAAATTGGCCTCGGCGATGCGTTTCATCTCGCGCAGAATCAAGGCCGAGATTTCCGCCGGGGTGTGGTCACGGCCATTCAACGGAATTTTTTCATCGGCGCCCATCTTGCGTTTGATCGAGCGGACGGTCAGCTCCGGGTACAGGACGTATTGGTTGCGGGCCGGGGCGCCGACGATGAGTTGCCCGGCCGGGGTGAAGCCCACCACCGAAGGCACGATGCGTTCGGCCCCGTTGGGTAGGATGGCGGGTCGGCCACGGCTAACGCAGCCGACGGCGGAAAAGGTGGTGCCGAGATCAATGCCGATGATTGGAGACATTACAAGTTATCCTCAGGTTCGCGGGCGACGACGACTTCGGCATAGCGCAGGGCGGTTTCGCCCAGGGCGTAACCGCGCCGCAGTTCGCGCACGATCGCGCCAGATTCCACGCCGTCGCTCGCGGCAACGGTTTCAATGGCGACGTGCCAGTGCGGGTCGAAGGGTTCGGCTTCGGTTTCGATGGGATGCACGCCCTCGGCGGCCAGCACTGCCAACAGGCGATCTTGCACGAAGCTCAGGCCTTGCAACCAGGCGGCCACGGCCTCTGGCGAGAGAGTCTCTATGGGGGCCGGTTCGGCAGCCGGGGGCGCAAACAGAATCTTCGCCGCCGCGCGCAGGCGTTGCCGAATGGAGTTTGAAGTTTGGGATTTGGGATTCGCGTGCTGTTCGCGGGCTGTGCCTGGGATTTGAGCTTTGTTCTTCATCAACCTTTCCCCTGAAGCAATGGCCTCGTCCAGGCCGTCGAGGACGGGCAGAACGCCTTTGATAATTTCCAGCCGCCCCTCATCACGGGTTGTCGCCAGTTTCTCACGCAGGCGCTCCAGTTCGCGATCGCGATAACTTTCGGCTTCGCGCAGTTGCTCCAGCGCGGTTTTGAAATTCTTGAGGTGGGTCTCGGCCAGCGCATTGGCTTTGAACTGTTCCTTCCCGGCGCGGGCCTGTTGCTTTTCCAATTTTTCCACCGCCTCTTGCAAAGCTTTCAGCGTGGTTTGGGTCTGGGACTGAACCTGAGTCAGGGCGGCGACGGTGGTTTGCAGTTCGGTCAGCGACTCGGCCACATTCGCCGGGATGGGCGTGAGGCCAAAGCGCCGGGCGAGGCGCGCCAGCCAGTTGTCGGCGCTCATAATCTGACCTCGTGAAAGTCTTCGCGCCAATCAGTACGAGACAGGTCGCTGAGAGCGCGAGCGGCGCAGATCACGTCGGCGGGTGAAACGGAGAGATCGAGCGGGGCAGGCGGTTGTAGTTCCGGCTCCGGCCACGGTTCGAGGCGCGTCATGTCGGTTTCCAATTTTTTCTCCGGCGTTTTGAGCCGGTCGTAGGCGGCCCGGATACGTTTGAAGGCCTCCGGCTCGCGTTCGGGCGGGTAGGCGCGCACCAGCGTGAAGTAGGCTTGCTTGATTTCGTCCAGCGTAGCCGTTGTCCCCTGTGAGAGACCCAACACGGCATAAGGATCGAGCGGTGGATTTTGGGGAGCGGGCGTGGTCATCTAAACAATTCCTCGTCAGCTAAATCTTCGAGAAACTTCGGTCCAAGTTGGGCCACCATCGGGCCTAACATCCCAAAGAGGGGGTTGCTGATCTCGCGGCGCATCTGTTCGATCTCTTTGGCTAGCTGGTGGTTGCCCTGCTTGCGCGCCAGATGTGCCGCCCGGCGGAGCGTCTCTTTGGCCCCGGCAATATCACCGGCCATCGTTTGCAACGATCCGAGGCTCATCAGCGACTCCAGGTTTTCGGGTTGCAGGGCGATCGTTTGGCGGGAGTATTCCAGGGCGAGGGCGTATTGATGCGCCTCGGCCAGCGCCGCGACGATGTGCCGCAAGGCTTCCACCTGGTTGGCGCTGTTCGCCAGCGATTTTTGGATCAGTTCCCGGCCCCACGGCTCCCATTTGGCGTCCGCCTTTTTTGGTTTCGGCGGCGGGCCCCACGGAGTATTTGGCAGAGGCGGCGCCGCATTCGTCAGGCAAGAGACGCCCGCGCCCAGGTAGAACTCCGGCGAGGCGATCCCGGCGGCCTCGGCGCGAGTCAACACTTGCCGGGCGGCGGCTTCGTTTTTGTGGCGCGCCCAGCAGTTGAAGACCTTGACGTAAGCGATGACCGTGCCGGCGGCGAGCGCGGCTTCGAGGCGCATCCGCGCGGCGGTCTCGTCTTTCAGCACGAGTTCGGTGTCGGCCAAAAAGGTGAGCGCCTGCAGATCGGTCGGCGCGTATTCCAGAGCGGCAATGTAAGTTTCCTGCGCCAGTTTGTAATGCCCGTTGTTGAAGCTGTTTATGCCTCTCTGGATCAACATCTGGGCCAATCCGCGCCGGGCCGCCTCGCGCCGGGGGTCAATCTCCAGGGCGCGGCGCAACGCCTGTTCGGCGGCGTACCACTCGCCCCGGGTCTGATGCATCTCGGCCAGCAACAAGTGCGCGCCGATGTGTTGCCTGTCTTTCTCCAGAATGCGATTGGCTTCGTTGCGGGCGGCGATGGTCTGTTCGTTGGCCAGCAAAGCCGCTGCCAGTTCCAGTCGCAGATCGAGGTCGTCCGGGGCGGCCTTGACGGCCTGCTTGTAATAGGCAATAGCTTGATCGGGGCGGCCGGCGCGATTGTAATTGTCGAGGACGCGGCGGCGCAGCCAGGCGCGCTGTTCGTCTGCCGGGATGCCGCCGGCCTCTGCCGGGGCCGCCGTTTTCTTTTTTGATTTTGAGACGCGCCGGGGCATGGTTCCCAGCAACGCCGCCCATAATTCAGCCGCCGCTTCCCATTGCTCCAGCGCTTCGTGGGCGATGGCCAGGTTGCGAAGCACAGGCGGCAGGGGGCCGAGAGTAGGCGTTTGTTCGAGGAGGCCGCGCATGGTTTGCCAATGGGCAATGGCAGTTGCCCAATCCCCCGCCGCGGCGGCGGCGTTCGCCAGCCGGTTGGCGGCGACGAGAGTCGCCCGAAGCAGGGAAGGTTCGCCGGGAGTCAGCGTCTGCACCGCTTGCGCGTGCTTGAGAACATTGGCCCACAGGCCGGCGGCCTGAAAACTGTGGAGGCGCTGCCAGTGCATGTGGGCAATGGCTTCTTTCAGACGGGGCAGCAACGGCGCGCCAACCTTTGTTGCGGCGCGGGCGGCTTCCGTCCACTCGGCCAGCGCCGCTTCTGAATTGCCAACCGCGGCGGCGGCGAGGCCGTGGTAGAAAACGCGCACGCCCTCTGCGCCGGCGCGAAGCGACTGGCCTTTGGAGAGCGTCAGCGAGGCGAGGGCCCTGGCGCCGTCCCCGGCCGCGAGGCAGGCCAACCCTTCCCACAATTTGGCCGACGAGTTGGTGTGACCCAACGTTTTGAGCCGCTCCAGCCAGTTGCCCGGCGAGGTCGCGAGGATGGCTTGCGGTTCGCCGCGCAACAAGGCGGCGACCGGCTCGATGGCAGTCCGATCCTCGATGGATAGCCAGGGCATGGTGTCGAGCGAAACTTGTGGGGCGCGTTCCAGTTCGGCCAAAGCGCGCGCAAAGCCGAAGCCCGGGCGCTGGAGGCCGAGGCCGGCGGCGCGGGTGTAGGCGGCGCAGGCCTCGGCCAGTTGATCGGCGCGATGCAGAGTCAGGCCGAGTTGATACCAGAAGCGCGCTTCGCCGGGCAGAAGATGGGCCGCCTGCCGCAAATCGGCGAGGAAGGCCGGGAGATCGTTGCGCCGAGCCAGCCCGCGCCGGAAGCAGGCCTCGGCCAACGCGGCCCGAACGGCCGAGTCGGTTTCCAGTTCGGGGCCGCTCCAGTATTTGATGGCGGTTGTGTAATCGCTCTGGTGAAAGGCTCTCAGGCCGAGTTGCTTTGGCGAGGCAGGAACACCGGGAGGTACAATGCGCTTGCGTTTGTGTTTTGACATGCGGGCCTATTCTACTTCGCTCGCAGTCGGGCGTAAAGCAGTTTCCGTTAAACGTTAGACCCGGGAGAACCAAGAATGCCGACCGTTTACGACCTTACCCACCCCCTCGAAAACGGGATGACGTTTTACCCCGGCGACCCGGAGCCGCGAATCGTTCCGGCGGAGATGACGCCGCCGTGGCGAGTGACGGAACTGCACTTCGGCACGCACAGCGGCACACACCTGGATGCCGCCTCCCACTTTGTGCCAGGCGGCAAGACGATTGACCAGTATCCGCTGACGCGCTTTATTCTTCCGGGCGTCATCGTCCCCGTGACTCAGGGCGATGACGAGCCGATTCCGCCTCAAGCCTTTGCGGGCGTGGCGGGCGAAGCCGTCATCATTCGCACCGGCTGGGATCGCTTTTGGAAGACGGAGCGCTATTTGCGCCACCCGTTTCTCTCGCCCGAAGCGGCGCGTTATCTGGTTGAGGCGGGCGTGTCGCTGGTGGGCATCGACGCGCTCAACGTGGACTCGACGGCGCGTGGCACCTCGCACGCTCACGAGATTTTGCTGGGCAACGACGTGCTGATTGTGGAAAACCTGGCCGGGCTGGAGCAGCTTGCGGCGGGGAAGGCGTATCGGTTCGTGGCGTTGCCGCTGCGGCTGGCCGGCTTGGACGGCTCGCCCGTGCGGGCGGTGGCGTGGTAGGGGGGAAGTGGGAAGTGGGAAGTGAGAAGTGGGAAGTGGGAAGTGGGAAGTGGGAAGTGAGAAGTGGGAAGTGGGAAGTGGGAAGTGGGAAGTGGGAAGTGGGAAGTGAGAAGTGGGAAGTGAGAAGTGGGAAGTGGGAAGTGGGAAGTGCCTATTGGCGCCGGGCTGAAGCACTTCATAGCTCCGGGCACTGATGCGCCGGAAGTTGTCAGAGATGATTGTAATCGAATCGCAGCGGCACAACGTCCTAAAGGCTTTACGGCATTAAACGGCGTGCCCAAAAAGGATTATACTTTCCGCCGGAAGACGATTCGCTGCAGCAGGAATCAGCCACAATGCAAAAGGCGCGCCGATGAAAATCCTCGAAACCAACTGTCTCATCCTCAGCTTGGACTCTGGGCGACCATTCACAAGGAAACCAATCAATTCATCGGGCGGTGTGGGTTGCTGCCCTGGACGATTGAGCAGCGCCCAGAAGTGGAAGTGGCCTGTTTGCTGGCCAAAGAGTATTGGGGACAGGGGTTGGGGACTGAGGCGGCGCAAGCGATCGTTGACTATGGCTTCGAGCAGTTGAAATTATCGCGCCTAATCTGCATGATGTATCCAGACAATCAGGCCTCGGTGAAGGTGGCCAGGAATATCGGCATGACCCTCGAAAAGGAAATGGAGAATGAAAAGGGGCTGTTTCTGCTCTACTCCAGAAATGTGCAAAGCAGGGTGAGCCAATCAGGCGGCTAACAACTCGTTCAACGGAGGTGGCTAATGCCGCGCCGAAGAACCCGACGCGCTCCTCAACGCGCCTGATGCTCACCGTTGGGTCGCTAAGTTTTGTTGTCCATTTCTATTTGGGGAACTGCAATCATGAAGAAGTGCTATTTCTGTGGTGAACCAAACCCGGACAACACAGTGGTTTGTCCCTGGTGTGGTAGGAGGCAGCAGACTGGTGATGCCGCATCCGAACTAGAAAATAAGGATCGAGCAAGAACTGAGACGCGACACAATTTCTACCAACAGTATTTTCGGTCAAGTAAAACTAAAGGAGCTGGAGTTGGCCTGGCCGTTGTGGGCACTATGGCTGCTCTCGCATGGATATTGTTTCTGATTACTGGCAACGTAATACAACGAGCTCTTGTTCCTCGCTCTGCCATTGCGCCAGCACACACAGTATTACCAAGTCAAGTTATACCTGCCGCCGCCACTGCCAGCCCTACTATTCACCCGACCTCTACAATCTCGCCTACGCCTTCCCCACGTCCAACCGCAACATCTACAAGAACATCCACACCCACGCCGACTGCAACAGTCACCCCCGATGCTATTCGTCCCCTGACAGGTGTAATTAGACCGAATCAACGCGGTGGAGGTTGTGGGGAACTTACAGTAGAGAATGGAAATTCCAAGGATGGCGTAGTGATTTTGACATTCAATGCAAAGCCCGTGATGACGGCATATATACGAGCCGGGGAACCCTTCACGATGAAAAGTATACGCGATGGAGTCTATTTTCTTTATTTTAGTACAGGTTCGGAATGGAATGGCAAGGAATTTGTTTCTTCGCCCAGTCGTAAGCGATTTGAGGATGCATTTCAATTCCCTACGGGTTCCGCGACTTGCACAACGTGGAGCATTACTTTGCACGGTGTCGTAGGTGGAACGGCAGCGGTAGAAGAGGTCAGTGAAAGTGAGTTTCCTGATATCGGGGATTAATGTTTATGCGATGCGCCACTCCGCCCAACATTACATCAAGCCGACCGTGCCATTGGCGCGTGCTGGCGGCACTACCCGCTTTCAGTACACTTGCGATTGAGGTAAGTTTCCCAGCAGTCGACGCGGCGGCTGATGCTGGCCGTTGGGCGCCACCACACACGGGTTCATAAATGGACTTGATCGAATTGCTGCCGGTGATTGACTCGATGGCCCACAATCCGTTGATCCGTGACCTGCGCGCCATCACGTATCTGGCTACGTATCCCAGCATCCGCGCGCTTGGCACCGCCCCGGGGCCGGTCACATTGGAACGATTCCATCAAATCGCCACCATGGCCTATGGCTGGATGCCTCGCATTGTCCGTCTTGACTCCAACTTCATTGAGGACGCGCTCGCTGCATCCATTGCAGCTCAGACGGCGACACCGGAAACGTTGGCGGCAGTGCCATTTTCTGCAATTGCCTCCTGCTTGCACTCCGTTGTCGGCGCCTCAAAAGTGCTACATTTCATAAATCCGGCGGTCTTTCCAATCTGGGATCGCGGTATTGAGCAGTTTCGGCTGCACGGTGAACTTACGGACGCCCATATGAATGACGTCGCAAACTACCTGGAATATGCCGGGGAAGTTCATCATATCAGGCACGAAGCTGCATTCCCGGAGTTCTTCGTCCAGTTCAATGCAGCCCTCAATAGCCGGCTAGCAGCGCTCGGAATTGACCCCTATGATGTATCTGGGGTGCGGGCCATCGAGTCTGCTGCATTCGAATTGAGTCGTGAAGGTCACGCCTAACCCTTTGTTCTAGCCGACGCGGCTAATGCCGCCGCGAGGTAGCTGGCCGAGTTTTCTCGCCGGGTTATAGCTGCAAACCGACTCGGCCTGCACCCGCTGATGCCGACCGTTGGTGCGGCTCTTTCTGCCCACGCCCCTGTCGCCCGCGTATGCCGAACTGGCTCGCTTGTTATCTGACAAACTGCTCAACAAGCAGTCGTTGTCGTTATGTGGAGAAACAAGTCACAGGCTTGACGCCGCACCGCCCTATCGCGAACCACTCAAGGGCACTCGCACGACGATACGGGTTCCGTGGCCCGGTGATGATTCGATTCGAAATGTTCCTCCGACGGCGCGGGCACG
>JACRBQ010000115.1 GCA_016213135.1 Chloroflexota bacterium | reverse complement strand
GTGGCGGCGCGGGCGCAAAAGCTGCGGCTGGATTGTTACCAGGACATCGGCGACAAGCTCGCGTTTCTGGACGCACATCTGCGCACGCGCCAGCCGGAGAATTCCCGGCCGTTCTCTGGTCTGGTGTACCTGGGCAACGACTTGAACGACCTGCCGGTGCTGACCCGCGCCGGCTTTTCCATCGTGCCGAACGACGCCCATCCGCGCGTGAAGCGCGAGGCGGATGTCGTGCTGACGCAACGCGGCGGCGAAGGGTTTGTGCGGGCGGCCGTCGAGCGGCTGCTCGGTGTAGACAAGATGTCCCTGGAGGAAGTCCATGAGCTTGTATCTGATCGCTGAAATCGGCATCAACCACAACGGCGACATCGAAATCGCCAAGAAGCTGATCGATGCCGCGCACAAGGCCGGCTTCGATGCGGTGAAATTCCAGAAGCGCGCCATCGACAAGGTGTACACCAGGGAATTTCTCGACAGCCCGCGGGAAAGCCCGTGGGGCAAGACCCAGCGCGACCAGAAAGAGGGGCTCGAATTCTCGCTGGAGGAGTACCGGGAAATAGACCGCTATTGCAAAGGCCTGGGCATCGCCTGGTCCGCCTCGGCCTGGGACATCGACAGCCAGCGGTTCCTGCAGCAGTTCGATCTGCCCTTCAACAAGGTGGCGTCGGCAATGCTCGGACACTGGCCGCTATTGCGCGAGATCGCCTCGCAGAAGAGGAAAACGTATATCTCCACCGGCATGTCCACGCTCGAGGACATCGACAAGGTTGTCGAGCTCTTCGAGAAGGCCGGTTGTTCGTACGAGCTCATGCACTGCAACAGCACTTACCCCATGCACGAATCGGACGCGAACCTGCTGTGCATTCCGATGCTGCGCCGCCGTTACGGCTGCAATGTCGGTTACTCAGGCCACGAAACCAGCTTGATCAAGGTGTGCGTCACGGCGGTGGCGCTGGGGGCGACATCGATCGAGCGTCACATCACGCTCGATCGCGCCATGTACGGCTCCGACCAGGCCGCCTCGATCTCTACCCACGCGCTCGACGACTTTGTAGAGTCGGTGCGT
>JACRBQ010000112.1 GCA_016213135.1 Chloroflexota bacterium | reverse complement strand
CGTTCTCCGTGCGGCTCGATGCCTCAAGCGCCGAGCCGGCGGAAGCGGAGTTGCTGCGGGCCAATGGCTGGCAGGCCATGCTGGCCTTGCCGCTGGTGGCCGCCACCCACGTGCTGGGCCTCATGGAAGTATTCGCCGATCGCCCCCGCGATTTCACCGATGCCGAAGTGCGGCTGGCGCGCACGCTGGCCGGGCAGGCCGGGGTGGCAATCGAAAACGCCCGGCTGTTCCAGCGCATCACCGAAGGCCGCGACCGGCTGGCCGCCGTGCTCAACTCCACTCGTGAAGGGGTGCTGATGATCGACTCGGCCGGGCGCATTGCCCTGGCCAACCCACCGGTGGAGGAAATGTGGGGCATCAAACGCACTGATTTGATTAACAAGAACCTCGGCGAGTTGTTGCACGACGCCGGGTTGGGCATCGCCGACAAGCTCGGCTTTGCGACGCAGGAACTGGCCGACCTTCTCAAGAATCTTTCGGCGGGGCGCATTGTCACCACGCCCAAACACATCTATCAAGTCACCACGCCCGCGCCGCGCTTCTTCGAGCGTTCCGGCACGCCGGTACTGGACGAGCACCTGCGCGTCATCGGCCTGGTCATCGTGCTGCGCGATATCACCGAAGAAAAGGAACTGGAACAGGTGCGCGAGGAGCTGACCAGCATGATTGTTCATGACCTGCGCAGCCCCATGACCGCCGTGGTCGGCGGACTCAAGCTCATTGAGGACATCGCCGTGCCGGTTGACGAAACGGGAGTGGTGGTGCGCGCGGTGGAAGTGGCTATCCGATCCAGCAAACGGTTGCTGACGCTGGTCGATACGCTCCTCGATATTTCCAAGATGGAAGCCGGGCAGATGCATCTCGATATGAAGCCGCAGGCTTTCTGGTCTATCGCCGCCAACGTCATCGCCGAATTCACCCCCATTGCCGCCCAGCAGGAAGTGACGCTCGTCAACGATGTGCTGCCCGACCTGCCGCCCCTGCTGCTCGATCAGGACAAGATCGAGCGCCTGCTTACCAACCTGATCGACAACGCCCTCAAGTTCACCCCCGCCGGCGGGCAGGTGATCGTTCGGGCGCGGCTGCCCGACGAGAGTCCGTCCGCCAGGAACGGGCGGACTTTGTCGGGCACCCCCCGGCCCGGCCAGTCGCGCCGCATGGCGCTGTGCGGCGTGCTCGACACCGGTCCCGGCATTCCCGACGACTACCTCGAACGCGTCTTCGATCGGTTTGTGCAGGTGAAGGGGCGCAAGGGGCGGCGGCGCGGCACCGGGTTGGGGCTGGCGTTTTGCAAACTGGCCGTGGAGGCTCACGGGGGGCGCATCTGGGTGGAGAACCGTCCCGAGGGCGGCAGCGCCTTCCTGTTCATCCTGCCCTCGGCAGAGTAATAGTTCGCCAATGTTAGAACGCTGTGTAGTTTAGCGCCTTGTGCGCGTGCGCCGCTCACAAGGGGCTAGGCGACGACTATGCGATCCAAATTTGGTGAACTACTAGTAGCGGCGCAGGCTCGCCCCGCCAGGAACGGGCGGACTTCGCAGAAGGCTCGCCATGACTCAACCGCATCATCCTCAAAAAGGCCCTTACGTGCGCGACCTCAAACCCGGCGACCGCGTCACCGGGTTTTACGCCGTGCGCTACAAGCAACTCGAGCCTTTTCGCGATCGCTCCAAAGGGCAGTTCCTGACTATCACACTCACCGACCGCACCGGCGCGCTGCTGGCCCGAGTGTGGGAAGGCGCGCCCGAACTGGCCGAGACTTTTTCCCAGGGCGACGTGGTGAAGGCGCAGGGCGATGTCGAAAGCTATATGGATCGCACGCAGCTCATCATCGCCCGCCTGCGCCGGGCCGAGCCAGACGAATACGACCTGCGCGACTTCCAGCCCTCCACGAACAAAGACGCACCGGCCATGATGGAAACGGTGCAACATGCCGTGACGCGCATCGCCAACCCGCACCTCGGCGCATTGGTGCGCCGCTTCTACGACGACCCCGACTTCGGGCAGCAGTTTGCCAACGCCCCCGGCGCGCGGCGCGTGCATCACGCTTATTTGGGCGGGCTGCTGGAATACACGGTGGAACTGCTGGCCCTGGCCGACCCGCTGCTGGCCCTTTACCCCGACATTGATCCCGACCTGCTGCTCAGCGGCGTGCTGCTGCACGCCGTGGGCAAGCTGCGCGAGAACGAATGGCAGAAAGATTTTGGCCCCACCGACGAGGGCACCATGATTGGCTATGTGGTGCTGGGCGACGAAATGGTGGCGCGGGCCATCGCCGCGCTGCCCGACTTCCCCGCCGAGTTGGCGCTGCGGGTGCGGCACATGATCGTCAGCCACCGCGGCCGCCCGGAGTGGGGCGCGCCGCGCCGCCCGCAAACGCTGGAGGCCATTGCTTTGCACCATCTCACCGAACTGGACGTGCAGGTGAATCGCTTCCACGGTGTGCTGGCCGGAAGGCCCGACGGCGAGCCGTGGACGCCCTTTGATCGCCGGTTGGGCCGGGCGCTTTATGCCGGGCGGGCCGACGACCCGCCGGCGGATGACGACGGCGTGGCAGAGTGATGTGCTGCCCCGGGCGCGCTAATGCGCCACTAACGTTGATGGGCTACTATTAGCGTAACCGCGCAGGCTGCGAATCCTGCTATAATCGGCGGCATCGTTTTACCGCACCACGTGACGTTGTTTTGGAAGTAGACCCGCTATGCCTCTCTATGCTTATAAATGCGATAACTGCGGCGTGCAATTCGACCGTGTGCAGAAGTTCAGCGACAAGCCCATCAAGCGCTGCCCCGAATGCAGCAAGAGCGCGGTGCGCCGCGTGATTCAACCATCGGGCATTATTTTCAAAGGCTCCGGCTGGTATAAGACCGACAGCCGCTCATCCTCGAGCGCCAGCGTTCCCGCGCCCACCGCAAAGACCAAAAAGACCGACAGCAAGCCGGCGGATGGTTCCGCCTCGTCAACCTCGTCAGCCCCGTCATCCGAGAGCAAACCGGCAGCCTCCTCGTCCGACGATTAACAAACAAAGGCGACCTTTTGGGGTCGCCCTTGCGTTTGGCAGTGTGAGCAATGCGCGCCCGCAGGTGGGCGCGCTTTCGATTTAAAGCTGGAACCCGCCTGTGGCCCGAATCACTTTCTTTTCCAGATTATCCACATAGGATTCCAATTTGGCTTCGAGGGCTTGCCAGTCTTCGGAGCCTAGGGCGGTGTAAATGGCCTCGCCGGTGTCGGCCACGCCGGCGGTGAGGATTTGCGGGCAATTGCCGTACACCGTGTACCACGCCTCGCTCGGCTGGATGCCCAGCCTGGTGATGCCGGGGACAAATTCGCGCACCACGAACTCGAAGTATTCCTGTTCCACACCCGGCTTGATGTCCCAACTCATCAGCAATTTGAACATGTCAGCCCCGCTTGTATTCGAGCACAGCGACGTGCGTTTCTTCGGGCAGGCTGCCCTTCTTCACGGTGAGGCTTTCCTCGGTTTTCACCGTGCTCAGGCCCATCTCTTTGAGGAACTTGCTCAGCGGATCGAGTTTGAGTTTGGTGTCGGGCGTTTTGTAGTGCATGGGCACCACGATGTACGGCTCGATGAGGCTGATGACTTCCGCTGCCTGCGCGGCGTTTAGCCCGCCGCCCCCGCCCACGGGCACCAGGGCCACCGTCACCGCGCCCAGGTCTTCAATTTGCGCCTGCGTTGGCACGTGGTCCAGGTCGCCCAAATGGGCTACGGTGAGGCCGTCGAAGTCGAACAGGTAGAGGGTGTTTTTGCCGTTGGCCTCGTCCTTCTTTTTGCGGTCGCCGGGGCGCTGGGTGGGGATGCCGGTGATGAACACGCCGCCGATTTCGTACTCCCCGGGGCTGGTGATGAGGCGCGCGCCTTTCACCGCCTCCACGTTGTTATGGCCCGGCGCTTCGTGGCTCACGGTGACGATGTCGGCTTTGAGGCGCGGCACGTCGTAGCCAATGCTATCGTTATAGGGATCGGTCACAATTGTGGCCAGCCCGCGCTCGGTGAGCCGAAAACACGAGTGACCATACCAGGTTATTTCCATGCAAGAGCCTCCGGGGAAGATTATACTATGAAGGATGAAGGATGAACGATGAAGGATGAACAATGCACAAGGCACAATTCTCAATGCACAATGAAGAACGACCAACCACCAACCACCAACCACCAACCACTGACTACTGACTACTGACTACTACCATGCACACTCTTGAATTCAGCGGCGGAACGGTGGAACAGGTCGGCGCGGTGACGCGGTTCGCCATTCCGCCCACGACGGTGCGGGCGTATGCCGACGCGCAGTGGGACGATTATCACGGGCTGCGGCGCGGGCAGTTTCCGCACCGGCCTTCGGCGCGGCTGCGCTTGCGGGCGAGGTTTTCGCACGAGGCGGAGGCGTTGGGCGGCACGGCGGGCTTCGGCTTCTGGAATGACCCGTTTACGCCGTCGGGCGGAGGGGTGGTGGCGGCGCCCAATGCGGTGTGGTTTTTCGCGGCCTCCCCGCCGAACGATATGGCCCTGTGTGAGGGCGTCCCCGGGCGGGGGTGGAAGGCGGCGGCACTGCACACCGGACGGTGGCCTACGGCGATTCTGCTTCCGGCAGCGGGTTTGGGGATCCTCTTGACTCGCGTGCCGGGCCTGGGTCGGATCGTCATACGTTCGGCACGCAAGTTCATCAAAGCCGGTGAGCAATTGCTGCCGTTGGCAATGACGGAGTGGCACGAGTATGCGTTGGAGTGGGGGGCGTCGGAGGCGGTGTTCTGGGTGGATGGCGGGGTGGCGTTGTGCGCGCCCGCGCCTCCCGCCGGGCCGCTGGGATTTGTGGCGTGGGTGGATAACCAGTTTGCAGTGGCGTCGGAGGCGGGGCGGTTTGGGTTCGGGCTGGTGGCGCACGCCGAGCCGCGCTGGATGGAGGTGAGTGATCTGTCGGTGGGTTAGTCGCCTTGCCAGTTTTCCAGCAGCGCGGCCATGAGGCGCACGCCAAAGCCGGTGGCGCCGGCGGGGCCGTAGGGTTTGGCGGGCTGGCCTTTGGCGGCAAAGGCCATGGGGGCGATGTCGAGGTGCGCCCACGGGTAGCCGTCGGCGAATTCTTTGAGGAAGGCCGCCGAGGCGCCCGTTCCGGCGTAGCGGTCGCCAGCGCTGTTTTTGATGTCGGCCACGTCCGATTTCATCCATTCCAAATAATCGGGATAGAGGGGCAGGGGCCAGACGCGCTCGCCGCTGGCCGCGCCGGCGGCAAGGATGCGTTGGCTGAGGGACTCGTGTTCGGTGAACAGCGCCGCCGCGCCGCCGCGCCCGAGGGCGATCATGGCTGCGCCGGTGAGAGTAGCCATGTCGATGACGGCCTCGGGGGCATAGCGGCGGGCGTACGCGAGGGCATCGGCCAGCAGCAATCGACCTTCGGCATCGGTGTTGGTGACTTCGATGGTCTTGCCGTTGAGGGCGGTGAGCACGTCGGCGGGGCGGTAGCTGCCGCCGCTGATCATGTTCTCGGAGGCGGGCACGAGGCCCACTACCGGGGTGGGCAGGTTGAGCATGGCGGCGGCCCGCACCGCGCCCAGCACAGCGGCCGCGCCGCCCATGTCCGATTTCATCTCCGGCATGTCGGCGGCGGTTTTGATGGAGTAGCCGCCGGTGTCGAAGGTGACGCCTTTGCCCACCAATATGACCGGGGCGAGATGGGTGATGGCCGTAGACCCGGGCCAGTATTCGAGCACGATGAATTTGGGCGGCTCGCTGGAACCCTGGGCCACGCCCAGCAGCGCGCCCATGCCCAACTCGCGCATTTCGGCGAGGTCGATGGTTCTGCTTTTAAGGCCAAAGGCGGCGGCCAGCTGCTCGGCTTTGGCGGCCAGGTACGACGGGGTGCAGACGTTGGGCGGCTGGTTCACGAGGTCACGGGCAAAGTTGGCGCACTCGCCCACAGCTTGCCCCTGCCGCGCGCCGGCTTCCATGTCGGCAATTTTGGCTTCGTCCATTTCCACCAGCGTCGCGCTTTCGAGCAGCGCAAGCTCGGCTTTGGATTTGTATTCGGCGAACTGATACGCGCCCAGTTCGACGCCTTCGGCCACGGCCCGCGCCGCCGCTTTGGCCTCCAGCCCGCCGCCGCCCGCGCCGTGCACCACGGTGGCAATCGTGCGGCAGCCGAGGGCTACCGCTTTGGCCGCCGCCGCGCCCGCCGCCTGCCGCGCATGATCCACCGAAAACTCGCCGGACTTGCCGAGGCCGACGATGATGACCCGGGTGGTGAGCGCGTTCTCGTGCGGATACAGCACCGCCGTCTCGCCCAGCTTGCCTTTGAAGTCGCCGCTGACGATCAGCGCGCGGATGGCGCTGCCGAGTTTGGCGTCCATGGCCCGGGTGGCCCCGGCGGGGTTCTGCAAGCCCTCAAACAGGTTGACGACGATGGCCGAGGCCGATTGATCGGCGATGTTGCCCAGGGTAACGGTGATGTTCATGGGAATCTCCATGCCTCTATCTCTCTGCGTCACTGTAGGGCGAGTATAGCACTGTTACGATCCGCGCCGCCGCTTCACAACTCTGACGTTTTCAGCCGGACTTGAACTTGATCCGCTGTCGCAGCAGTTCCACCATTTCCGCCCCTCCGGCGAAGATCGGTTCCCGCACCTTGCCCCGCCCCATCAGTTCGGAAAGGACGACCGGCCGCCCGGAGGCGTACACCATCACCGCGCCGACGCGCTCGAGCAAAAGCGAGGGGAAGGCCAGGTCCCACAGGTTGAGGGTGGTATCGAAAAACATCCCCGACACCGCCCCCTTGGCCACCAGGCACAATTGATAGATCGGCGCTCCCAGGCAGTAGATGCGGCCCGGAAAATCAACCTCGAATACCCGGTGATGATTCGTCGGCCCGATGATAAGCGAGTTAGGCTCCAGCGTTTTCGAGTAGGCCGGATTCAATGGCTCGTCGTTGCAGAAAGCCGGCCCATCTTGCGTTGCCCAATAAAGCTCGCCGGTGATCGGGTTGATGGCGGCGCCGGCCACCGCACGATCACCTTTCAGCAAACACACCGTCGGCGTCCACAGCGGCATCTGGGCCACAAACGCCCGGCTGCCGTCCAGCGCATCCACCACCCAGGCGTGATCTTCTCCCGCGGCCGGCAGCTTTGATTCGTCCGTCTCCTCGCCGATGTAGCCGTACTGCGGCGCGAGCGCAGTGAGCGACAGCCGGAAAAAGTTTTCGACCGCGCTATCCGCTTCCGAAACAATGCTCAAGTCGGCTTTGACCGACCGGGATACCTTCCCATAATAAAGCCGGGACAATTGCCCGGCCTCGGTAACGATGTTCTTGATGTCGGCGATGTTGACTGACATGGTGACTCCTGTAAGCTGTGAGTTGCGTTTGCAGGTAGTGACGACTTGAGTCGTCTGCCGAAAAACGCGACTGAAGTTGCAACTACGAAGCAATATAGCAATTTAGGCCCTGCCGGGTTTTACGGGAAAAGAGTATTGGGACGCAGACACTTGCATCCCTTCGGGACACGCAAGTGCGGTGTGCACGCAGATTTTCGCAGATAAAAATCAAAATCAGAGTTCATCAGCGTTTGTCTGCGTCCAATTCTCCCGCCCGAGTCCGCAGAGCCGCAATTTACTGCTGTGGCGGCAACCGACGGCGAACGGGGAAAATCTCAAACCCGAAGCGGCTCTGCAGGATTCCCCACAGGCCCTCCGGCGCCACCAGCGTCATAACAATTGCAATCACTCCAAACAGAATAATTGACCACGGCCCGAAGGAGGACAAATAATCGCGGAGGATGAAAAAGACAATGGCCCCGATGATGGGGCCTTCCACCGTCCCCAGGCCGCCGATGACGACGATGAACGCCATGTAAGCCGACCACTGCACGCTGAAGGCGGCCGCCGGCGTGATCCGAAGGGCATTCAGATAAATGAGTCCGCCGACGACGCCGGTGGCGAAGGCCGACACGATGAAGACCAGCAGCTTGATGCGCGTGATCTTGACGCCGAGGCTCATGGCGGCGGATTCAGAATCGCGGATGGCGGTGAGTCCCAGGCCGACACGCGACCGCATTAGATAGTAGACCAGCGCAATCGAGCCGACGCCGATGAGGACCGCCAGCCAGTAGGTGTATTGTTCGCGCAGCGGGCGCGGCATGGCCGCGGCCACGGTCAGCGTGCGGCCAAAGCCTCCTTGCAGCCACGTGGTCGAACTGGAGATCAGCAGACGGAATACTTCGGCGATGACCCACGTGCCGACGGCGAAGTAGCCGCCCCGCAGGCGAAAGGCGAGGGCCGCCGTCGGCAGCGCAACGATGGCCGCCACCACCCCGCCCAACACCGCCGCCAGAAACATGTTCATGTGCAAGTCGACAGCCAGGACGATCAGGGTGTAGCCGCCCAGCCCAATCCAAGCTTGCTGGCCAAACGAAACCATCCCGGCGTACCCTGCCAGCAGATTCCACATCTGAGCCAGCGCCAGGAAGATGATGAACTCGACGATGGTGCGCATCTGGTCGGATGTGCCCCACAGCGGCAGTGACAGCAACGCGGCCACCAGCAGGGCGCTCCAGACGGCCAATCCGCGCGCGGATACGGAGCGCGTCGGGCGCGGGCCGGGCGCAACCGGCTTGAGTCGGGGCCACTTGATCGGTGACATCCTGGCCCGTCTCACCCGCCATCCCGCGTGCGCGCGAACAGGCCGGACGGCCTGAACGCCAGCAACGCCAATGTAACCAGATGCCCGGCCAATTGAAACCAGGCCGGATTCAATTGCGCGCCGATGTTTTGGGACACGCCGAGAATGATCCCGCCGGCCAGCGTTCCCCACAGGCTGCCGAGGCCGCCGATGATCACCGTTTCAAAGGCAAAGATCAACCGGGCGGGTCCATCCGTGGGCGAAAAGGTCGTGCGAACTCCCAACAGCACACCGCCCACCGCCACGAACGCCAGCGACATGCCCATAGCCAAGCCGTAGATTTGCCGACTGTTGATCCCCATCAACTCGGCAGTGGTGGGATCGTCCGATGTCGCGCGGAACGCTCGCCCCAACGTCGTCCGCGTCAGGAACCAATGCAGCCCCAGCAGGATAATCACCGCCGCGACAAAGGTGATCACGGGCAACACGCCTATCGTCACACCCGGCACAACCGTAATGCTGGCGACTTCTATCGGCCCGGCGTCAAGTCCCTGGGTATCGGCAGTGAAGGCCAACTGCAAAATGTTCTGGACAATCACCGACAGGCCGAAGGTGATGATTAGCGGCGGCAGCACGCCCCTCCCCAACGCGCGATTCAGCAGGCCGCGTTGAAGCAGGATGCCGAGAAGGAAGAAGAGAGGCACAACCAGCAGCAGACTCAGCCAGGGCGACAGGCCGAGGAATCTGCCGGCCAGAAGCGCCAGGTAGGCGGCTGCTACGATTAGGTCGCCGTGAGTCAGATTGACCAGGCGCATCACGCCGAAAATGAGTGACAGCCCTGTGCCGTATAGCGCATACAGCCCCCCCAACAATATTCCCTGCGCGATGATGTTCACCCACTGCATAATCAGACTCCGAAGTATGCCCGCGAGATCTGTTCTGAACTTAGCTCTGACGGACGACCGTGAAGACTCACTTTGCCCTCGAGGAGACAGTAAACCCGATCCACTGCCTTCAGAACGCGGCTGACATCCTGCTCCACCAGGATCACGGTTGCGCCGGCGGCCGCAATCCGGCGCACGACGTTGTACAACTCCCGCACGATCAACGGCGCGAGGCCCAGCGAAATTTCGTCCATCAAGATCACGTCGGGATTGCTCATTAGCGCCCGGCCGATTGCCAGCATTTGCTGTTCACCGCCCGATAGATCAGAGCCTGGCGCCCGCGCCCGTTCCTGCAAGATCGGGAACAACCGGTAAACGGCCTGCCGATCCCAGTGTCCGCGCCGCCGCGCAAAGGCGCCGATTTCGAGATTCTCTTCCGTCGTCAAGCTGGGAAAAATTTTGCGGCCCTCCGGCACCATCGAAATGCCGCGCCCGCACAGTGTGTAGGCCGGGATGCCGGAGATTGCCGCGCCGCGGTACAGAACCCGGCCGCGCCTCGGCGCCAGCACGCCGGAGATGGCGCGCAACAACGTGGTCTTGCCGGCGCCGTTCGCGCCGATGATGGCCACGGTTTCTCCGCCGGCCACCTCCAGGCTGACGCCGAACAAAGCCTGAAACTCGCCGTAATAGACCTCGACGGATTCGACGCTTAGGGCCCGATCTGTCATTAGAGGTTGTTTTGAAATTCAGTCGTGATAGTTTTTGATAGCACTTATTTAGCTGTCAACCATGATTTTTGCTGATGTTACTGACCGTTTCTACTTTTCATTTTTTCATTTCAATCGTTCAAAGCCGATCGCCATACGGACT
>JACRBQ010000110.1 GCA_016213135.1 Chloroflexota bacterium | reverse complement strand
AAGTTGGAAGTGGGAAGTGGGAAGTGGGAAGTGTGAAGTGGGAAGTGGGAAGTGGGAAGTGGGAAGTGGGAAGTGGGAAGTGGGAAGTGGGAAGTGGGAAGTGGGAAGTGGGAAGTGATCCGTGAAACGTGATGGGTGCTGATGGCTGAATGCTGACCACTGGCTACTGACCACTGATCACTGACTACTGACCACTGATCACTGACTACTGATCACTGACTACTGACCACTGATCACTGACTACTGATCACTGACTACTGACTACTGACCACTGATCACTGACTACTGACCACTGACCAACTCTCCTCCACCGGCACGGGCACGCGGGCGACCACCTCGGCGAGGATTTCGGCGGCGGCTTTGCCGCGCAGGCGCGACTGGCTGGAGGGGATGAGGCGGTGCGCCAGCGCGGGCACGGCCAGCGTTTGCACGTCGTCGGGGATGACGTAGGCCCGACCGCGAATGGCGGCCAGCGCCTGCGCGGTGCGGTGCAGGGCCAGCGAGCCGCGCGGACTGGCCCCCAGCGACAGGGCGGCATCCTCGCGCGTGGCGCGGGTGAGGGCCAGGATGTATGTTTCGATGGCTTCGCCGAGGTGCACGCCCCGGCATTGCTTGCCCATCGCCAGCACCTCCGCCGCGGAGGCCACCGGCGCCAACTCGGCCAGCGGGTCGGCCTCGCGGAAGCGGCGCAGGATGGCGCGTTCTTCGGACGCATCAGGGTAGCCGAGGGCCAGGCGGAGGAGGAAGCGATCGAGCTGGGCCTCGGGCAGGGGGAAGGTGCCTTCGAGTTCAATGGGGTTCTGGGTGGCAAGAACGAGGAAGGGGCGCGGCAGAGGCCGGGTGAGACCGTCCACGGTGACCTGCCGTTCTTCCATCGCTTCCAGCAGCGCCGATTGCGTGCGCGGCCCGGCGCGGTTGATCTCGTCGGCCAGCACAATCTGGGCCATCACCGGGCCGGGGCGGAATTCAAACTCGCCGCTCCTTTGGTTGAACACACTCACACCGGTGATGTCGGAGGGCAGCAGGTCGGGCGTGAATTGCAGGCGCGCGAAGGAGCAGCCGAGCGAACGGGCGAGGGATTTCGCCAGCATGGTTTTGCCGAGGCCGGGGACGTCTTCGATGAGGACGTGGCCTTCGGTGATGACGGCGACCAGCAGCAGTTCGATGGTCGAGGCTTTGCCCACAATCACGTGGGAGATGTTTTCTTGTATGGCGCGGGCGGTGGTTTGGATGGAAGCGAAGGAGGTCGTCATGCGGTCATTATAGACCGATCAGCTAACCGCCTCGCTCGCCTCATCCAGCCCGGCCACTTCGTCGGCGGTGAGCCGCCAACCGAGGGCGCCGGCGTTGTCTTGCGCTTGCGCGGCGTTCTTCGCGCCGGGGATGGGCAGCGCGCCTTTGCAGATGACCCAGTTGAGCGCCACTTGCGAGGGCGTCTTGCCGCCGTGCACCTGCCCCGCCTCGCGCAGGAGGCCCACTAGCGGTTGCGCCGCAACCAGTCGCGCCGGGGGATAGAGGTGGCGGCGCGCGCCGGGCGGCGGGTTGTCCGGCGTGTATTTGCCGGAGAGCATGCCTTTGGCCAGCGGGCTGTAGGCAATGAGCGTCACGCCCATTTCGCCGCAAGCGTTCAGCAAGCCGTTGCGCTCCGGGCCGCGCTGCAGCAAACTGTATTCGACCTGATTGGAGGCCAGGGCCACGCCCCGGCGGGCCAGCGCAGCGTGGGCGCGGCGGGTTTGATCGAGGTTGAAGTTGGAAACGCCCACGGCGCGGGTGAGGCCGGCGCTCACCGCGTCGGCCATGGCCTCCATCCACGTTTCGATGGAGACGAGCGGGACGGGCCAGTGAATTTGGTAGAGGTCCACACGCTGCATGTTGAGCCGACGCAAGCTGGCGCGCAGCGCATCGAGCAAAGCGCCGCGCCGCAAACGCCACGGCATGGGGAAGAATTTGGTGGCGGTGAGGATGTCCGCGTTGGACTCGCGCACAAACTGGCCGAGCAGTCTTTCGCTCTTGCCCATGCCGTACACCTCGGCGGTATCCACCCAGTTGATCCCTGCCCGGAGCGAGGCCTCGAACGCGCCGCGCACCTCGGCAGCGGCGTAGCCGGAACCGTAGCCCCACATCATCCGGTCGCCCCACTGCCACGCGCCGAGGCCCAGGGCGCTCAGGCGAATATCTGCGCCGTGGCCGGAGCCTAAAGTGATCATGTCGTCCATAGTTGTCTCCTGTAGGGGCGTTCAACACCAGCCCTTGCGGGTAGTGCGAGGGTTGAACGCCCCTACCAAAGGTTTTGGGATTGCCGCGCATTACACCACCCAGTATTTGCCGTCGGCCCGCTTCATCAATTTGAATTCGATCATCCCGCGCCGCAGGCTGGCCGTATCCGGGTGATAGCGGGCCATGATCTCGTTGACCTGCTTTTCGGTGTACGTGCTACCCGGCTTGAACGCTTTGAGAACATGCCGCAGCAGGGCAATGAATTTCTTCTCCTGCACCGGCAGCGCCTTGAAGGCGCCGTCGCGGTTGGAAAAATCCTTCACCACTTTGCGGTCGTACGCGTCCACATCGAGATCGGCGGCGGTTTGCGGCAGTGTGTCGCGCGCCAGCAAACGCCGGGCCATCGTCTGCACCGCGTCCAACCGCAGGGCATACAACTTGGAGTGGCCCGTGGCGCCGGCGCTCACCAGCCCGGCTTCGTCCAGCCGCGCCAGGTGATGCGACACGGTGGCGGCTTTGACGCCGAGAATGGCGGCCAGCTGCTCGCCGGAATACGTCTCGCGAGCCAGCAGCCCCACAATCTTCAGCCGCGTCTCGTCGGCCAGGGCTTTGAAGAATTGCAGCAGTTCGGGGGTGATGTCGTCGGTCATGGGTCGCTCCGAAAAACAGTTAGATGGATGTCTAATGTTACAGCGGGGCCGGGCGGCTGTCAAGGCGTGAGCAAACGGCAGACCGACGCGGTCTTTGCGACGCAGGCCGCGTCGGTCTGGCCCGGAAAGCAAAACGACCTGCGGTATAATCGGCGGACATGGCAAAACAACAGGCCCCTTCCCAGCCCCCGCCGCGCCTTTGCCCCACCTGTGGCACGCGCGTGGGCGAACTCGCCACCAAATGCATCGTCTGCGGCGCAGATTTAACGACTCACACACCGGCATCCAAGCCCCAACGGATGCGCCGTTCGCTCTTGCCCCAACGCCCCGCCTTCATGCGCCCCGCCGACAGGCCGGCAACGCCTCCTACGGCGGGCGCAGGCCCCGCGCCCACTGGCTCGGCGGCCCCCTCCCGCCCCGGTCCCGCCGCACCCGCCGGGCGCGCCATCTCGCTGCCCTTGCCCGCCGTCATCGCCCTGCTCGTCATCTTTTTGTTGATGGGCGTCGTGCTCGTGCTGGGCGCAACCGGAAACATCCCCATCTTTGCCGCGGCCACGCCCACCGTCACGTTTACGGCCACCACCCTGCCCACCTTCACCCCCGCGCCCACCGCCACCGACACCCCCGCGCCCACGCCCACGCCGCTGCCGCCGCTGGATTACGTCGTGGTGGCCAACGACACCTGCATCAGCATCGCTTTCAGGAACAACATCAGCTTGCAAACGCTGCTCGACGCCAACGGCCTGCCGCAAGCCTGCCCGCTCAGCGTGGGGCAAAAGCTTTCCATTCCGCAGCCCAGCCCCACCCCTACCGCGCCGCCCACCAATACGCTGGAGCCGCCCGCGCTCACCGAAACCGCGCGGCCTCGCGCCACCTACGCCGTCGTCGCCGGCGACACGCTCTTCAGCATCGCCGGGCAGTTCAACGTCGACTACAACGCCCTGGCCCAACAGAACGGCATCCCCGGCCCCGACTATGCCATCACCGTCGGGCAAGTCCTTATCGTCCCGCTGGATCGCCAGCCGCCCACCGCCGGGCCGTCGCCCACCGCCACTGCATTGCCGCCGTACCCTGCGCCTGTGTTGCTCGGGCCGCCCAACGGCGCGGCCATCACCGCCGTCGAGCAAACCGTCATCCTGCAGTGGAGCGCCGTCGACGTGCTGCAGCAAAACGAGGCCTACCTTGTCACCGTCGAAGACCTCACTTGCAACTGCGCCAGGCGCAAACTCGAAACCACCATCGAAACGCGCTATATCGTCAGCGTGGACATGAAACCCGCCGAAACCAAACCGCACATCTTCAAATGGACCGTGGTCACCGTGCGGCAAACCGGCACCACCGACAGCGGGCGGCCCATTTACGAACCCGCCGGCGCCACCAGCGAAGAGCGCACCTTCACCTGGGCCGGCATCGGCGTCCCCGTCACCCCCTCGCCTTAAAGTTAAAAGCGACGGACGCTCCGCAAGCTCGCCGTCATCGCTGCCTAGCTGATCGCAGAGTGCGGCGCGTCGCCCTCGATGGGCACATCCACACCCGTGGCGGCGCTCTCGTCCCCTGCCGTATCCATCCGTGACCCGACCCCGGTGGTTCCCGCCTCGGCCCCCCACGCCGACGCCCGTCAACTACCTGAGCAACGTCAGCGTGCCGGTGTTCTTCCCGGCGCGGGGCATTCGTTTTATAACGGCGACCGGCTGCTGTTTATGAAGCGGAACGTGGGGTTCTTCGACAAGCTGCTGAAATTGCGCTCACGCGAATTCCAGATAATTCGGCGGCGCATAGAGCCTGCGCTTGCGCATCGGCTCGGGGGATTGAGTTTCGCATAACTGGCGCAAACGCTTCATCGTCTCCGCCGCCTTTAGCAAAAAGAAAGGCTCGGCCAGCGGGCCGATCTCCCGCGCCCAGGCGGGCGGAGGCTGCTGTTGCCGCAATGCCAACAACTCCACCAGCGCGGCGGAGACGGACAAGACTCGGGCGTCCTCGACAGTGGGGCGCGGCACGCTAGCCAGGCGTGGGGTGGCGCGGAGCAAGTCTTGTGTCAGGCTTCGCACTCCAAGCGAGTCGTAGCGCAGCGCAGCGCGTGCCACGTCTTCAAGCGTTGCCATGCTACCGCACGATTTTTTGCATGGCCCGCTGAAGCTGCCACAGCACAAACCGCACCCGCCCGGCCATCGCCATGGAGATGTTCCATAGCAGCCGCGTGCCCAGTGTGGGGTCGTCTTCGCACAGGGTTTGCAGCCGCTCGCGCTCCAGGGTGAGCATGGTGGCCCCGTCCGGCCCGGCGCGCAGGTCGGCGCTGCGCAGGCCGCCATCCAGCATCGCCAGTTCCCCGGCAATCTGGCCGGGAGTCAGGGTGGCAATCATGCGCAAGTTTTTGGGCGCTTGCCCCACACTGTCCGGGTCGCTCCATACTTCCACCACGCCCAATTGCACAATGTACATTTCATTGCCCGCCGTTTCCACATCCACAATGGTGGCGTGCGGCGCGAAGACTCGCTTGTCGAACTGGGCGGCCAGCCGGATGCGCTGCGCTTGATTGAGATTGCTGCCGATGTCCGAGTTGGCAATGAACTGCGCGATGTCGCGCACCTCGGCTACTGTGCGGTCGTCCACCGGCGTGTTGAGGTCGGTGCTTGCCAGCGGCAATCCCAAAAAGGCGGCAATGTGGCGGCGGGCGAGGTCGGGTGTTTCAAAGTGCGGCCAATGGCCGGCCTTGGGGATGATGCGTAGATCGGCTTCGGGCCATTCGTCGGCCAGCAGGCCCGCGTCGCGCAGGGGCACGGTGTTATCCTCCGCGCCCCACAGCACTAACGCGGGAACCTCGATGTCGTTGAGCTTGCCGGAGAGGTCGCTTTCGCGCATGGCCCGGAAGCATTCGGCGCGCACGCGGCCCTGGCCGGGGCGTCGGGCGTCGGCGCGGATGCGCTTGTATTGGTTTTCGGTGATGCCGGAACGCTCGGCAAACGACACCGGGCGCATGAGGCGGTCGGTGATGCCCACCACCACGTTTTCGACGACCGAGACGATGAGGCTGCCGAGGCCGAACCGCTCGAGCAGGGTAATGGGAAAGATGAAGACGTTGATGGCGGTGGACAGCCGCCCGCTGAGGGTGGGGCACAGCATCACGATGCGCTCCACCAGTTGCGGGTGGCGCCGGGCCAGGGTGAGGCCGATCATGCCGCCCATGGAATGGCCCACCAGCACCACCGGGCCGGGGCTGATCTCCTCGATCAGTTTAGCCAGCAGATCGGCATAGGCCACGATGGTGGCCCGCTCCGGCAGCGCCGGCGATTTGCCGTAGCCGGGCAGGTCTACGGCCACGCACGAAAACCGCTGGGCCAGCATGGGCATGAGGGGCGACATGGCATACCACGAGCTGGACCAGCCGTGAATGAGCAGGGCCACCTGCCGGTTGGGCAGGCCCTCTTGCACGGCGTAGAGCTGTTGGCCGTTGAGGTTGAAAACGGTCATGGCCTGGCGCTAATATCCCTTTTTCAAGTCGACCACGTTGAGCAACGGCTCGCCGGCGACGTAACGGCGAAGGTTTTCGGCAAAGAGGCCCAGGGCGCGTTCGTCGTAGTGCGGCGTGATGCCGCCCACGTGGGGGGAGAGGACAACGTTGGGCAGCGTCCACAACGGGCTATCTGCCGGAAGTGGCTCGCGGGTGAACACGTCGAGGGCGGCGCCCCCCAGAGTCCCGGCGCGAAGCGCTTCAATCAGGGCCGGCTCATCCACCAGCCCGCCGCGCGCCACGTTGATCAGCACTGCGCCGGGTTTCATGGCGGCCAGTTCGGCAGCGCCGATCATTTTTTCGGTTTCGGGTGTGAGCGGCGCGAGCAGCACCACGTAATCGCACTCGGCCAGCATGGCCTTGAGTTCGGCGGGCGGGTAGAGGCGATCCGGCTGTTCGGCCACCGACAGGCCGGGCAGATGCCAGCCGGCGTCGGCGCCGGCGATGTTCCGTTTGGTGGCCAGGACACGCATGCCAAAGGCGCGGGCCAGCCGGGCCACCTGGCGGCCAATGCTGCCATAGCCTACGATGCCCACGGTGCAGTCGCACAGTTCGGCGGGCGCGAACAGCCGGTAACGATCCTGCGGCCACTCGCTCTTCTGCTGATACTGGAGCAAACGCGGAAGGCGGTGCCCGAAGGCAAGCATCATCATCAACACATATTCGCCGAGGTTGGGGGCGTGTATGCCGCTGGTGGTGGTGAGGACGGCCTGTTGGAGCACGGGGTTGCCCAGAAAATGATCCACCCCGGCGAATTGTCCCTGCACCCAGCGCAGGTCGGGGGCCATTTGCGGCGTGGGGGCAAACCACGAGGTGTACAGCACCTCGACGCCGCGCCACACGTCGCCAAGCTCGTCGAGCGATGGCGCAACACGGACCTCGACGCGCAACCGGGGTGAAACGGCGCGCAACCGTTTGATGAGCGGTTCAGAAATCGGCGTTTGGGTGAAAACGAGAACTGAAATGGGGTCTGGCATGGCGCGGATTATAGCAGACCCAATTCCGCGCGGCGGTGAAGAGGGGAGGCAGGCGCAAGGCCTGCCCCTACGGGATTCCCAAATCGTTCAGGTTCAACTTGAAATATTCCAGCGTGCTGTTCACCGCCGACTGCGCGGCTTCTTCCACGGTGGCATCTCCGTAAAAGGCGCGCTTGATTTCCTCGTTCAACACCTCCTCCACTTCCAGCCATGTGGTCATGACAGGCACGCGGCGAATGTAAGGCGCCATATCCAGATAAACCTGGCTGTTAGCGGGCGGTTCGGCGGAAACGAGGAATGCGGGCGATTGAGCTACAGCCTGCAGGGAAGGCACTGTGCGCCCGGTCAGGACGATCTGCTTTTGACCGTCCGGCCCGGTGGCAAATTCCGTAAAGGCCCAGGCCAGGTCTTTGTTCGTCGAGCCGCTGCTGATGCAATAGCCGTCGCTGTGCAAAACCGTGGCGGTGGTCTTGTCCACCGGCATCGGCGCGACATCCCATTGGAACCGGTCGCCAATCGTGGCGCGCAACTCCGGCGTTTCCACCCGGCTGTTGAGGTACATCCCCAGCGTGCCGTGTTCAAAACGCGACAGGTCGCCCTCTGTAGCCTCGTCGGCTTTGGAGGGCACCACGCGCTCCTTGACCTGTAGATTCACGAACCACTGGAAGGCTTCGAGCGCCGGGCCGGAATCGATGGTCAGGCGGGTGGGCGCATCCGCGTTATCCACGATGTCGCCCCCGTGGGCCCAGATGAACGCTGCCAAACGCAGCGCGGACGGTTGAACACCCAGTCCGTATTGGTCAATCCGGCCGTCGCCGTTGATGTCCTGGGTCAACACCTTCGCATCCCTCAGGAACTCATCCCACGTCCAGCCCGCTTTGGGGAGCGGCAACTGCGCGGCCTCAAAGAGCGACTGGTTGTAGTAGACCCCCAGCGACGACAGATTTTGCGGGATGCAATACTGCCGGCCCTTGAACTTGAAAGCATCGAGCGCCGCCGGATAATAATCGCCGGCCTTCACTATCTGACTGTTCGCCAGATACTGTTCCACGGGCTGCAGTGCGCCTTTGATGGCAAACGGCCCAAAGCGGCGGTAGTTGATGGTGAATACATCGGGGGGGATTCCGGCGGCAAAGAGCGCGGCCATCTTTTTGTCGAACTCGCCGTCGTCAGGAATGTTCACGAGTTGGATCGTAGCGCCGGGATGAAGTTTCTGGAAAGAGTCGATAACGCCCTTGACACTAATCAGTTGCTCCGGGCCTTCGCTGGTGTAAAACGATATTTCACCCGCGAGACCGGCGGGCACGCCGGCCGGCGTTGCCGGGGCCGCTCCATTGCAGGCGGCGACCGCAATCACAACGGCGGCGAGCGCCACATTGAATAGATACACACGCGTCAATTTCATTTCAGTTGAGCCAGCGCTCCAGAGAGATTTGCCCCTGCAAGAAAAAACGTTGCGCGAAGGCGAACAGAAAGACCACCGGCGCGATGACAATCGCCGAGGCGGCCATCAAAACGGGGAAGTCCGAGGGGCGCGCCATCTCCAGAAGCTTCATCCCAATGGGCAAGGTGTAGTGCGCTTCTGTTTGCAGGTACAGCAGGGGGTCGGCGTAGTTGCTCCAGTAAAAAGCAAAGGACAGCATAGCCACGGCGATCACCGCCGGGCGGGCCAGCGGCAAAGCGAGCCAGTACCACACCTGGAAAGGATTGGCCCCGTCGAGTTGGGCCGACTCGTAGAATTCCAGCGGCACGCGCGCAAAGGCAAAATAAAACAGCAGCACGTAAAACGGACTCGTCCCCATCAGCGCCGGCAGGACCAGCGGCACAAAAGAATCCAACCACCCCAGATGGGAAAACAGAATGAAGCGCGGCATCCACAACGCCGAGGCGGGCATCAACAGCGCGGCCACGCTGAGGGTGATCAACGTGGCCTGTTCGGCCCGCGCCGCGTGCGCGAGAGCCAGCCCGGCCCACGAAGCCGTC
Source organism: Chloroflexota bacterium (assembly GCA_016213135.1). Lineage (GTDB taxonomy): Bacteria > Chloroflexota > Anaerolineae > Anaerolineales > VGOW01 > VGOW01. Next base: position 15,394 of record JACRBQ010000110.1, on the reverse strand, counting down.
ACCACGGTGAGGGGCACGGCCAGGCCGGCGACCGCGAGCGAGTTCCCAAAAAACCGGCCGAGGGAAATGTATTGGCTGACGCGGGCATAGTTGTCGAGCGTCAGCGGCAGGGCAATCAATTCCAGACGGGTGGGCGCCGGCAAGCCAACGGGCCGGAGCGAATAGGAGAGCATCCACCACAGCGGAAAGACAAAAACCGACATCAGCGCCGCCAGCCCGAGATAGCGCCACGGCGTCGTTACGGCCCGGCTAGATTTCATGAGACTTGCTCCCGGTTTTGAACAGCCGATATTGAATCAGAATTGCCGCCGCCGTTACCGCACACAGGGCGACCGTGGCCGCCGACCCATAGCCGTAGCGAAACAGGACAAAGGACTCGTCAAAAATGTAGTGAGGCAGAAAGTAGGTCGCATAATACGGGCCGGTGTGGGTGGCAAACAAAGCCGGGGTGAAGGAGCCTTGCAGGCTGAGCACGGTGTCGCGCACGCTGAGGAGCAGGAGGGCCGGGGCCATGAGCGGCAGGGTGAGGCGGCGGAATACTTGCCAGCGATTGGCGCCGTCGAGCAGGGCGGCCTCGAACAGATCGGGCGCAATGGTTTGCAGCGCGGCCAGCATCAGCACAAAGCCTTCGCCCAACTGGAAGACCCACATGACGACAATGCTGGCGCGGGCGGTGAGAGTCTCTTCCAACCACACGTGGGTCGGCAGGCCAAACGCGCTCAGGATGAAATTCAGCGGCCCAAAGCCGGGGTTGAGGATGAGCACCCACACCAGGGCATAGGCCACTTCCGGAAGGATGGTGGGCAGGTAGACGACCGCTCGGGCCAGTTCAATCGCCCGCCCGCTCCGGTTCAAGCCCAGCGCAAGCAACAGCGCGCCCGTCACCCGCAGGGGCACGGCGATCAGCCCAAACCACACCGAATTGAAGAGCGCCCGTTGAAAGATGCCATCCACAAGGAAGTTTTGATAGTTCGCCAGCCCGTTCCATTGAGGCGCTGTAAAAATGTCGTAGCGCGCAAAACTGAGCACCAGGGTGATGAGCATGGGGCTAAACACCAGCGCCGCCAGCCCGCCCCAATACGGGAAGAACATGAGATTCAGTTGCGAACGATAGGACAAGCGCAAAGGGAAACCGGAGGTGAGGCGTTCGAGGGATCGCATCAAAGTCAGATGCGCCCGACGCGCACCTTCCACACCGCCGGGCCTTTTTCCAGGTAGTCCCACGAAAACTGGCCGGTATGCTCGGCCTGGAACTGATAGTACAGCGGCCTGGGATCGTGATCGTTGACCAGCACGAAGGACTCGCCCGGCTTGAGCCGCTCGAACGTGCCGAAGACCAGCGGATGGCGCTGCGCCGGAACAACCAGCCGGACATCTACAATCTTCTCAGGGGTCGGTGTGGTCATGATGGCTCTCCTGCGGAATGATGAGACCGAGGGTTTTCATTGCCGCGCGCGATGCGCCGCTGCAAGTGCGGCGGCCACTGCGACACGTCTTCGGAAGGGTAAACCGGCAACTCGGGGCCGTTTTGCTGCAACAGATCGGAGGTGCGGCAGTATAGGATGCCGCGCGCGGTGGCCAGCCCCGAGGCCGTGACCCCCGCCACCCCGTGCGATTGGGTGCCGGCGCCGCACATCCACAGCCCCTCAAACCCGGTCTGGTTGGGGAACGATCCCGGCCCGACCTGCGCGCGGCTTTTTTCGGGGCCGTACAGATTGCCGCGGGTGGCATTGATGTAATGCGCGTTGGTCAGCGGCGTCCCCAGACTCCAATAGACGATGCGCCGGCTAATGCCGGGCACGCGCCTCTCCAATGATTGGAACATGCGCCACGAGAGGTCTTCTTTGATCGCCTCGTAATCCGCCGCGTGCGCGCCCGATTTCTCGTGCGCCCATTTCTGGAAGGCCTCGTATCCCACAAACACGAACGCCTCGCAAGTGTGGTGGCCGCCGTGCATTTTGGACGGGTCTTTGAGCGTGGTGGCGGTGAGGAACATGGCCGGGGGCGAGTCGGCGGTGAGGGCATGATCGGTCAACCCCAGGCGATAGAGGCCATCCACGTCGGCGTGGTCGTAAAACCAGCAGTTGCCAGAGTCCAAGCCGGCGGCGCGCAAGTCCATATCGGTGGCAAAGAACAGGCTCAGCGCCGACACCGAGTATTTCACCCCGTCCAGTCTGCGGCGCAGCTTGCTGTCGAGATGCTCACGCCCGATCAGTTTGCCAAACGTCACTTCCGGGTCGGCGTTGCTGATCACGGTTCGGGCGCGAATCTCGCTCCCATCCGCCAGCCGCACGCCGGCGGCGCGGCGGCCTTCCAACACAATCTGCGCCACCGAAGTGTTCAGCCGAATCTCGCCGCCGGCGCGTTTGAGCGCGCGCACAAAGGCGCGGGGGATGGCGAAGCCGCCGCCCAGCGGATAATAGCCGCCCTCAAAATAGTGTTCGGCCACCCCGGCGTGGACGAAGGCCGACACTTGCGAGGGTGGCAGGCCATGATCGCCCGACTGGCCGGCGAGCACGCCCTTCAATACCGGATCGGAAACATAGCGCTCGATTAAATCCTGCCCGGTGCGCAAGCCCCAACGCAGCACTTCTCCTGCGTGGCCCACGGCCTGCGGCGCCTGCCCCAGGCCCCTCACCCGGCCCAGGGCATTCAGGCTTTCCACCATGCTTGAAACCGTGCCGAGGTAGCCGTCAATGCCCGCCGCTTCGCGCGGGAAGTATTCCCTGAGGCGGGCGGCGAGATTTTCCTTGCCTTTGGGTAGATCGAAGCGCTTTTCGCCGATGAAGATGTGGTCGTAACCGTCGGGGTTGAGTTCGCAGAATGCCAGATCCTGCGAGACGCCCAGCCCCTCGTAAATCCGGCGCATGCGCCCGCCCGGCTGAAGGCCGCCGATGTAGTGCACGCCGGGGCTGAAGCGGTAGCCTTGCAGCGTGAAGGAGTGCGTCCAACCGCCGGGCACTTCGTGCTGTTCGCACACCAGCACCTTCATCCCGGCCTGCGCCAGCGGCACCGCCGCGGCCAACCCGCCCGCGCCCGAGCCGATGACGAGGACATCGTAATCCGTGTCTGCCATTTTCGATTTCACCTTTTCCCACTGCGTGGGCGTTACTGCGTGCGCGCCGTCTGTCGCGGATTATACCCGCCTCACACCTCGAGCATTGTGGCCGAAGGAAGCGACAGCTTCCTGCTCAAGCTTGAGGCCGCGCTGAAGCATGTGCCTGATCAGCGGTTGCATATCGGCCAGCGCCGGGCGGCGCAGGAGGCGGTTGAGGTTGTTGACGTCGGCCGGGGTGAGAGGCCGCGCCCATTGGGCGTGGGCCTCCAACGTTTCAGGATCCATCCAATAAGGTTTGGCGTGGGGGGTCACCTGCTCGCGCAGTTGAGCCAGGATATTGAGGCCGCCGTAGTCCATGTCGGCCCACACCAGCAACGCCGTTTCTTCGGGCAGGCAACGGAGCAGATGACGGCAGGCGGGAGAAGGATTGCCCCACAGGCAAATTGCGGATTGCGGATTGCGGATTGTTGTTTGCCCGTCCGAGGATTGATGAGCGGTATTTCGTATCAGCTCGTAAAACGAGGTGGGGTTTTCGACGCAAATCACGTGCGGGGTCGAAACGGCGACTCGCCGCAAGCGACCGGCCTGCGCCGCCGGAAGGCCGACGGAGGGATGGAACTCTGCGAGCGACATGATTTGCCCGGCCTCGTCCACCAACTGCCAGGGGCCATGCAGATACAGATGGCCGGGGTTGGAGACGAGATTCAATTCGCGCAAAACCTCATCGTTCGACAAACCCTTCCAGGCCGATTGATTCCGCCGGGCAAGCGTCGCCACCGCTCCCATCAATTCTTCAAATCGTTTGCTGTCGTTGAAAACGTGCACGCTGAAAACGCGGTGCGGCGTCTCTTCACGGACCTCGTCGAGCGCGGCCAATGCCGTGAGCAAGTCGCGATTGAAGTCGTCGGCGGCCAGGCTGAAGGGCGCGGGCGATTTCTCGGCGCGGAGTTGATCGAGCGTATGTTGTATCGCGCGAAGACGCCAATCGTCGAAGCGGAAGCGTTCGCCCAGCAGCATATCGGCGAGGCGGGCGCGGCGCGAGGCGGCCGGCGTGCGCTTAAGCAGGTTGAAAACAGACTCGGCCTGATCGGGAACAAGCGCCACCGAAGCCAGCAAGTGACCGGCCTCGCCGGGCAACCAGGCCAGCTTCACCCACCCGGCGCGTTCAAGCGCTTGCAGTTGTTCGTTGGCGATTTGGCGCGGAGCGGGGTCGGTTTGGCTGAAGTAAGAAGGGATGGCAAGTAAGTCGAGGGCCATACGAATTGACCGGCGACTTACTCCCTCGCTGAGCGTGCGAGGCTCGCGCTGTTCCAGCGTGTCGAGCAAATCATTGAGGATAGCGGCAACATCGGAGGAGGGCGTGAAGTTCATCCACCCTCCAGCTCCTTCATCATCTCCGCCCTGTCAATCTCGACTACAAACGAATGGCTATCTTTGCGGACGACGGTGCGGACGGAGTCGACGTGTTCGAGGAGCGCGCCGGATTTGTCGGGCGGGGTGGCGAGTAATACTTGCAGGCCGGTGTCGCGCATGAATTGCAGCGCGCTGGCCGTGCGAGCGGTGTCCATCTTGCTGAAGGCTTCGTCGAAGAGAGCGAGGCGGATCGTGTCGGAGGGGCGCGGCTGGTTCAGGCGATAGGCCTGAGCGAAGGAGGCGGCCATCGCCACGTAAAACGGCGTCGTCGTTTCACCGCCCGACTTCTTGGCGTTGATCTGACTGAGCAGGGCGCGGTCGCCGTTGGGGTAGTGGGTGCGGATGTCGTATTCGAGGTAGTTGCGATAGTCCTGCAGTTCGCGCAGGTCGCCGGCCGTCCCATCGTTGTTTTTCGTCAGGCGCTCGAACAGCAAATCCCAACCCTGCTGGTGCTTCTGCCGGAAGTCGGACTCGAACAGCGAGTCGCCCAAAATCTTCTGGCTGTCCATGATCATGTCGTAGACCTGCTTGAGGGCGGGCGCGGCTTTGGTGATGAATTCAAACCGCTCGCCGCCGAAGCGCAGGTCGCGCAGAGTCGCATTGAGGTAATCCAATTGCTGGCGGGCTTCTTCGATCTGTTCGCGCAGGCGGTGAATGAAGTTCTCCACCAGTTCCTGCTCGGCCAGCGCCCGCTGCCGGGCAATCTGGCTCTCGTACTGCGGCAGTTCGGATTTTTCGAACTTCTCGCGCTCGGCCAGGTAACGCGCCGCGTCTTCGTCGTTGTCGTAGCCGAAATCGTATCTCAAGCTGTAAGCCTGCTTGGCTTCGCGCAAGCGGTCGCGACTGCGGGCCTCGGCGGTCTGGTGGTCGCCTTCGTAGCGGGCGGCGTTCGCCAACACCGTGTCCAGCGGCTGGCGTTCGCGGCGACGACTGTATTCCCTTTCGACCTCGTCGAGCGATTCGGGATCGGCGGCCTGTTCCGATTCAAGAAACTGCCGGGCGCCTTGCAACGATTCATCGGCGGCGCGTTCGAGGTGAGGAATGGTCTCTGTTTCCAGGACCCTTGATTTTGCGTCCAACCCGCCGACTTGTTGATCCAGTTGTCTGGCCTGATGCTGCAATCGATCCAACTCCGCCTGACAACGGACGACTTCGGTTTTGAGCGATTCGACCGTTCCCCGATCCAACCGGCCCAATTCGTAGCGCAGCGACCGCACCTGGTGAGCGAGTTCGGGAATGCGGGCCAGGGCCGGCAGGGCATGTTCAAGTTCGAGCAGTGGGCGGGCTTTGTCACGGGTCAACGCCAACCGTTCGCGCAAGGCGGCGGATCGCCCGGCCAGGGCCGCCATCTCGTCGGCAATTTCCTTCAGCCGGGCTTCGCGCTGTTCGATCTGGCGCGGCAGGGCGCGGTCGCCGATAAACCAGCGGCGATAGAGGCGCGGGTTGAGGTGGCTGGTGGTGAAGTTGCGGCGCACAAAACAGTCGCGGGTGGCCGCAGTGCGGTGGTCGCGCAGGGCTTCCAACGAGTCGCACTTCACGTAGCCGCCGAGGACGAGATCGATGAAGGCGCGGGCGGCCGGGTGATCGGTGTGGACTTCAGCGGCAAGTGAGGCGGAGCGGGCACGTTGGGGCAATTCATGAGCCGCCCTGACGATGCGTGCGGTATCGAGGAGGCCTACGCCGTGCAAGTTGTCCTGATGGCGGCGCTCGCGATAGAGGCGCATGGCGGCATCGTAGTGAGCAGGCGGCACGAGCAGGGTGAAGCGGTTGTGGCCCAACACGCCCTCGACGGCGTCCTGCCAGGATTCGTCGGGGACTTGCAGGGCGGTGCACAGGAAGAGCGCGTCTTCCGCCTTCAGACCCAATTCGGCGCGCAGGAGGCGGCGAAGACGGGCCGCTTCGGGGGCTTCGGCCTCGTAACTGGTTTCGCGGTCGCCGGTGCGGAGTTGGCGGATTTCCTGTTCAAGCTGAGCGCCTTCGTCGCGCACCACACGCACCCGTTCGTTCAGCAGTGTTTCCTGGCCGGCGTATTGATGGCCGAGGGATTCGATTTCTGATAGATGATTTTGGATTGCGGATTTGGGGCCGGCAATGAAGTCGTCCAGCGTGGAGGGAAAGGGCCGGTGGTCGGCAAGGAGGAGACCGCGCAATTTTTGAGCATCGTTAACTTCGCGGGCCAGAGACTCGTTGACGCGGTCTTCCTGGTCGCGCAAGGCCCCAAGTTCGGCGTCGAGAACGGCGATCTTTTCGCGCAATTCTTTCTCGCGGATGGCGGTCGTGTCTGTTTGCAGGGCCACCTGCGCGTCCACGAGCGCGTTCTGGGCGTGCTGGAGTCCCTCGGCCAATTCGTCGCGTTGGAGGCCGGCGCGGCTGAGGGCCAGGCGCGCCTCGTCCAGTTCGAGGCGGCGGGTCTTGAGGTTGCCGAGATGGACGTCGGCCTGGGCGCGGCGCTGGATGTAACCGTTGGTGACGCGGCGGCGGCGGTTAGCCAGCCGCTCCTGATCCAGTTCGGCAATTTGCGTCAGCGCGGCGATGCGTTCGCGAATGTCGGCGGCCAGACCCTCAAAGCGGCGCAGGGTTTCAAGTTGGGCTTGCAGGGTCTTCACGTCCACCAGCGTTTCGTCGAGCAAATAGTTGTGGACGAAGTGGCGGATGTCGGTGAGCGGAGTGAAGGCCAGACCTTTGACGATCTTGGCCGGGAATGAATCGCGCAGTTGACCGAGGCGGTTGAGTAGATGAAGGCGGTAATCCTCGACGCGAGGGAAAACCTGCGCCCTGGCGTGACGCGGCAGGGTGAAATGTTCGAGGTGGCGTTTGAAGGCGCGGGTGTCGTAGAGACGACCCGGCGGATCGTCTCTACGGAAAAACCAATCATCATCCAGCGGCGCGTTGTGGACGATGAAGTACATCACCTCGGGGCTGCGGCCGTCTTCGTAAGCGTCGATCACCGCGCCATGCGTGAAGCAGGTGTCGTCGGGGTTGCGGAATTCGAGAGCGACGACGCCGGTGGCGTCGCCGCGCAAATACCTCTGGCCCTCGGTGCCCAGCTCGCCGCGCACGTAAGAAGCCAGCGACCGCTTGCCGCCCGCCAGCGCCGCCTGATTGAACTTCACCTCCCGCTGGCCACCGACGAGGGCGAACTGCACCGCGTCGAGAATCGTCGACTTGCCCGCGCCGTTGACGCCGATGAAGTACGTCGTGCCGTTGCAGGTGATCGTCGTGTTCTCGAACAGATGCCAGTTGACGAGGCGGATGCGAGTGAGGAGTTTCACGGGGTGGTCGGGGAGTCGGGTAGATGAATATGGCTATCGACGTGAGCGCAACCGCTGTATTGCTGCGTCGTCCAGCACTTCGGTTTGCTGTTTCGGGCCGTCGAGAAAGAGAGGAAGTTTGTTGAGGACGTTGCGGCCAAGAACAATTTCATCTGTAGCCGGATCACCCGCCACTACCACACCAGGCAATATCTGTTGGGCCACTTCAATGTCAACCAAGTAGATATTGAGCGGATGCACGTCTCCCCACTGGCTCTCTAACTGGCCGGGGTTAAGCGGGATGGCTCGCAGTTGCTGAAGAACAACTTCAGGCACAATGGTCGCATCGGCGCCAGTGTCAATGACGGCATCTAACGGCCCAAGCCAGGGGCGTTCACCGCCGTGTCCAAAGGCCGCAACCAGCGTCGGCATGGCAGGAACGTAACTTGAATTATATGGGCTGCTCATGCTTATGCTCGTAGTCGGCGCGGACTTCGAATCTTGAAGGTTTGTATGGGTTCGGCCGTGACCAGCGTCATCAAAATTGGCTCATCACCATAACTGGCGCGAATGCGAGTATGGAGAGCGAGCAAGTCAGGGTCGTGATCCAGCACAACGCCGTCACGCATTGCAATGTGCTGGCCTTCATACTGCTTCAACAATTGGGGGTGTTGCTCTTGAAAGCGCTTTGTCTCCTCCCCAATTTTTCGATGCCACTCCAGCCACAATTGATCTTCCAGCCAGTCGTTAACTAATTCATCAACACTCTTTTGGCGTCGTTCCGCTTCTTTGCTCAACTGAATCAATAAATTGGAACGCAATGTTATGGCCGTCATTTTTTTGCCTCCCGCATCTCACCAACCAGTTTAGCACACCTTCTTCTCGCCCTTTCGACCACCAGGCTATGATGCTGCCCGGCAGAATCAATCACTCGACTTCTTCTTCCGCGCTTTCCTCAGAAGCCCGGTACTTCCTCACCCAGGCTTCCATTTCATCGGCGGATTTGACCGGCAAGATTAGCCGCACCGAACCGCGCAGGCGCAGGCGAGCCTCGGCGCTGCGGACATTGATCGTCGCGCCGTCCAGCGTATCAATCAGTCCCATACTTCGCAATTTACGCAGGATGGTTTCGTATTGGACGATGCCCAGGTCGCGCTCCTTGCCGGTGATGGCGCGATACTCTTCGCGCACTTCGCCGATGGTGACCACCGGGTCGTTGGCCAGGCTGAGATGTTCGAGGTGTTCCTCGTATAACTTTCGCAGGACGACGATCATCAACGTCTCGTCCAGCCGGTAGTGGGCGCGGCAATAGCTGTATTCGGAGACGGCTTGAAAGATGCGGTGGTAGTCGTCGTGTAACAGATTGAAGCCCACCAGACTCAACAAGTTTTCCACCAACGCGCGATAGCGATGCACAAAGTAGTAATCATCTTTGTCGCTTTCTATATCTTGATACAAAAAAGATTCACCCAATAACCTATTGACCACGCGGGGCAGGTCGCGCCGCGCTTTATCGGGCAGGTCGGTGGAGGAGAGGAGGGAGTCGGTATCCATAAGGTAGCAGGGGCGTAGCAGGCTACGCCCGCTAGAGTTTAGCCAGTTGGAAGGGGACGACGCGATAAGGGCCAATCTCGACCGGGTCGCCATCGACGACCTCAACGCCATAAGCAACTTCGGGGTGGTGGCCATAGGCGATGATGGTAGTGAGCCAGTGCAAATCGGCGGTGACTTCGGACGGGAGTTCGGTGACGTGCAAAACCCTGTGGCCGTTGAAGAAGCCCAACACGGAGCGATTGACTTTGTCCGGGGTGAGAGCCTGGGTAACATCCTGCAACGTAGCCAGGCGCAGGGAAGCCAATTCGTGCGGCGTCAACGCCGGGGAGACGACGGCCACCGGGACAAACGGCGCGCGGCGCTGGGGCGGGGTGTAGAAGCTGTGCAGGTCGGGCGCGCGCACGGGCTGATGCTGCGGGTACGGCATTTCGGCGGGCAGGAAAATCTCGCCCTCGTTTTGCAGTGATGCCAGCCGTCGCGCCAATGATACCAGCCGCTCTTTGAAACTGCCGTCGGCGCTGATGAGTTGGTAGCGTATCTGACGCAAAGACGTTCGCAAGTATTGGGCGTGGCGGCGATCAATTTCTTCGAGCAGGGGATCGAGACCTTCGAGTTGATGGATGATGAACTGAATGGCGTGGCCGATCTCCTGTTCGGCCTGCGCCGGGGTGAAGCGCCCCTGAGCGGCCAGTTCTTCGGCGGCGCCGGCGAGCCACTCGGCGTTGCGCTGCCACGACTGCAACTTGCCAATGATGTCGCGGCGATAGCGCGAGACGTGGTCGGACGTTTTCAGGGCGTGATAGGCGGGGCCAAGCGTTTGGCTGTAGTCGTCGAATTGCAGGCGAAGCAATTCGGCGGCGTCGCGCCCGCGCGTGGCGCGCTCGATGTAACGGCGGATGTTCTGGTTGAGTTCGTTGAGGCCGCGCACCACCTGCCGCACGTTTTCGTAGGCCTGCGTCAGCGCCAGCGCGGGAGAAAACTCTTTGCCTCGCGAGTTGGTGAGCAGTTGATGGGCGGTGTAAAGCTGGCCTGTAAATTCGCGCGGCTTCTGTTCCTGCACGGCGCGCAAAGCTTCCAACAGCGTGAAGGCATAATCGGGCAGGAGGATCGTTTCAGTGTAATCGGCGTGTTGCTCGCGTTCGAGCCAGCCCGTGTCGGCCAGGCGGCGGAGAAGATAAGCCGCGTAATCGCTTTCGTTTTTTTGACCGGTAATTGAAGCGGAGTCGGCCTCCCCCGCCTCGGCGGCCATTTCGGCGGCCACGTCCGCCGCCGCGCCCGCCGTCTTCAGATAATCCACAATCTCGGCAATGACCGACTCGCGAGTCAGGCCGAAGCGGTTGAACTCGGCCAGGGTGTAGAGGCGAAGCAGGATCGCCATGTAGTGGCGCTGAAGGGTGAGGTAGCCCTGCGTGCTGAACAGGTTGAAGAGGTTTGGCGGCAGAACGTCAAACGGGTTCGTGGCCATTGCGCGAAGTGTCCCAAATCAAAATATCGTCGAGGCGGCAGTGGAGGGTCAGGCACAGTCGCGCCAGCGCATCAAGGTCAACATAGCGGGCCTCTCCGGCGTCCAACCGATAGACCAAATCTTTTGGCACGTTGGCGATCTGGGCGAGGCGGCGCAGGGAGAGCCGTTCGCCCGTGGCGGCTTGTTGTTTGCCGAGAAGCACTGTGAGTCTGCCGGAGGTAATGATCTTCATTGTAGAACTAGTGTTCTATTTGTCGCAGTATACGGCAGATTGTTGGCCTTGTCAAGATGGATGGCCGATTGGGTAGACGATTGGCTCAAAACAGCGAAGATTGACTCGGAGGTGAACTTGCTGAGTACTGCGAGATTTCTTCGGCCACGGCGTCGAAATCGAGCGATTTCATTTCCAGGCGGTGCGCCCCGCTGCTGAGAAGCTGTTCTGTTCCCGCACTGCCCGGCACGGCGTAGACGGCCCGGCCCTGTTTCTTCGCCCTAGCGGCCGTATCCAAACTGCCGCTCTTCTCTCCCGCTTCTACGACAATCACGGCCCGGCTCAGTCCGCTGATGATCCGGTCGCGGGCCATGAGTTGCGGGCCGCGCGGCGGCGTGTTCGGGTGCAGTTCCGAAAGCAAAGCGCCGTTGCTCACAATCTCTTCTGCCAGTTCAGTATTCTCTTTGGGGTGGATAAAGCGGATGCCGGAGCCGAGGACGGCCAGGGTGCGGCCGCCATCCGAGTCGATGGCCCCACGGTGGGCGGCGGTATCCACGCCGAGCGCCAGGCCGCTCACTACCGTCAGCCCCCGTGCCGCCAACTCACGCCCCAGGGTTGTGGCCGCTTCCAAAGCGCGTTGGCTCGGTTCGCGCGTGCCGACAATCGCTACCGCCTGGGCATCCTCTTTCTTGATCGCGCCCCGCACAAATAACACCATAGGCGCATCGGCGAGGGCGCGCACGCAATCGGGAAAGCGGTCATCATCCCACGTCAGCAAATCAATCCCTTCATCGTTAAGCGAGAGCAGTTCGGACTCCAACTGTTCAATGGGCGCGGCCAGAAGTTGGCCGGCCATTGCCGCTGTTATACGCGGGATCGTCGTGAGATCGTCTGCTGAGGCAGTGAAGATGGATTCGACATCGCCAAAGCGGTCGAGCAGTTTGCGGGCGGTGACGCCGCCGATGCCGGAGAGGGTGGTGAGGGCGAGCCAGTGAGCGTTGGACATTCTGGATTTTGGATTTCAGATTGTTGATTGCCGATTGAGTCCCAATCTAAAATCAGCAATCGACAATCAGCAATTATTGATCGGCGTGGATCGTTTTGGTAAGCGTAAGGACGACGATGCTAATCGCGCCGCTGCGTGTGAGAAGGCGGGCGGCTTCCTGCACTGTCGCGCCCGAGTCGAATAGATCGTCTACGAGAATTAGCCGTCTGCCACGCACATCCCCTTTGAGAGCGAACGCTCCGGCCATATTCGCTTGCTTCTGCGCCAGCGCCGTCATTTCTTTTTGCGGTTTGGTGGCGCGAGTCTTGACGAGGGTATTTGTCAATGCCGGAATTGTTAACTTTGTTGCCAGCGTTTGGGCCAGGAGCGTTACGGGATCGAAGTCGCGCTGTAGCGAAGGCGGAATCGGGATCACCGCATCGGGTTCGGGCAGTTCAGGGTGGGCGGCGAGCAATTCCAACCAGCGCTCGGCCAGGTCATTAGCCAGATGCCGTTCGCCGCGATACTTATAGAGATACACAAGTTCGCCCACTTCACTGCGGCTGTGCTCGGCGCCAGAGAAACGCGAGTTAAAGTCCAGCGTCCAACCGGCCAGCCAGGGGCCTTTGAGCGGGCGCGGGTGAGGCCGGGCGAGGAAGGCGGAAACGGGATCGGGTGGCAGGAGGTTCGGTGGTTGGGTAATCCCGCTACGCGTCGCTTCGGGGATCGGCATTAGGTGGCTGAGAGGGGCACTCGCTATTCGCAGAGACTTGAGCGCAGTTTGCGCGGAAAGACGGTTGTATTCCATCTCAGTTGGATCGTTGGAAATTTTGATAAGGGTTGTTCGCGCTCGTTCATCGCCAATTGTGCCCAAAGCCTTGATTGCATATTGCCGCACCTGAGGGCCGGGTTCGCGTTCAATCAAAGCCAGCAATGGCTCGACCGCCGCAACCGTCCGCAACTTACCTAGCGCCGAGGCCGCCAGCCGTCGCACATTGCCATCGGCGTCGGCGAGAGCCGTAATCAGTTCGGGGGCAACGTCGATGTCGCCGGACTCGCCCAACGCATGAACTCGCGCGGCGCGGTCTTCTCCAGTTGATGTCCTTGTCGGCGTCGGTGGCGACTGACCCTGTTCAACTTGCCAGGCATTGGCTACACAGCGAATGACGCCGTAGTCAATCGACTCGGGCAAGCGCATTTTGATGGGCGACAACTGCTCAACTGAGCCTATGGCCTCAATCGCGGCGCGGATTTGTTTTTGCAGGTCGGCGGCGACCACGGCGTTGATCGACACTTGCCCGTCGGTGATGAGTCGAGCCAGGTGCGAATAGATGGTGTACACTGTCAGGCCGCGTTCGGCGGCGATTTGCTCCGGGGTGAGGCCGCGCGCCAACATCTGGCCGGAGAGGGCCACCGTGCCGCCGGCCTCCTTCTGCGCCTGAAGTTTTTGCGCCGCACCCTGCGCGACGGGCCGCAAGTCTACGCGGATAGCAGCTCGGGCCTGGAGCGCGCTCTCGCCTTTGGGCGTCAGCTTGAGCGTGGGCAGCCGGCTTCCCACTTGTTTGATATGGCCGGCGTCAATCAATTGGCCGACCAACGATTCGATTTCATACAAACGAAGCACCGCGAACTTGGCGTAGTTGCGGGCCTGCTTATAAAGCGCCATCTCTTGCTCGGTTGAGCCTTTGAGAATCTTCGCCAGTTTGCCCTTGCCCACTTCCCATTTCAAGTGGGCGATGGTGTCGAGGACGATGAGGGCGGCGCGTTCGGATTGGGACTCGGCCCGGCGCAGGGAGGAGCTGGCGGCATCCAGCCGAGTCAGGCAGTTGTCACAACACAAGGGGGCCTCGGCGGTTCCCGTGTCGCCAAAGTGATCGAGCAGGGCGCGGCGGCGGCAGATGTTCGTCTCCGCATAGTCCACCATTATTTTAAGTTGATGGCGTTTGTGCTCACGGCGGCCGGCTACTTGAGCCGCAATTTTCTGCAGGACGGAGTCGGACAACGGCAGGGCTTCCACTCGCAACACGCCATAAGCTTCATCGGGCGCGCGGCGGAGGGCATGGGCGGCTTCGAGTTGTTCGAGAGCCACACGGGCTTTGGTTTGTGGCAAGCCGGTGGCGCGCTCCAGTTCCTCCAGCGCAAACTCTTTCACCGGACCGCTCGCAAAACTGTGCGCGGCTCGCAGTTCGTCTGCCGAGGGCGAGTCATTCTCAATGAAGAACTCGTGGAGTGAGGTGTCTCTGGACGAATAGAGCAACACAGCGCGGGCCGGGAGTCCGTCGCGTCCGGCGCGGCCCGCTTCCTGATAATAGGCCTCGAGTGTGCCGGGGACGGTGTAATGAAGCACGAAGCGGACATCCGGGCGGTCAATGCCCATGCCAAAGGCATTGGTGGCGACGATCAGCGGCAAGTCGCCGGCCATGAAGGCCTCCTGGGTTTCGGCGCGTGCGGCGGCGTCAAGCGCGCCGTGATAGTACCGCGCCTCAAGACCGCAAACATCGCGGATGAACTCGGCTACCTCTTCGGCGTCGCGCCGCGTGCCGGTGTAGATGATGCCCGCGCCCTCGGCCTGCGCTAAAAAATCGCGCACAAGGTTCAGCTTGGCTTTCACATCCGGCGCGGAGAAAACTTCCAGGGTCAGATTCGGGCGGTTGAAACCGGTGATCAGTCTTTCGGCGTGAGGCAAACCCAGCAGGTGAATGATGTCGTCTTGCACACGCGGGGTGGCGGTGGCAGTGAGGGCAAGTGTCACCGGGGCTTTAAGTTCACGGCGCGATTCGGCGATGTGCAGATAGTCGGGGCGAAAATCATGCCCCCACTGCGACAGGCAGTGCGCCTCGTCCACCGCCAACAGGCTGAGGGAGATACGGCCAATCGCCTCGCGGAAAGGGCGGCTGCGGAGTCGCTCCGGCGCGACGAGGACGATTCTGTATTGGCCGTCGGCTACCGCGCGGAGGCGGCGGGCTTGCTCGGCGGCGTCGAGGCTGGAATTGATAAACGTGGCGGCGATGTTGCGCCGGGTCAAGCCGTCAATCTGATCCTTCATTAATGCCACAAGCGGCGAGATGACCAGCGCCGTGCCGGATAGCAGCAGCGCCGCCAGTTGATAAATCAGCGACTTGCCGGCTCCGGTCGGCATCACCACCAGCGTATCGCGCCCGGCGAGGACGTGACCGAGGGCGGCTTCTTGCCCTGACCGAAAGGCCGGGAAGCCGAAATGTTGGCGAAGAGCCAGAGAGAGGTCAAGCGTCGGCGGCATTCGGCAGGGATTGTAGCCTATCCGGGTTCAGGCAACAATCCACACTGGCTCGGCGGGGAGGGCCTTTCCAAAGTCGGCGACAGGCCATGAAATGGTAGGAGCGGCTTGTAGCCGCGAGCGGGCCTGCCGCAATTCCATGCCATCGCGGGTGCAACCCGCTCCCACGCGCACAGGCATGGCCTTTTGTCAATGGACTTT
>JACRBQ010000111.1 GCA_016213135.1 Chloroflexota bacterium | reverse complement strand
TTTTTGGGTTGTGGGGGTGGGGGGGTTTGTGGGTCTCTCCAACACCGTGAGCCACAGGGCATCGTCGGCCAGCCACAGGCTGCCACCGGCCGCGCCGCGCACTTGAAAGCGCGCGCCCTCGGCATATTGCCCTGCGTTCTCGATGAACATCATTGGAGCGGAACCGGCCTGCTGCAGAGCGGCGGCGGCATCAGGCATGGCGGCCAACGCATGAGTGGGCGGGGTGACACTCTGGGCGGTCGAGGCTGCCGGGCCGAGCAGAGAAAGCAGCACGGTGAAGACGAGGGCGAGGGAGAGCGGGCGAGAGGCGGTCATTGTTCCTCCACGGAGATAGGAATATCGTATCTTTTCAAAATTGTGGGAGCGAACCTGCCATAGGTGGCCTGTGTGCCATGTGTTCGCCCAGGGCAGACACATGGGTCTGCCCCCACCCCCATTTATTGAGACGATGCCTACGGCTGATAGTAGACTTTCACCGCTACCCAATCCAGAAAGAAGTCGCGGGCGGTGTTGCCGGCAATGTTGGTGATGCGCACACGGAAGTTGCTGTCGCCGAGTTCGGTCGGGGTCCATGCGCGGCCCCACGGGTCAGTCGAACCGCCGAGCAGGTAGGTCTTTTCGGCCTTTGCCAGCCTGAGCGTCTTCTTCGCCGCCGTCCACGTCGCGCCGCCGTCCCACGAGAGTTCCACACATATCTTGGGTGTGCCGGTCGTGTTATCGGCTTTGGCATCGAGACGCACTTCGAGGCCGAGCACGGCAGCGCTGCCGGGGAGCGCGATGCCGTAGGTGTAGAACTGATGCCGGTCGCGCTTGGGGCTGGCGCAACTGCTGCTCCTGCCGGTGCCGCTGTTCATGTCGGCGGCAAATAAACCGTCGTCAGCGTAGGCGTTGGTCGGCGAGGTTTGGAAGCCGTTATTGTCGCCGCTGTTGGAGCTGGAGGGCGCATTGGCGGTGGGGCTTTGGTAAGCGGTCGCCAGACTGCCCGGTATCGCCAGCTTTGCCACAAAGGCGTCGCTGCCCCCAAGGCTGGTGTCAAAGGCACCGGGGGTGGTGGGGAAGTTGGAGGAAAAAGTGTTACCTGTGACGTAGGCGCTGCCGCTGCCATCCACGGCGAGGGCGTAGCCGTAGTCAACAGTACTCCCGCCGAGGAAGGTGGAGTAGTCCAGCCTGCTGCCGGCCGCGTTCAGCTTCGTCACGAAAGCATCGGGGCCCCCGTTGAAACTCGTGTCAAACGCGCCTGGGGTGGCAGGAAAATTGGGAGAATACGTATAACCTATGACGTAGGCGCTGCCGCTGCTGTCCACGGCGAGGGCCTCGCCATAATTATCGGAGCTTCCGCCGAGGAAGGTGCTGTAGAGCAGTCCACTGCCGGCCGCATTTAGCTTCGTCACGAAGACGTCACGGTTCCCGTTGAAGCCCATGTCGAAGGCTCCCGGTGTGATGGGAAAGTTGGGAGAGTACGTGCTGCCTGCAGCGTAGGCGCTGCCGCCCGCGTCTACGGCGAGAGCGTAGCCGTAGTCGTAATGGCCCCCGCCGAGGAAGGTGGAGTAGACCAGCCCGCTGCCGGCCGCCCTCAACTTCGTCACGAAGGCGTCGTCTGCGGCGTCTATACCGTTGAAGGTGGGGTCAAACGCGCCGGAGGTGGTCGGGAAGTTGGGGGAATTTGTGTCACCAGTGGCGTAGGCGCTACCGCTCCCATCCACGGCGATGGCGTAGCCCGTGTCGTCACCGGACCCGCCGAGAAAGGTGCTGTAGAGCAGTCCACTGCCGTCCGCGTTCAGCTTCGTCACAAAAGCATCGCTGCTTCCATTGAAGCTAGTGTCAAACGCGCCGGAGGTGGTGGGAAAGGTCAGAGAGGTCGTGTGGCCCGTCAAGTAGGCGTTGCTACTCCCGTCCACGGCGAGGGCGTTGCCCGAGTCGTCGTTGTTCCCGCCAAGGAAGGTGGAGTAGACTAACCCGCTCCCGGCGGCGTTCAGCTTCGTCACGAAGGCGTCGGTCTGGCCCCCGTTGCGGCCCGTGTCAAACGCGCCGGGGGTGGTAGGGAAGTCGAGAGAGTATGTGTCACCCGTGACGTAGGCGTTGCCGCTCCCGTCCACGGCGATGGCGTATCCCGTGTCGTCACCAGACCCGCCAAGGAAGGTGGAGTAGACCAGTCCGCTGCCGTCCCCGTTCAGCTTTGTCACGAAGACGTCGTAGGAATTTCCATTGCGGTCCGTGTCAAACACGCCGGGGGTGGTGAGGAAGTTGAGAGAGTTCGTGTTACCTGTGACGTAGGCATTGCCGCTACCGTCCACGGCGAGGGCGTAGCCATAGTCGTATTGGCTCCCGCCGAGGTAGGTGCTATAGAGCAGGTCTTGTTGTCCGGTAGTCGGGAGATCCGGTAGTCCGGTGGTCGGGGCGAAGGGCTGGACGATTTCGCCTGTGCCGCTCAAGGCCGCGTCTGGCACGGTCAGCGGTGAGCCGTCCGGGGCGACGAGTTGCAGGAGCGGCAATGTGTACTCACCCACCGCCGTAGTCACCCTCACCACTTCGACTTCGCTCAGTGCAGGCCCCAACCCGGTCTCCGACCGTCCCCCTGCGGGAGAGGGGAGCAGCGCTAGCGACTCCGCGCCTTCCACGCGCAGGCGCACGGCACTCAGGTCGGCGCCGGGGCGGACCACGAGGCGCTGCCGGTATTGCCCGGCCTCGCCCGTCAGCTCCAAATCCACGCCGGGGTACAGGTCAACGTAGCGCACCCCGCCCCAGACGGGCACGTCGGGACGCCACTGGCTGGCGTCAGAGCCGGTGAAATATGAGACGTGCGTATCGAGGCGGTTCAAGGGTTCGAGGCGCGGGTGCGGGTTGGCTCCCACGAACGACAGTTTGATGTTCACGCCCCGGCGGGGTTCTCCCTCACCCCCAACCCGGTCTCCGACCGTCCCGCTGGGAGAGGGGAGCCACTCGCCCCCTTCTCCCGTTTTGGGAGAAGGGGGTCGGGGGGATGAGGGTTTTTCCAACACCGTGAGCCACAGGGCATCGTCGGCCAGCCACAGGCTGCCACCGGCCGCGCCGCGCACTTGAAAGCGCGCGCCCTCGGCATATTGCCCTGCGTTCTCGATGAACATCATTGGGGCGGAACCGGCCTGCTGCAGAGCGGCGGCGGCATCAGGCATGGCGGCCAACGCATGAGTGGGCGGGGTGACACTCTGGGCGGTCGAGGCTGCCGGGCCGAGCAGCGACAGCAACACGGCGAGGACGAGGGCGAGGGAAAGCGGGCGAGAGGCGGTCATTGTTCCTCCAGAACAGTATAGAAGCACGTGCAGGGCAGTACGGGCGAAGCGCACAGCGAGCGACCGGCGATGATGGTTTGCCATGTGAGCTCCCGGTAGTTGGTCTTTGTGAAAACGAGCGTCAGGTAGGCCGCAAGCGCGAGCTAGGAATGATATTACGCTTTTTGGGGTTGGCATGCAATAGACAGGTGCACGAGTTTCATAGACATTTGTACTGAATCTGCAACTGCTCAGGCACAGGCTTTGAGAACGCAGACACTTGCATCCCTTCGGGACACGCAAGTGCGGTGTGAACGCAGATTTAATTCGATAAGCGCTGATTTGATCAAGATCAAAAAGATCAGCGTTTATCTCATTTTTCAGCGTTTATCAGCGTGCTTCTCTCATCCCTGTGCAATTACCTGAATCTGACCTGCCCTCGAGAGTTGAGGGGCGGCAGGGCAATATCCGTTCAACGCGAAGTGGTTCCAGAAATCCGCTGACAGTGTCCTATCGAAGGGCCTGTCAATGGATTTTGGCGAAATCCTGGGTGGGGGAGGAACGCGGAATGCCCGCTGCGCCCGCGCTACGGACACGGGGACGGCGAGGCGCACACGAGGATGTTGGACTGCGTGCCGTTGATGGAGGCGATGCTCAGGTCAAAGGCGGTCACCGATTGCGTGCCGGGGGTGAGGAACGTCACGCCCGAGGGGACGAGGAAGACGTGCAGCCCGGCGTCGCCGGCGATGAAGGTGTAATCAGCCGGCAGGCCGTTGCCGGGAAAGATGGCGGAATCGGTGGAGCTGAATTGGATGGTGCCGGTATAGCTGATGGCCACGTTGCCATACGCATCCAGCGCTTTGACGGTGACGGCGGCCGGGGTGTTTATGACAATGGGACTGGGGATGCCGTACACCTGCAGCGAGGCCGCCGCCGCGGGCAGCACGGTGGTGTCGGCCGAGCCGTTGATGGAGGAGTTGCTCGTGTCCGCCACGGCGAGCGTGCGCGCCCCGGCCGTCTTCAGCACAACGCCGGTGAAGGTGTGGACTCCGAAGTCGGCAGGGGCGAAGGTGTAGTTGGCCGGCAGCACGGCCTGCGTATCGCCGGAGGCGCTGAACGACACCGTGCCGTTGTAGGTGCTGGCCTGGTTGCCAAACTGATCTTTGGCGATGACGGTGATGTTCATGGCCGTACCCGCCGTGACGGTGGGGGTGACAACGCCCGAAATGACAAACGACGCGGCGGGTGCCGGGAGGATGTTGAAGGCCGCGCTGGTGGCGCTGCTGAGTCCGGTCGACGAGGCCACCAGCGTGTAGCCCTGTTCGGATTTGTCGATGCTGAGATTGGGGAAGGTGGCGACGCCGTTGACCGGGCCGACGGTGAGGGTGCCGCTCAGTGTGCCGCCGCTGGGGTTGGTGCCCAGGGCAATGGTGATGGCGTTCGTGGCGTAGGGCACCGTGCGGCCCACCGCATCCTGAATAGCCACTTGAACCATGGGCAGGATGGGCGCGCCGGCAACGGTATTGCTCGGCTGGACGATGAATGCCAGTTTGACCGCCGGGCCGGGCGTGGCCGTCAGCGTGACCGTGGGCGTCTGGGTGACCGTTGCCACCTGCGACGGCGTCAGGGTGCTGGTGGCCGTTGCCGTGGACGTGGGCGTCAGGGTCAACGTGGGCGTCGGGGTGATGGTCAACGTGGGCGTGCGCGACGGAGTCGGCGTGGGAACCGTGGGCGTCGGGGTGAACGTGTGCGACGGCGTAAACGTGAGCGACGGCGTGAAGGTGAGGGAGGGCGTGAAGCTAGGGGTGGCCGTGGGCGTCAGGGTGAGCACCTCGGGCACTTTTTTCGCGGCCCAGTCGGCCAACTGGAATGGATCGATGGGGTGCGGCAGGCTGGGCACGCCGCCGTTTTGCGCTTCCGTCTGCTGGTTGGTGCCCAGGTCTTGCACACCCGCCGGACTCTCGTAGCGGCAGCGGCCTTCCAGGCAGGTGACGATCTCCACATTGTCGGTGCTGTTGCTTTCGGCGCTCATGAACGAGCCGCGCACGGCGGCCACGCCCACCGGCATGTGCACCTCAAACTTACCGCTGCCCAACGCGCCGGCCACAATGGTCCACACCTTGCCAAAATCCAATTTAAATACGGAAACCGGAACGAGCAGCGGCCCGCTGACCTCGACCAGGGTGAACTGTGTTTGCGAGCTGAGCCGCACCACGGTGCCTTCGCTGAAAACAATCTTGGCGCTGCTGGCCTCGCTGGTGAGCACGGTGGCGCCCTGCTGCAGGTCGGTGTCGCCCTGCACTTGCGTCCACGGCGCCGACGGGCCGGAGCGGACTTCGACCACGCCTTTGATTTCAGTGAGGATGGCCGAGCGCGATACGGGGGTCACCGTGGGCGTCAACGCAAGGGTGGCCGTAAAGGCCGGCAGCACCGACAACGTGGCAATGGGCGTGAGCGTGGCCGTGGGTGGCCGCGTGGGGGTGGTCGGCAGGGGCGCCGGGGCAAGCTGGCGGCTGGCGAAGGAATAAATGGCAAAGCATCCCACCACTACCACCAGCACCACTGCGCCAATGGCCACGCCGATCATCACCCGCGGGTCGAGCCGGCTCAAGCCGTCCATGGGTTCCTCGGGCGGCAACGACGACAGGACCTTGGGCCGCAGGGCTTCGACGTCGGGCAGGCGGAACGGCGGCGCAGAGCGGCGGCGGGGCAGTCGTGGAGGAGGGCTATCTTGATTAGACACGGTTACCTGTGCGCAAATGACGCAGAAGGCATTGCACATTCCATGCCATCTGCGTCATCGCCACCGAGATTCTTACACACGGTAATTGAGGTGCATACGTCCCCGCGCGGCTAAGTTCTAATCGTCATTCAGTATTCTAAGTTCGGAGGCCGGCGTCGGCACCGATACGGTTCCGCTCACCGTGCTCAGCGTCATGGTGAGGCATTCGGCGTTCTCTACCAGCACGTCGCCGTTCACCGTCACGTTGAAGGACTTGGAGATTTCGCCGGGGCTGAAGGTGAGCGTGCCGGTGATCGCCACGTAATCGCTGCCGGCCGTGGCCGGGTTGCCCAGGCACGACGCGCCGCCTTCGCTGGTGGTGAAGCCGAGGACGATGGTTTGTCCCGACTGGCGGTCGAAGTTCACGGTGATGGGCACCTGGGTGGTGCCGCTGTCGCCCTCCACCATTTGATACGGCGAGGCGCTGAAGCTGGCGATGGGCGCCGGGTCGCCATCGTCCTGAATAGTGACCACACTCGGGTTGGGCGACACCAGGGTCGCGCCCGACAAGTCACTGACGTTGATATTGAACGATTCGTTTGTCTCGTTCAACACGTCGCCGTTGATGGTGATCTGCAGGGTCTTGGTGGTGTCGCCGGAGTTGAAAGTCAGTGTGCCGGAGATTCCCACGTAGTCCATGCCTTCGGTGGCGGTGACGCCGGCCGTGGCGTAGTCGAGCGTGACCGCCTGCCCCGAAGCCTGCGACAGCGTGAACGTGACATCGATGGTGGTCGTGGCGAACTGGTCGGCGCCGCCGGCGTTAGGTTCGGTGAGGGTCGAGCCGCCAGGGAGCGCCACCGTGAGATCGGGCGGCAGATCGTCGTTAGTGATCGTCAGCGTCGCGGTGGCCACGCCCAGCGACGCGCCGGTTTGCCCGGAAAGAGAGAGGAACACCGTTTCGTCGGCTTCGTTCATGGGGTCGCCGCACACGGTCACATCAAAGGTCTTTGATGTCTCGCCGGGCGCAAACGAGAGCGAGCCGCCGGCGGGGAGGAAATCCTCGCCCGCGTCGCAGGCGCCGTCGCCGTTGCCCACATTGGCTGTGCCGCCATTGAACGAGGCGTAATTCACGTTGACCGTGGTAGTGTTGGCGTACGGGCGGCTCAGGGTCACCGTGATCGTCGCCGCGCCGGCGCCGCTATCGCCTTCGGCGACGGTGTACGACGAACTGGAGAACGCCACCGACGGCGGCGACTGGCTGAGGATGGTCACAGTGGCCGTGGACTGGCTGCCGAGCACCGCGCCGCCGAAGCCGTTGGTGCCGGTGAGCATCACCTGGAATGTCTCGTTGCCTTCGCTAAAACCGTCATCGCCCACGGGGATGTTGATGGTGGTGGTAGTCTGGCCGGGAGCGAAAGTGACCGTCTGATTGGTAGCGGTAATGTAGTCCACGCACGTGAGTTGCGAGTTGCAGGCTACAAACGCGCCGCCGCCGCTCGCCAGGTTGCCGCCGAGGGGTCCGTCGGCGGTGGAGTAGTTCACCGTGACGTTGCCGGTGTTGACGGCCTGGCTCATAGACACGGTGAGCGCCGCATTGCCCGCGCCTTCGTTGGCCGAATACGATAACGGCTCGAAGGTGATCACCGGCGCGGGCACGTCCTTAATGGTGACGGTGACGGTGGATGGGCTGCCGACGAACGCGACGTTGAGCGGGGTGGCATTGGACAGCACCAGTTGGAAGGTCTTATCCGGCTCGGTGGTGGCGGGCCGGTTGGTGATGGTCACCGTCACGTCGGCGGTGGACTGGTTGGGCAGGAAGTTCACCGTTTGAGCTGCGAAGTTGAAGTCGGTGCCATTGACGGCGCTCAGCGACACCGGCGACACCTGCACCGAGGTGGCGGTATTGACGGTGGGGCTGAGGTTGATGGTGAAGTTCACCGTGCCGACGGTTTCATTCACCGTGGCGCTTGGCCCGGCAAAGGCAAACTTGGGGCTGGCGTTGAACACCGCCGTGGTGGCCGCGGCCTGCGCGGTTTGCGTAGCCTGCTGCGTGAACGCCGATGTGGCCGTGAGGGCAACGGCCGTGCCGGTGCCAATGGCATTTTGCGTAGCGGCAATGGCGCTGGAGGTGGCGTTGAACGACGTGGCCGTGAAGGCAAAGGCCGTGGCCGTGAAGTGGTTGGCCGTGCCCGCCGCAATGGACGTGGCCGTGGCATTGAAATAGAAGACCGTGCCCGTAAGATTGATGGAGTTTTGCGTGGCCGTCTGGTTGATGGCAATGGCCGTGGACGTGCCGCCATTGTTGGCTGATGCCGCCGTGGCCGTGCCCGCGCTGTTAGTGGCCTGCGCGTTGCCGGTAGCCGCCGCCGCCGTGTTGGTGCCGGCGGCGCTGCCGGTCCCGGCTGCGTTGGGCGTTTGGCTCGGGATGAGCGTATTGGAGGGCGTGCGGGTCTCCGAGGGCGTCCTCGTCGGCGTGATGGTGCCCGTGGGCGTGGCTGTGGGCGTGAGGGTGCTTACTTCCGGCACGTTGGTCAGCGACCAGTCCGCAAATTGGTTGGCATCCATGGCGTGCGGCGCGCCGGGCACGCCGGCGCCATCGGATTCAAGTTGCTGAGCGGTGAAGAAGTCTTGCACGCCGGAGGTATTGGCGTAGCGGCAATGGCCTTCGAGACAGGTGATGATATCCAGCGGGCCGTTGGAGTTGTGCTCCGCACCCATAAACGTGCCGACCACCGAGGCTGTGCCCAGGGGGGTGGCGATCTGGAAACTGCCCAGCCCCATGGCATCGCCCACCACCGCCCAAGCTCTGCCGAAATCCAATTGGAACTTCGTCACCGGATCGACGGTGGTGCCGCTCATATCCGTCAGCGTCACCTGAGTCTGCGGCCCGAGGCGCAGCACCGTGCCTTCGATGAAGCCGATTTTCACGGTGCTGTTTTCGTTGGTCAGGATCATGGTGCCCTGGGGGATGTTCACCTCGGTGGTCACCGTAGTCCAATCGGTCACGATGTCGTTTTTGATCAGCACCGAGCCGCGAATTTCTGAAAGCGTCACCGAGCGGCTGGCCGGGGCCGCCTGCGCCGTGGCGGCCAGATCGGGCGTGGGCACGGTTTCACCGCCGCCGCCCGTGCCCTCTTGCGCCGTCGCCACGGGAGTGAGGGTCGGGATGGGAGTCAGCGAGGGGGTGGCCGAGGGGATCTTGGTGATTTGAATGACCGTGATGCCCTGCGTATTCGTCGGGCGGCCGCGTCCCACGAAGAAATAGATTCCCAGGCAACCGACAATCAACACCAACCCCGCCACCACCACCATGGTAATGGTAAGCAGGCCGGGATTGTCGCCCCCTTCGGGGGTTTGGGCATCGTCGCTGTAAGCCATAGAAAATTCTCCGAAAATGACCTGTCGATAAGCTAAGTGGTCATAAGTATAAGATAGAACAACAAATAGGGCAACTTGGCGCAAACAAAAACGGGCCTGGCAAATCGCCAGGCCCGTGGATGGCATGTGTATCCCATGCGGTGAACTTCCTCGGCGGCCTGGCGATCGTCGCAAGCTCGGCGGAGCGTTGCAGTAGACCCATGGCTTTGCGCCCCCGGCTTTCGCCGGGTTTGCCATTGGCGAGTTGGCATTAGCAAAAGTGCCTACTGGTTCAGTAGGCACTTGAGCAAATGCGTATCTGCGAATTTACGAAGCGGCCGGCAACGCTTGCTGTCCGCCGAACACCGGCGAGTCGCCTTCTTCTTCGGGCGAGTGGCCGTCGGTCATGCGAACCTGGCCGCGCAAAAAGCCGCCGTCTTCGGTGGTGAAACCATTGGTCGTCAAATCACCGTAGATGCGGCCCGTGCGAAGAATGTCCACTTTTCTGGCAGTGATGTTGCCTTTGACCGACCCTGCCACTGAAACACTTTCAGCAGAAATATCGGCCACCACGCGAGCGCCCTCGCCGATAATCAGCGGCCCTTTCACCGTCAGGCTGCCGTCGAACGAGCCGTCGATGCGCGCGCCGCCGCCGGTCACAATGGTGCCGCTGAACGTCGAACCCGGCCCCAGCACAGTCTGGATTTTGCCGTTGCCGGCCGAAACCGGATGCGGCATTCCGTCCGATTGAGATGAATCTTTTCCGTTGGGTTTACGAAACATAGGGTGCTCCTTATTCGGTATAGCTCCCCCCGTCTAAGGTTAGAAGAAGTTTAGCGATCTGGTTTTTGCCTGTCAACCTACGCTTGGCCTCCCCTGTAGAGCAAATGTTCTAAAACCATCAGTTTTCCAGCTTTTTTGAGTCGGGGCCACATTAAGATTCGCCTAAAATTTCTCCAACTTGACCAGTGGGACACTTTGGAAGGTGATTGGCTCACCCACCAGCCGGGACGCCAGCGCGGAATCGCCGGGAGGCGTTGCCGTGGTGTAGGCCGCTATCGCCGTGGGCGAAGTCCACCCGTTCGTGGTGGGCGCGTCCCCGCCAGGTTGACCCTGTGCCCCAGCCGTTAAACGCCCCACCTGCCTCGCCACGGCGGGGGCGGGATCAATAATCGTTACCTGCGGGCCAAGCATGTCCGCAATGGCGGGAGTCAAAAAAGAAAAATGGGTGCAGGCCAGCACCAGCGAATCGATGCCGCCCGCCACCAGTGGATCGAGGTATTGGCGCAACAGGGCGTAGGTTCGCGGCGAGTCCAGTTCGCCCGCTTCCACTTGCGTCACCAGGCCGGGGCAGGCGCGGGTGAGCACGGTGACGCCATTGGCAAAGCGGTCCACCACGCCGGCAAACAGTGCGCTCTGGGCGGTGGCCTGGGTGGCTATTACGCCGACGACGCGGTTTTTGGTTTGCTCGGCTGCGGGTTTCACGGCAGGCTCCATGCCCACAAAGGGCACGCCGGGGAAGGTTTGGCGCAGGTGGGCCAGCGCAGCAGCCGAGGCGGTGTTGCAGGCTACGACGATGACCTTTGCGCTGTGGGCCAACAGGAAGCGGGTGATTTGCTCGGAGAACTGGCGCACCTGCGCCAGCGGGCGCGGGCCATAGGGCAGGCGGCCCTGATCAGCAAAGTAGAGGGTGGATTCGGCGGGCAACTGCCGCCGGACTTCTTTGAGTACGGAGAGGCCGCCCAGCCCGGAGTCGAAGATGCCGATTGGCCGCGAGTCACTCATGCGTTTGGATTTGTTTTCTTCGTGTTTCCGTGTCTTGTGGTTAGGACACGGCAACCATTCCGGCCTCGTACGCGCCGAGGGTATCGAGCACGCTTTCCGGCGACCGGGCATTCGCCAGCGCGTTGCGAAGGGAATCTGCCATGGGGATGGCGAAGATGTATTTGTGCGCGTGGCGGCGGAAGAGCGAGAAGCCCTCGGCCAATCCGTAGAATTCCAGCGACAGCGATAGATGCCGGCGGATCATGTCGGCCGCTTCGCCAAAGGGCACATCGCGCCGCTCGCGCCGGGCGAATATCCACGGGTTGCCAATGGCCGCCCGCCCGATCATCACCCCGTCCACGCCGGTATATTGCTTCATGCGCTCAATGTCAGCGGGGGTTTTTACGTCGCCGCTGCCCAGCACCGGAATCCGCACGGCGACCTTCACCTCGGCAATTGCATCCCAATCGGCCCGGCCTTTGTAGGCTTGCGCTTTGGTGCGGCCATGCACGGCAATCAGCGAAGCCCCGTTGTCCTCCAGTGTCCGCGCCACCGTGGTGTGGTTCCGCGTCGCATCGTCCCACCCCAGCCGGATTTTGCCGGTGACCGGAACGCTAACCGCGCGGGTAAGCTTTTTGAAGATACCCCCGATTTTGGCCGACTCGCACAACAGGCCCGCGCCCGCGCCGTGCAGAGCCACGGTGTCGGCATAGCAGCCCATGTTCAAATCAATAATGTCCGGGCCAAGCTGCTCCATGCGCCGCGCGGCTTCGGCCAGTTCGTCTTCCTTTGCGCCGAAAATCTGGAAAGTGATCGGGCGCTCGTCGGGCGCAAAGAGCAACCGGCGCCACACCGCCTCGGCTCGGGCGAGGATGCCCGGCGCGGGCACGAACTCGGTGTAGCTCATGGCCGAGCCTAGCTCGCGGCAAATGGATCGGAAGGGCAGATCCGAGTAGCCCGACATGGGCGCCAGCACGGCATCGCCGTAAACGGGGATGTCTCGAATTGTGAAAGAGGGCGGCGTTGCCATCAGGCCATTGCCATTTCGTGCCGCTCGACGATCTCCTCGAACTGCTCCGCTTGTTCGCAGGTGAGCAGCGCCAGGCGCAGATCGCGGTCTTCGGCAGTGTCGGCGATGTAGCGGGCGGCGTGTTTGCGGAAGAGCACCAGCCCCAACTGCGGGCCGTAGAATTCCAGATTAAGCGATAGATGCCGCCGCATCAGGGCGGCTTTGTCGGCCCAGGCCACCTGCTCTCGATCCTTGCGGGCGAATATCCACGGGTTGCCGATGGCCGCCCGCCCGATCATCACCCCGTCCACGCCGGTGTATTGCTTCATGCGCTCAATGTCGGCGGGGGTTTTTACGTCGCCGCTGCCCAGCACCGGAATTTGCACGGCGGCTTTCACTTCGGCAATCGCATCCCAATCGGCCTGCCCTTTGTAAGCTTGCATTTTAGTGCGGCCGTGCACGGCAATCAGCGAAGCCCCGTTGTCCTCCAGTATCCGCGCCACCGTGGCGTGGTTCCGCGTCGCATCGTCCCAGCCCAACCGGATTTTGCCGGTGACCGGGGTCGCGAGCGTTTGCGTCAACCGGGCGAAGATGCGGCCAATCTTTTCGGGTGCGCGCAGCAGGCCCGCGCCTGCGCCGCGCCCCGAGACGCCGCTCACCCAACAGCCCATATTGAGGTCGATGATGTCAGGCCCCATGCGCTCGAGGCGCTGGGCCACTTGCGCCAACCGCTCCTCGTCGTGGCCGTAAATCTGAAAGGTGAGCGGGCGCTCGGCGGGATCGAATTGCAACTTTCTGGCGGCGCGCTTCATGTTGCCCAGCAGTTCATCGACCGAGACAAACTCGGTGTAGCTCATAGCCGAGCCTAGCTCGCGGCAAATGAGGCGGAAGGGCATGTCCGAAAACCCGTCCATGGGCGACAGGATGGCGTCGCCATAGACGGGCACATTGCGGACGTAAAAAACGGGCCGGGCAAAATTGGGCAACATGGTTACGCCAACGGCGGCGAGGCCGAGGGCCGCTACGCGCAGGGGATGAGTTCCGGCCCCCGATCCTCGTACCGTTTGTAGAAGTTGAGGATGGCCTTTTCGTCGTAGGCGGCCAGATCCAACTGCTTGCCCCACGCAATCAGCGCGATGGGTGTGGTCATGCCCTGCGAGTAGGGAGCTACAATCATGCGCACATCATCGCAGCGCCGTTTGGGGGCGCCGTCGTACAGCGCGTTGAGTTTGGCTTGCAGGTCCGGGCAAGCAGTGGGGCAGTTGTAAAGCACCAGCACCGCGCCATGCTCAAGGCTGTGAACGAAGTAACCTTCGGAGACGGGTTGCTCGTAATAGCCGTAAGCGGCCGGGGCGCCATAATGCGTACCCGACGATGGCGGGTAGTGGTTAAAGGTGAGAGGCGTCCCGTCGGCCTCGTGTCCCTCGCCCTCATTCGGGATGGTTTGCTCGGCGGGGTTGGCCGGGGGGCGCAGCTTGTCTTGTTCGCCCTGGGCAGTCTGGTCGGCCACATACCAGATGATGGCCCCCACCACAAACACCGACACAATGGCAATGGAGGCGTTGCGCATAAGGGTTCGGCGCTGCTCTTGAGCCAGCAGAAATTCCCGGGCTTGAACGGATTTTGGTTTGGTTGGTTCGCTCATCACAGTCCTCTGGGCATAGAATTGGCAGGCGCAGGGATCCCACTTGCAGTGCGGTCTCCCTGCGCGAAATTATTTTACACCAAAACGACCCGGATCGGCGTTGCATGGTATATTCAGGTGGCCGGAGGGTAATTGCCCGGTCTGGCGCTCACGGATATACTGTGAGGAAGCGCCCTCCCGACAAGAGATTCGAGCCGCCACGCATGACTACGCCCGCCCCTTTCGACAAGATTGCGCTGCTCAACCAGACCTTCAGCGGTCTGGATGATGAAGAGTTGCGCGATCTGGCATCGCTCACCGAACTGCATACCTACCCGCCGGATTGCGTGTTGTGTCACGAGGGCGCATACGAGGAGGTGTTTTACATCATCGCCAGCGGCCAGGCCGAGACCACCAAAAAGATCAGCGACAACGAAGGCCAGCGCCTGTTGCGCATGGCCGGGCCGGGCGACTACTTCGGCGAGATGGCCCTCATCCAAAAAGCCCCTCGCGCCGCCACCGTGCGCACCGTGTCCGACTGCACTGTGCTGGAAATGGGCAAGGCCGATTTCGAAGCCATGCTCAGCCGCAGCCCGCGCATGGCCCTCAGCATCATCCGCAGCACGCTGGATCGCATGCGATCCAACGACCAGATGGCCATTGCCGAGTTGCAGCGCACAAACAAGGTGCTGGCTATGCTGGACCGCAACAAGCTGGAATTCATTCAGGTGGCAGCGCACGAACTGCGGACGCCGCTGACGGTGATCAAAGGCTACATGAGCGTGCTCAAATTCAACCCCGGCATCCGGGCCGACGCCACGTTGGCCGAGGTGCTGGAGGGGATTGAAAAGGGCAGCGAACGCATGCACGAGATCGTCAACGCCATGCTGGACGTGACCCGCATTGACAGCGAGAAACTGCAACTGCACCCGGTCCCGGTTCCGGTCAAAAGCGTGGTCAACGACACCGTGCGCGACGTTCTGCGCTCGGCCTCCGGTCGCCATTTGACCATCAACATAGAACACGACGCCGACACCCCGACCATCAACGCCGATCCGACGATGATTCAAAAGGCGCTGTACCATCTTGTGATGAATGCCGTCAAATACACGCCCGATGGCAAGGAAGTCACCATTCGCACGCGCCCGGTGGTCATGGACAAGAACCGCCCCGGCGTGGAGGTGGTGGTGAAAGACCAGGGCATTGGACTCGACCCGGAGCACCACGAGTTGATTTTCGAGAAGTTCTATCAGGTGGGCGCGGTGGCCCTGCACTCCTCCAGCAAGACCGCGTTCAAAGGCGGCGGGCCGGGGTTGGGCCTGGCTATTGCCCGCGGCGTGGCCCGCGCCCACGGTGGAAAGCTGTGGGTCGAAAGCCCCGGCCACGACGAGGTCAACTACCCCGGCAGCACATTCTTCCTGCAATTGCCGGTGGATCCTCAGGCCCCCGATGGCGCGGCCCGCGCCTGACCGCACTATTATGAAGCGCTTACCTCGCAGTGCCGCCAGAATCGATTGGGTGCTGTTCTACCTGCGCTGGCCCCTGCTGCTGGTCATCGCCGCCGAACTGTTCTTTGCCCCGGTCGGCAAATCAGTCGATCTGATTCCGGCGGCCGTTGTCCTCGTACTGGCCGCCCTCTATAACCTCGCCATCCTGCTCCTGCTCCTCGGCGGCTCGTGGTTCGCTGCCTTTCCGGTGATGTCGGTCATCGTCGATTCTGTGCTGGCGGTGGCTCTGTTTTACGTCTCCGGCGGATCGGTCAACGTGATGCAGTGGGCGGCGCTCTTTCCGGCAGTCTCGGCCAGTCTGCGCTACGGTTGGCCGCAGGGGCTGATCAGCGCCGGGGCCGTTATGGTCGCCGATTTGGTCCTTGTGGTGGTGGCCTTCCCCGAGCTATACGAAGCGCCCATCCCCCTTGCCATCCGCGCGGCTTTGTTGATCGTGGGCACGCTGCTCACCGGGCTGATGGGCCAAAGGGTCATGCTGCTGGCGATCAAGCGCACCCACGCCGAACGCGACGTGGAACAGAAGCGCGTCAAGAACATCCGCGAGCAGGCGCACATCATCTACGAAATGGCCTCGCTGGTCAGCGCCACGCTGAACTACGAGCGCGTGCTGGATGCCGCGCTGGATTTGAGCGCCACCAGCATTGCCGACACCGGCGCCGCCTCGGCGCAACTGGTGAGCGCCGTGCTGCTGTTTAACGACAACCGCCTGCGGGTGATCACCGCCCGGCGTTTTACGCCCAACGACCTCAAGGTGCTGCTCCCGGCGCAATCGGGCGTGCTGGCTGAAGCCATTGGCAACGGCGAGCCTACCTTCTCGGCGGAGCCTTTCCGCGATCAGGAGTTATCGCAGGTGATGGCTCTGCGCAGTTGCCGCGCGGTCATGGTCGTGCCGCTGCAAGCCGGGTTGGACACGTACGGCGTGATGCTCTTTGCCCATCCTCGCCCCAATTTCTTTGACATCGATCATGTCGAGATTCTGGAGGCCATCTGCAAACACACCGTCATTGCCATCCAGAACGCCAAGCTCTACCAAAAACTGTTGAGTGAAAAAGAGCGCATTGTGCAGGTGGAAGAGGACGCGCGCAAGAAACTGGCCCGCGACCTGCACGACGGCCCCACGCAATCGGTGGCCGCCATTGCCATGCGCGCCAACTATATCCGGCGGCTGCTGGACCGCGAGCCGAAGAGCGCGGCGGAAGAACTCTATAAAGTGGAGGAGCTGGCCCGGCGCACCACCAAAGAAATCCGGCACATGCTGTTCACCCTGCGCCCGCTGGTGCTCGAGTCGCAGGGGCTGGTGGCCGCGCTGCAGGCGCTGGCCGATAAGATGCATGAGAACTACAATCTCAACGTCATGATCGAGCCGCAGGGCGACGCCGCCGAGCAACTGGATATTCACACGCAGGGCGTGCTCTTCTATATCGTGGAAGAAGCCGTGGGTAACGCCCGCAAGCATGCCGAGGCCGAGCACATCTGGGTGCGGCTCAAGCTGCACGCCCCGGATATTTTCCTGCTGGAAATTCACGACGACGGCGTGGGTTTCGACGTGGGCGCGGTGGACGCCTCCTACGACAAGCGCGGCAGCCTGGGCATGGTCAACATGCGCGAACGCACCGAACTGGTCAACGGCGTACTGCAAATCGATTCTGCCGTGGGCAGAGGAACGCGCGTCAACGTGCTGGTGCCCCTCACCGACGAGGCGCGGGAGAAGCTGGGGTCGTAACCGTGATACGCCTGCCGCCGCTGCGCCAGGCTCTTACCGTGGCGACCGCCCTCTTTGCGGTCGCCTTTTTTTTCTGGGTCGGCGTTGAAGATACCGCCGTCGGCCCGGTGACGGCCCTGGGCGCCGCAGCCGCCGTGCTGGCTTTTGGGCAGGCCGTGCGCGCCCGCTGGGGCAGCCGCCCACTGAGCCGGGCCGAATGGTTCATCCTCATGTCGCTGGGCGGCGCCGCCACCGGCCTCGGCGTGGCGCCGGCCACCGCGCTCTTGATGGCTATCAAAGTGTCATTGCACGGTCACGCCTATCCCGACTATTCGCCGCAAGCCGTCATCGGCGTTTTCACCCGCGCGCCCCTGTGGGGCGTGGCCGGCCTGCTGGTCGGCATGGGGCTGGCTTTGCTGGGGCTGGCGCGCCGCCGCACCGAGTTGCCCTGAATCCCACACTTGTATAAAATCATCGGCCATGCCGACCCCCACTCTCAAGCGCCGCCGCGTGATCGCCGCCAAACCTCCGCAATGGGATGCGGCCAAGGTCAAAGCCTTGCGATTCCACTTGGGCGTCACCCAGCAAATGCTGGCCGACCGCCTGGGCGTGCGCCAGCAAACAGTGTCGGAGTGGGAGAAGGGCATGTATCGCCCGCGCGGCGCCACCGTAACCTTGCTCAACCTCATCGCCGAGCAGGTCGGCTTCAAATATCACGCCGACGTGGCGCGCTGAACCGGCGGGGCCGCGCCCCGCGCCCCCTGTTGCCCTCGCATACGTTTCGTTAATTACTCTGTGGGATAATTTGCCCCACAACAAAGCTCACCCGAGCTGCGCGCCATGAGCCAACGAGGCGCGCGCCGCACGTACTTCAAATCATGAAGCCGGGCAACGGCTTCAGGAGTTAACATGGTCGAAGAAAACCTTGTCATTATCGGCTCAGGCCCGGCAGGCCTCACCGCCGCCATCTATGCCGCTCGCGCCAACCTCAAGCCGCTGCTCATCACCGGCAACGAATTCGGCGGCCAGATCGCCATCACCAACGAAGTGGAGAACTACCCCGGCTTCGACTCAATCCTCGGCCCGGACCTCACCGAGAAAATGCGCGCCCAGGCCGAGCGCTTCGGCACGCGCTTCGAGATCAACGAAGTCACCGAAGTGGACTTCACTCACGGCTCGCCGTTCCTCGTCAAAACCTACAGCGAAGAATACCGCGCCAAAGCCGTCATCGTCGCCACCGGCGCTTCGGCCAAGCGGCTGGGCATCCCCGGCGAAAACGATTTCATCGGGCGCGGCGTGTCCTATTGCGCCACGTGCGACGGCTTCTTCTTTCGCAACAAAGACGTGCTGGTGGTGGGCGGCGGCGACTCGGCCTTGCAGGAAGGGCTGTTCCTCACCAAATTTGCCAGCCGCGTGCGCATCGTGCACCGCCGCGACTCGCTGCGCGCGGGCGAACTGCTGAAGACCCGCGCCGCCGCCAACGAGAAGATCGCCTACGTGCTGGATACCGCGCTGGAGGAAATTCGCGGCAACGGCGCCGTCAAAGAAGTCGTCGCCAAAAACATCAAGACCGGCGAAACGCAAACCCTCGACACCGACGGCGTATTCGTATTCATCGGCCATTACCCGAACACCCAACTCTTCGAGGGGCAACTGGCCATGGACGAGCAGAAATTCATCATCACCGATCAGCTGCGGCAGACCTCGGTGCCCGGCGTGTTCGCCGCCGGCGAAGTGCAAGACCCCATCTTCAAACAGGCCGTGTCCTCCGCCGGGCAAGGGTGCGAGGCCGCCATCTCGGCCGAGCGCTGGCTGGCCGCGCACGGCGTGAAATAGCGCCCCTGTTTTATTATGCCGAACCCGTCGCTCTTCTTCACCGAATCAAAAGGGAATGGCGTGCCGCTGGTTTTGATTCACGGCGCGGGCGGCATGCACTTGCATTGGCCGCCCCAACTCCGCCGTTGGGCCGGGGCGCGCGTCGTCGCCCTCGACCTGCCGGGGCACGGGCAATCCGGCGGCCCCCTGTGCGGCAGCATCGCCGAGTTTGCCCAAACCACCGTGAAGCTGCTCGACGAGCTGCAAATCAGCCGCGCCGTCGTCGCCGGCCATTCCATGGGCAGCGGCATCGCCCAAACACTGGCCCTCGATTATCCCGACCGGGTGGCAGGCCTCGTGCTCGTGGGCGCGGGAGCGCGGCTGCGAGTCGCGCCGCAAATCATGGACGGCATCCAAAAAGATTTTCCCGGCACGGTGAGTCTCATCATCCAATGGGCCTTTGGCCCAAACGCCCCCGAGCCACTCACCCGGTTGGCCCGCGAGCGCATGTTGCAAACACCGCCCCGGGTGCTGCTGGCCGACTACGCCGCGTGCAACGCTTTCGACGTGATGGGCCGTGTGGCAAACATCGCCGCGCCCGCACTGGTGCTCGCCGGAACTGCCGACAAAATGACGCCCGAAAAATATGGCCGCTATCTTGCCGAACACATCCCCGGCGCGCAACTGCGGCTGTTTGAGGGCGCCGGGCACATGGTGATGCTGGAGCAGCCCGACGAGGTGACGGCGGCCATTACGGCGTTTGTCGCCACTCTGTGATCACCGCCAGCGCCTTTTGCGCGGCGCGCGCGCGGTGACTCACCCGGTTTTTGATCGCCTCATCCAATTCCGCCATCGTGCAGCCAAACTCCGGCATGAAGAATACCGGGTCGTAGCCAAACCCGCCCGCTCCGACCGGGGTCGGCGCTATTCGCCCCTCGCACACCCCTTCCACAATCCGCTCCGGAAAGCCTGGATGCACACAGGCCATGGCACACCGAAAGCGCGCCGTGCGTGGCGAATCCGGCATTTGCGCCAGTTCGGCTAACAGCTTGGCCCGCCGGTCGGCATCGGTGGCCGCTGGCCCGGCGTAACGGGCCGAGAGCAAGCCAGGGCGGCCTCGCAAAGCGTCCACTTCCAGCCCAGAGTCGTCGGCCAGGGTGGGCAACCCGGTGCCCCGGCAGGCCGCTGTTGCCTTGAGCAAAGCGTTGGCGGCGTAGGTGTCGCCGGTTTCCGGGGTATCCTCGGCAAAACCGGCTTCGGTCAAAGTCAACAGCCGCACAGGCAAATGTCCAAAAATCGCCTGCAATTCCCGGATTTTGCCCGGGTTTCGGGTAGCGATCAACAGTTTGTCGAGCATGTTATGTGGTTCTCCGGCCCACAGGTTGGCGCGAGTTTGTGGGATGGCTGTATATAGGACATTGCTTAAGGTTTTACACGGAATCCTTGACTTGACGTATTGAATAATGCTATACTGCTCGCAGTTTCCCGGAAAAACGGCAGTTTACACCGATAATCGTAGAGAGTCCCACTCTGTACAAAACACGACGAGACGTTCTGCGGCTGAATGTCGGTTTCTTGCTCAGAGAAACTATCGGCTACAACCGACAATTCGACTTCGAGTTTCCGTTGCTCGAAGTGGCAGATGACCTGGACCTGGCAAACTTCCGCGGTGTGGCCCGGCTCACGCACACCGCACAGGGAGTATACCTGCACGGACAGTTCTCAGGCGAACGGCAGTCGGAATGCGTTCGCTGCCTCACCGAAATCAATCAGCGCATCAAATCAAAATTGGAGCAGCTTTACGAATTTCCACCGAACCCCCTGGCGGAGTTC
Organism: Chloroflexota bacterium; assembly: GCA_016213135.1. Lineage (GTDB taxonomy): Bacteria > Chloroflexota > Anaerolineae > Anaerolineales > VGOW01 > VGOW01. The sequence goes on along the minus strand of JACRBQ010000111.1, from coordinate 8,658 downwards.
GCGGTGGAGGAATCGGGCTTTTTGGATCTCGCGCCGGTGCTGCGCGAGGACCTGTGGCTGGCCATGCCGCAGTATCCCCTGTGCCGCCCCGATTGCAGAGGCCTGTGCCCCAACTGCGGCCAGAACTGGAACGACGGGCCGTGCAATTGCGCCAATGAGGACATCAACCCCCGATTAGAGGTGCTTAAGAAGTTGCTGGACAACTGAACCTCCAATCTGTCGAGCGTTCCGTTTTTTCCGGGATTAATAGGGAGGGCGAATGAAACAGCGGGAGACAAGCACACGGAAGACGAAGATTATCGAGGCGCTGCTGGACAAAGCCGACGCGCAAGGCTACCTGACCGCCGACGATATTATGCAGGCTGTGCCCGAGGCCGGGGAAGATTCGGAAGAGTTAGCCGACGTATACGCCTCGGTGCATGCGGCAGACATTGAAATTTTCGACGCCAAACCCGCGGTGCCCATCCCCTACCGGCCGCGCCGCCTGAGCGACGACGATTTTGATCTGGCGGCGATTTCATCCGACGACTCGGTGGGCCTCTACCTCAAAGAAATGGCCCGCGTGCCCCTGCTCACGACCGAGCAGGAAGTGGACCTGGCCAAGCGCCTCGAACGGGGCCTCCGCGCCGACCAACGGCTGGAACGCCTGGGCCTCAACTCCCGGGCCAAAGCCAAAGCCCAGCTCGAATGCGACGCCGCCGACGGGCTGGCCGCGCGCGAGCATCTCATCAAAGCCAACACCCGGCTGGTGGTTTCCATCGCCAAGAAATATATGAACCGGGGCGTGCCGTTTCTCGATCTCATTCAAGAGGGCAACCTGGGGCTGATGAAGGCGGTGGAAAAGTTCGATTACCGCCGCGGCTACCGCTTTAGCACCTATGCCACGTGGTGGATCCGGCAAACGATCACCCGCGCCATTGCCGACCAGGGCCGCACCATTCGCGTGCCGGTGCATATGACCGACCGCATCCGACGGCTGTACAAGGTGTCGCGGCAGTTGGAGCAAACTTATGGCCGCAAGCCCACGCCGGAGGAGATCGCCACGGAAATGAACGTGGAACCGCGCAAAGTGCAGTGGATGCTCAAAGTGTCGTGGCAGCCGCTCTCGCTGGAACAGCCGGTGGGCGAAGACGACGACGAGGAACTAGGCTCGTTTGTGGAGGACGACTCCGCGCCCTCGCCCGCGCAAAGCGCGTTGCAGAACCTGCTGCGCGACAAAGTGGACGAGGTGCTCGGCACCCTGCCGCCGCGCGAGGCCCGCATTTTGCGCTTGCGCTTTGGGTTGCAGAACGGGCGCGCCTATACGCTCGAAGAGGTCGGCCAAAAGTTCGGCCTCACCCGCGAGCGCATCCGCCAGATCGAAGGCCGCGCCCTTCGCCGCCTGCGCCACCCCCGCCGCAGCCGCCAACTGCGCGATTACGTCACCTGATCGCCCTGCCTTTCCCACCATACGTTGGGCGGCAATGGCCGTCGGTCACACAAAAAGAAATTGCAACCATGAATACTCCCAATATCAAGCCCTTACCCTTCTTACCGGCCCTGCTCTACTTTGGCATTCCATCGGCGTTTGTTGCCATCATTGTCTACACTGTCATGCCCTGGCTAACTGCTCGTGGCTTTCCTATCTTCTTCAATTATCTGCTAGTCTACGCAACTGCACCTATGCTGGCCTTGATCGCAGCATCTCTGATTGCGTATCAACGCGAAGGGCGTGCGATGGACTGGAATGGTATTAGCGCCCGGTTCAGGCTCGGGCAGATGAATGGCCGCTCCTGGCTTTGGGCTATCGGATTGGCGGTATTCATGTTCATCACCGCGGGTTCACTTGCGTTCACCGCTCGTTGGCTATCTTCCTTCATCGCCCCACCCGCTTACTGGCCCTCTGAACTGAGGCCTGCAGCACCCACGGCTGCCGCAAGCGCTGCCCTTCCCACCGAATTCATGGGTATGCCACTGGCTGGCAATTGGTGGATTCTCGCAATCCTGCTCGGTTCGCTGGTGATTGCGACCCTCGGCGAAGAGTTTTGGTGGCGCGGCTACATCTTGCCGCGACAGGAACTGGTGCATGGAAAGCAAACGTGGATCGTCCATGGATTGATGTGGGCAGCCTTTCATTTGTTTGCTCCTTGGAATCTCTTTGTTATTCTGCCGGGCTGCTTGGCACTATCGTATGTCGCCCAACGACTCAAGAACACCTGGCCAGCCGTAATTGCACATGGGCTGGCTAACGGTCTCTTGGTGCTAATAGTCGTGGCGATGGGCATAGTCCGCTAGATTTCGCCGCCCAACCCCGCGTCCACCCGACGCGCTCCGCTTCGCGGGCTCGGCGCGGGTGACGCCAGCCGTTGTGACATCCGCCCTCTCTTCAGGCGGATTTTTGTTTGCCTCGCCGCCGCGCCGTATGCGGTAAACTGGTCCCCTATGACCACCGACCTTCTTGCCCGCTTTCCCCCGCCGCCCCTCCTCGCCGATGGCGCCATGGGCACCCTGCTGCACACGCGCGGCATCGCCTTCGACGAATGCTTCGACGAACTCAACCTTACTCAGCCCGCCACGGTGGCCGAAGTCCATCGAGCTTACATTGACGCCGGCGCGCAGATCATCGAAACCAACACCTTCGGCGCCAATCGCTATAAGCTGGCCAGGCACGGCCTCGAATCGAAGGTGGCCGAGATTAACGCCGCCGCCGTGCAACTGGCCCGCCGCGTGGTCGAAGCAGCCTTCAAGCCGGTGCTCATCGCCGGGTCGGTGGGGCCGCTGGGCGTGCGGCTGGCCCCCTTTGGCCGCGTGCGCCCCGAGCAAGCCTATGCCGCCTTCAGCGAGCAAATCGCCGCCCTCGTCAACAGCGGCGCAGACCTCATCATCATTGAAACGATGAGCGACCTGCACGAGGCCGCCGAAGCCGTGCGCGCCGCCAAAGCCGTCGGCGGCCGTGCCGTGCCGGTGGCCGCCACGATGACCTTCACCCGCGACGACCTCACCCTGCTGGGCGACTCGCCCGCCCGTGCCGCCGCCGAACTGGCTCAGGCGGGCGCCGACATCCTCGGCGTCAACTGCTCCAGCGGCCCGGCCCAGGTGCTGCGCATCGTCAGCCAAATGAAAGCCGCCGCCCCGCAGGCGCGCCTCTCGGCCATGCCCAACGCCGGCTGGCCCGAACGCATCGGCGAGCGCATCATGTATCCGGCCACGCCCGAATACTTCGGCGACTACGCATTAGCCTTTGCCGAAGCCGGGGCCTTCATCGTCGGCGGCTGCTGCGGCACCACCCCGGCCCACATTGCCGCCATGCGCGCCGCCCTCGATCACCCCGAGCAAAGCGAACTCCGCCGCGCCGAGCATCCCATCGTCATCTCTGCCGCCGAGCGCGACGAACAACCCGCCGCCGCCGACCAGCCCACGCAACTGGCGCAAAAATTTGCCGCAAAGCAATTCGTCATCGGCGTGGAAATGCACCCGCCCAAAGGCCTGGCCACGCACAAACTTCTGGCCGGGGCCAGCCTGCTGGCCGAGGCCGGGGCCGACGTGATCAACGTGGCCGACAGCCCCATGGCCCGCATGCGCATGAGCGCGTGGGCCGTGTCGCACCTCATTCAGGATCGCTTCGGCATCGAAACGGTGCTGCACTTCCCCACGCGCGGGCGCAACCTGCTACGCGTGCAGGGCGACCTGCTGGCCGCGCACGCCCTGGGCATCCGCAACATTTTTGTGGTGATGGGCGACCCCACCGCCGTGGGCGACTACCCCGCCGCCAGCGACAAATACGACCTTGTGCCCTCGGGCGTGCTCAAGCTCATCAAGCAAGGCTTCAACATGGGCCTCGACCATGCCGGGCAGGACATTGGCCGCCCCACCTCGTTTTACGCCGGGTGCGCCGTCAACTTCTCGGCCCCCGACCCCGACAAGGAAATCAAAACCCTGCGCAAGAAAATCGCCGCCGGGGCTGACTTTGCCCTCTCACAACCTATCTTCGAGCCTGACCACGTTCGGCAATTCCTGCGCCGCTACGAGGACAAGCACGGGCCGATGGCCTTGCCCATTCTGGCCGGGGTGATGCCGCTATTCAACTTCCGCCACGCCAACTTCTTCCACAACGAAGTCCCTGGCGCATTCATCCCCGAGGCCCTGCGCCGGCGCATGCAAACCGCCGGCGACGACGGCCCCGCCGAGGGCATGCGAATAGCGCGCGAGCTGCTGGCCGAACTGCGCGGCTCCGGCGCGGTGCAGGGCGTGTACCTCATGCCGCCCTTCAGCCGCTACGACATCGCCGCCGAAATCATCGACGCGGTGCGGAAGAGCGAATAGCTGTCAGTGGTCAGGAGTCAGGAGTCAGCCTTCAGTAGTCAGTAATCAGCTTCATTCGCGCATCGCGCTTCACGCATCACTCGCAAGTCGCCACGCGAAGCAGCCATTCAACATTCAGCACTCAACTCTCATCATTCATCATTCATCCTTCATCGTTAAACAAAAAGGCCCTCTTTCGAGAGCCTCCTAAATTTCGGACACCGATTTGCTTTAGCCCAGGCCCAGCGAGCGCCAGAAACTCTCCGGCGCATTCCACAGGAACACTGCAACCACGGTCACCACGCAACACAACAATGTCAGACAGCCGCAGCCTGCCGCCACCCATCGCCGGTCCATCCCCATAATCTTGGGGCGCGGCGGGGTCGGGTCATAAGTCGAATCGGCAATCGGCGGCATGGGCGCCTGATCCTGCGGCGCCTCGGCCATCGCCGGCGCGGTCATCGGCGGCGTGTAGTCGGGCATGCCCAACTCTATGGGCGAACCGTCCCACTGCGTTTTGGCCGCCTCGCCCGCCACCTCCGCACTGCTCAGCGAGCCGACCACCGTGGCCGCCACGTCCGTTTGCACCAGATCGTAAATCAGAGTCACCGTTTCGCCAAAGCCCACGATATCGCCTGCCGTCAACGCGCGCGGGCCGGTGAGCCGCAGCGAATTTACAAACGCCCCGTTCGTGCTGCCCAGATCCTCCAACGTGTACACATTGGTCTGCCGCGTCAGCCGGGCATGATGCCGCGACACCTCCGCATCGTTGATCGTAATATCGTTGGTCACATCGCGGCCAATGGTCATCACGTCTTTGGTAAGATCGAATATCTTGCCCACCGTGGGGCCGCGTTGCATAGTCAAACGAAAAATGCTTGGCATGGACAGTTCCTCCTCAGGTTGCCGTAAAGTATACCCGACTATACCCGCCGCGCAAGCCACCGCCGCACCCGGTATACTTAATGCCTATGCCCACCCCGTTTTATCACCTCAACCTGGCGCAAGACCTGCTGGCCCACCCCGCTTGCCCGCCCCTGTTGGCCGACCACAGCGGCCCGTTTTTCCTCGGCAACATTGCCCCCGACGCCCAAAACATTTCCGGCCAGACCCGCGAAGCCACCCATTTCTTCAGCGTCCCCATGCGCGACCCTGCGCCCGCGTGGCATGGCATGTTCGACCGGCACCCGGTGCTGGCCCGCCCCGCCGCTCTGCCACCCGCCCGCGCGGCGTTCAATGCCGGATACATCTGCCACCTCGCGCTCGACCAAATGTGGATCGCCGAAATCTTCGACCCCGTCTTTGGCGAAGAAGCCCCCTGGGGCGTCTTCCGCGAACGGCTCTTCCTCCACAACATCCTGCGGATTTACCTCGATCAGCGCGACTATCCCGCGCTGCGACCTGCCCTCGGCGACACCCTCGGCGCAGCCCGGCCGGATTCGTGGTTGCCATTTCTCACCGATGCCGCCATTGCCGCGTGGGGCACTTATGTGGCCTCCCAACTGGCCCACGGCGCCGACCCCCAAACCATTGAAGTCTTTGCCCAACGCATGGGGCTTCATCGCGCCGATTTTGAATCTTTGCTACAATCCCCCCACGCCATGCAAACGCGCATCTTCAGCCGCATCTCCGAGCACGCCCTCGCCGATTTTCGCCAACGGGGCCTGGCTCACAGCCTCAACGTCATCGCTTCGTATCTGCCCGGCTGATCCATCATCGCGAGGCGCAACATGCAAATCGTTCACTGCTCACCGTTCCGCAACGAAACCGGCCAGCTCCTTCGCCGCGCCAGAAAAGACGCCGCCCAATCGCTGGGGCGGGATTGGAAGAGCATCCTCGACGGCGAAGATCAGGCCGCCAAAATGCTGGCCAATGCCCTCGACGATTCCTACGTCCTCATTCGCAATTTGGGGCTGCCGGGCCTCGACCACGACGCCGACCTCATCCTCGTCGGTACCACCGGCCTCTGGGCCATTGAGGTCACCAACCTCGGCGGCCTGCACAAAGCCGAAGGTGCGCACTGGCTGGCCTTCAATCCCGGCGCGGTCGCCTTTGAGCCGGTTGCGCCCAATCTCGTTGAACGCGCCCGCCAGAGCGGCTCAACCATCTACGCTTATCTGCACCGTCAAAACATGCCGGTGCCGTGGGTCAACCCCATGCTGCTGTGCATCAACCCCAAAATGGACGTGCGCGTCGAAGACACCCCGGTGGCCGTCCTCAACCGCACCGACATTCCGGGCTTCATCGCCAATAGCGCCAAAGCCTTCGAGCAAATTCTCAATGTGGACGACGTCAAAACCGTCAGCGAAAGTCTGCTGGCGCTCAGCCAAACCTCCACCGCCAAAGTTCGCCGCCCCAGGCGCCTCCCCACGCTGGGCCTGATGCGCCCCGAACTCATCGTCATCGGCCTGTTAGCGCTGATGAACGTCTGCCTGTTGGGCGGCTTTGCCCTCCTCATCTGGCGCAACACCCTCACCGGCCCCTGACACCCATGCGACTTTTCATCACCGGCAGCAAAGGCCAACTCGGTTCCGCGCTCGCCCGTCAGGCCTCCCGCCAACACGAAGGGCAAAACATCAGCGGCGGCGACCTGCCGGAATTCGACATCACGGACGCCGATCAAACCCGCGCCGTCATCGCCGCCGCCCGCCCGGATATCGTCATCCATTGTGCCGCCTTCACCGACGTGGATGGCGCGGCTCGCCGGCCCGAACTGGCCTACCGCGTCAACGGCCTGGGCACGCAAAACGTGGCCCTGGCCTGCGCCGCAACGGGCGCGGCCCTGCTCTACATCAGCAGCAACGAAGTTTTCGATGGCACGCAGCGCAACCCTTACTGCGAGTTTGACCCCACCCACGCCGCCAACCCGTACGGCTACTCCAAACTCGCCGGAGAATGGTTCACCGCCAACCTGCTCACCCGCTTCTACATTGTCCGCACCTCGTGGCTTACCGCCGCCGGGGGCCGTAACTTCGTCCACCGCATCCAGCAGCTCGCCGACTCCGCCGATGCGCCCCTGCGCGTCGTCACCGACGAAGTGGCTTGCCCCACCTTTGTCGCCGATATCGTCCCGGCCCTTCTGCAGTTGATCGAAACCGGAAGCTACGGCATCTACCACTTTGTCAACAGCGGTTACTGCTCGCGCTACGACTACGCCCGCCGCATCCTCGACCTCAGCGGGCGCGGCCACGTGCCCATCCAGCCCATCACCCTGGCCGACTTCGCCCGCCCCTCCATGCCGCCCAGGTTTAGCCCCCTCGCCAATCTCAACGGCGCATCGCTGGGCATCACCCTGCGCCCGTGGCAAGAGGCGCTTATGGAATACCTGCAGACCCTTTCAAGTTAAGACGCGCAGCCGCAAAGGCGAGAGAAGAGAGACACGCTCTTTTCTCTCTTCTCTCTTCCCTCTTCTCTCTTCCCTCTTCCCTCTTCTCCTTTCATGCTCACCTCCGTCATCATCCCCAACTGGAACGGCGCTGCTCACCTGCCCGTTTGCCTCAACTCGCTCCGCGCTCAATCGTTCCGAGACTTTGAAGTCATCGTCGCCGACAACGCCAGCGCCGACCACTCCCTCGCCCTCCTCGCCGCCGACTACCCCGAGGCGAAAGTGGTGACCCTCGACCACAACACCGGCTTCACCGGCGCGGGCAACGCCGGCCTGCGCGCCGCGCGGGGCGAAATCAAAATCCTGCTCAACAACGACACCGAAACCGACCCCCACTGGCTGGCCGAAGTGCTGGCCGCCTTCGAGCGCCACCCGCAGGCGGGCATCGTCGCCAGCAAAATGCTGCTCTTCGACCGCCGCGACACCTTTCACACCGCCGGCGACCTTTACCACACGGATGGAAAGCCCGCCAACCGGGGCGTGTGGCAAGCCGATACCGGCCAGTACGCCGAAGGCCCCGTGTTCTCCGCCTGCGGCGGCTCAGCCGCGTATCGCCAAACCATGCTGGCGCAGATCGGTTTGCTCGACGACGACTTCTTCTTTTCGTGCGAAGATGTAGACCTTGCATGGCGCGCCCAACTGGCCGGGTGGCAAACCGTGTATGCTCCCCGCGCCGTGGTTTATCATAAGCTCGCCGTCACCGGCGGCGGCCCCACGGCCAGCTTTTACGACGGGCGCAACTTCATCTTCGTGCTGGTGAAAGACGTGCCGGGGTCGGTGTGGCGCAAGCACTGGCGCGAGATCATCGGCGCGCAAGCTCGCATGGCGTGGGATGCGTGGTGGTCTGCCCTGCGCGGGGGCGCCGCCGCGCGCGCCCGCCTGCGCGGTCAACTGGCCGGAGTGCTGGCCCTCCCGCGCCTCTTAGCCAAACGCCGCGCCGTCCAGGCCGCCCGCACCGTTTCTAACGACTACCTCGAATCCATCCTCACCCC